>JACQKK010000156.1 GCA_016204605.1 Candidatus Lambdaproteobacteria bacterium
AGGTTAACTTTCCGCCTGATTCGTGGTAGAAAGCCCGCTCGACCGGCACCGCATTGACTTCCCCGGGTCCCGGATTTCAGCCGCGCGGAGCAGCGCCTTCATGACAGCCGAGCATCAGGTCGAGCCCGCGCAGCCCCTCGCAATTCCCGTGCGCCATCTGGTGCTGAGCCGGGAGGAGCTGCTCGAGGGGCTGGCGCGCATTCGCGAGCTGTGCCACGACTACGGCCAGTTGATGGAGAGCCTCTCCGATCGCGAGGAGTGGTCCCGGCACGCCCTGGCCCTGATCCAGCGCCACCGCAGCCTGGCGGTCTCGCCCGCTGCGCCGCTGGAGCGGCTGGAGCTGATCGTGCGCCTGGTGCAGAGCCTGCTGCGCCATGTGCACAAGGAGCGGCTGCGGTTCCGCGTGGCGAGCTGGGCCGCGCCGCTGGCCGAGGAGGCCAGCCCGCGCCTGCAAGCGGTGGCGGATCAGTACCGGGAGCTCGGCCGGCGCGTGGCCGGGCAGTTCGACGACCTGACGCGGCTGGCCCAGCGCGGCACGCTGCCCAAGCCCGAGCTGACCCAGCCGCTGATCCTGACGGTGGCGGTGCTGTTCAAGGCGGTGCTCCGGCAGGACTGGGAGGACGTGGCTCTGGTGATGCGCCACATCAACTTCGTCACCACCACGCGGGAGAATCACCATCCCTACAACCGCCTGGCCCGGATCGCCCGGGAAATCTACGATTCGCTGAACGAGTTCTCGAAAGACTTCTCCTTCGCCGATCTCAGCGCCACCACCGAGGACATCCCCGATGCGGTGGTGAAGCTGCGCAGCGTGATCGAGCGGCTGGAAGGCGCCGCCAACACCAATCTCGACACGCTCGAGCAACTGGGGCGCGACACCGCGGCGGACCAGCGCCGCGTGCGGGACGCGCTCGGCGCCGCGGTCGAGCTGCGCGCCGGGCTGGCGGCGCTGGGCCAGGCTCAGCCGGCGCTCGGCCCGGAGCTCGACTCGATCGCGGCGCTGGTGGATGCGGAAATCGCCGGGCAGCTCGATCGGCTCGGCGCGCGCCTCGTCGAGCGCTCCGAGGGCTACCTGCGGCTCATCGCCAACCAGAGCTTCCAGGACCTGACCGGGCAGACCCTGAAAAAAGTGATCCAGTTCATCGAAAGCCTGCAGATGCAGCTGGTGCAGGTGCTGGCCAGCCAGAAGCACCAGATGGGGGCAGTGCCCGGCAAGCCTGCGCCCGCCGCTGGGGAGCCGGGTGCCGGCCCCGGTGTCCCGATCCAGACGCAGGGGCAGGTGGATCAGTTGCTGGCCGACCTCGGCTTCTGACAACGACTCCGCATCCGTTCACGAGGGAGCACGCATGCCGCCCAATCTCAAGATGAACATCCTGGTCGTGGACGACTTCGCCACGATGCGCCGCATCATCACCAACGTGCTGCGCCAGCTCGGCTTCGAGAACATCGTGGAGGCCGACGACGGCACCAAGGCCCTGCGCGTGATCGAGCAGCAGCGCGTCGATTTCGTGATCACCGACTGGAACATGCCCCAGATGTCGGGGCTGGACCTGCTCAAGGCGATCCGCAGCCACGAGGATGCCTCCAAGCAGAAGACGCCGGTGCTGATGGTCACGGCCGAATCGCTCCAGGAGAACATCGTCGCGGCGGCCCAGGCCGGGGTGAACAACTACATCATCAAACCCTTCGACGCGAAGACGCTCTCGGACAAGATCAACAAGATCTTCCCCTGAGGGCGGGACCTGGGCGGGCGCCGCCCCGGCCGCCATCCTCCCGAGCCGGCGCTTGCCTTCCGGGCGGCGGGGGAGCGTAATGGTAGCGGCGTCTGCGCCCCCGGCACGGAGTTCTGCCCGCGCGGGGGAGCATGCCCCGGACCGACCGGGGATGTTCCGGTGCGGCCGCGCCCCGGCACTGTTTCTACCTGGCCCGATCGGTCGCACCGCATGATCCCAATACACGTCCGGCGACATTCTGCCCGTCCGTACCGTGCCCTCGTTCTCGCCCTCCTGATCGCGGCGCTGGCGCTGGTCTTGTTGGGCCAGCAGGCGGGGGCGCAAGGGTTTTTCGGGGATGGCGACGAGATCCCGAAGGTGCTCGCCACCTTCCAGACGCAGATCGAGCCTGCCGAGGCGCGGCCGGGGGAGCACGTCCGCCTGCTGATCACGGCCCGGATCGCGAAGGGCTGGTACACCTACTCCGTCGTCCCCCAGGGCGAATTCGCACCGCCGCCCACCTCCCTCAAGCTCGATGCAGGGCCGCTCAAGGTGCTGGGCCCGGTCTATGAGACCAACCCCACCGTCAAGCGCGACGCCGTGTTCGGGCTGGACCTCGCGTACCATCAGCCCGCGGCGCGCTTCTACCAGAACCTGCAAGTGCCCGCGGGCGCCGCGCCGGGCGACCTGCGGGTCGCCGCCACGCTGCGCTACCAGGTGTGCAACAACCGGCTGTGCACGCCGCCCCGCAGCGAGAGCCTGGCGGCGCCCCTGCGCATCGCGTCCGGCCCGCCGCGACCGGCCTATGGGTACATGCTGCGCACCATCGACTACGTGGACGGCGGCGGCAACTTCGCCTTCACCGGCGAAAGCCTGGAGAAGGCGCTGGCCCAGGGCACCTGGGGCTTCCTGCTGCTCGCTGCCGGATTCGGGCTGCTCGCGCTCGTGACGCCCTGCGTGTTCCCGATGATTCCGGTCACGGTCTCCTTCTTCGCCGGCGCCGGGCGGCGGGGGCGCTCGGGCGTGGGGCTGGCGCTGCTGTTCGCGGCGGGCATCGTGCTCTCCTCCACCGTGATCGGGCTGGCGCTGACCTTCTTCATGGGCGCCACGGGCATCGGCCGGTTCGCCACCAGCCCCTGGGTCAACCTGGCCGTGGCCGCCTTCTTCGCCCTGTTCGCCTTCAACCTGATGGGGCTCTACGCCACCGGGCTGCCGGGCGGAGTGGTGCAGGGGCTGGATTCCGCCTCGCGACGGCTCAAGGGGCCGCTCGGCGCCGTGCTGATGGGGGTGACCTTCACCGCCACCTCTTACACCTGCACCATGCCGTTCGTGGGCACTCTACTGGTTGCGGCCACCCAGGGCGCGGTGTTCTGGCCGCTGGTGGGGATGCTGGTGTTCTCTGTGGTGTTCGCGCTCCCGTTCCTGCTGCTGGCGCTTTCGCCCCAGGCCGTGCTGCGCCTCCGCGGCCAGAGCGGCAACTGGCTGGTGCAGGTGAAGGTCGTGCTGGGGCTGGCGGAGCTTGGGGCCGCGCTCAAGTTCGCCAGCAACGCCGACGTGATCTGGCAGTGGGGGCTGCTCAACCGCACCGTGCTGCTGGGCTCGTGGCTGGTGCTGGCGCTGGTGATCGCGCTGCTGCTGCTGGGCCTGCTGCCCTGGCCGGGGGTGCGCGTGCCGAGGCGCCATCCGCTGCGGCTGGCGGTGGCGGCGTTCGGGATCGCGCTGGCGGCGTACCTGGCCATGGGCATGAGCGGGCGCGAGCTCGACAGCTGGACGGAGGCCTACATGCCGCCCGCGCTGGGCGGGCGCGTGGCGGCGGCCGTGTTGCCCAACCCGCCGGCCGCCCCCGGCCGCGGGCGGCTGCTCGAGCTCCAGGCCGTGCACGCGCTGCCCTGGCACGCCTCCCTGGCCGATGGCCTGGCCGCGGCCAGGAAGGCGGGCAAGCCCGTGTTCATCGACTTCACCGGCTACACCTGCGTCAACTGCCGCTGGATGGAACGGCGGGTGTTCGCCGAGGAGAACGTGTACCGCACCCTGCGGGAGCAGTTCGTGCTGGTGCAGCTCTACACCGATGGCGGCCCCAACGCCGCCGCCAACCAGACGCTCCAGATCGAGCGCTTCAGCACCATCGCCCTGCCCTACTACGTGATCCTCTCGCCGGAGAACGCCGTGCTGGCCCGCCACGCAGGGATCATGGCCGGACCCGAGGATTTCCGGCGCTGGCTCGAGGAGGGCCGCCGCCAGCTGGCGGGGGCCGGAACGCAGCGCGGCTCATAGTTCCCGAGCCCCCCTGCCACCGGCGCGAGGATACGCGCCGCTGCCTGGGCGCTTCGGAGCACCCGCCGGGGCAGACGGCGAAGATCCGCCCCCGCCATTGCTTGGCCCGGTGCGACCGGAACGCCGGCCGATCGGTGCCGAGCCGCGAGGTCGCTGTGCGGCTGCGCATCGTTTCCCGCCTCGTCGAGGCCAACCAGACGGGAGGTCTGCCGTGAGGCTCGATTCGGCCCTGCACCGGCGGGAGAGGTGGCGGGTGCATGAGCTCGCGCGCGACTTCCGGCTGGTCGACTATTGGGGGTTCCCGATGCGAGTCGAGCCATCCGGCCGCGGGTCGTTCCGCGAGTTCATCGGGCTGGTGGCCACCACCGGCCCCTCCTCCGACAGCCTGGCGGTCGAAGTTCTGCTCAAGACCCGCGAATGGGCCGGGCGGATCTTCGGCTGGGACCAGGGCAAGCACACGCTACCGATCCCCGGATGCAAGGAAACGAGCCTCTGCGATCGCCTTTCCGAGGCTGATCGGGTGGCGAGCCACCCCGAGTGGGTGGACCCTCCCCGACAGCAGCTCGTCGACCTGATGACCGTGTATGTGTTCGACAGCGAGGCGCTCTTCGAGGTCAGCAACCGAACGATCCACGCCCTGCTGCACTTCGGCTGGTCCGCCACGGCCGATGGGTCGAACTCCCCGCGAATGGCCGTGTACGTCAAGTCGCGAGGGTTCCTGAGCGACGTCTACATGGCCGTGATCGCGCCGTTCCGGCATTGGGTGGTGTACCCCGCGTGGATCGCCGGCATCGCTCGGAAGTGGGAGCACGCGATGCTTGAAGGATTCGAGCGGCGATGACGCGCTACGACGTGTTCAACGGCGATGCCGACGGGCTGTGCGCGCTCCACCAGCTCCGGCTGGAAGCGCCGGCGGAGAGCGTGCTGGTCACCGGCGTCAAGCGCGATACGCGGCTGCTGGCCGGGCTCAGGCATGTGCGCGCAGCCGAGATCACCGTGCTCGACGTGGCGCTGGTCGAGAACCGCGCGCCGCTGCTCGGCCTGCTGGAGCGGGGCTGCCGCGTCCGCTACTTCGACCACCACGAGCCGGGCGAGATTCCCCAGCATCCCCTGTTCGAGCCGCATCTCGATACGTCGCCCGAGGTCTGCACGAGCCTGCTGGTGGATCGCCACCTGGGGGGCTCCCGCCGGGTGTGGGCCGTGGTGGCGGCCTTCGGCGACAACCTCGGCGCAGCGGCGCGACGGGCGGCGCTCCCGCTCGGGCTCGGCGAGGCGCAGCTGGCGGAGCTGAGCGCGCTGGGCGAGCTGCTCAACTACAACGGCTACGGCGAGACCCTGGCCGATCTCCACCATCACCCCGCCGACCTGTACCGGGCCCTGGCGGCGTATGTCGATCCGCTGGCGTTCCACCGCGACGCGCCCGAGGTCGAGCGGCTGCGGCGGGGCTTCGTGGCGGACCTGAGCCTGGCCGCCGGGTTGGAGCCGATCGTCGCCGGCCAGGCCGGGCGCGTCTACCGCTTTCCCGCGGCGCCCTGGGCGCGGCGCGTGCTGGGCATCTTCGCCAACCGGGCCGCCAACGCCGCGCCCGGCGAGGCAGTGGCCACGTTGGCGCCCAACGCCGATGGCACGCTGCGGGTGAGCGTGCGCGCCCCGCTGGCGCGGCCCCAGGGCTGCGATCGGCTGTGCCGGCGCTTCGCGGGCGGGGGCGGCCGCGCCGGTGCGGGCGGCATCAACAGCCTGCCCGAGGCCGATCTGCCCCGCTTTTCTGCGGCCTTCGAGGCGGCGTTTCAGCCTTGAGCGATGGCGGCGGCGCGAAGCGCCCCCCACCCCGGCCCTCCCCCGCTCCGGGGGGAGGGAGAAAGGCGCTGGAGCCCCCGGACATACTGGTGATGGTACTGCGGCGGTTCCGGGACACGCACCTCCTCAACGATGCCCCCGGCCGGCAGTTCGTGACGCTGTACCACCGTTACTCGCCACCCATCGGCGCGGTGCTTCCTGGCTGTCCTCCGCTCCCCTTCTCCGCAGGCGGAGTGGGGGTGACCGCAGCGCGATTTCATCCCGCCGGCTCGCGCCATTACGCACTTGTCCCCGGGCGCGAGGGACCCCGCTTCGCGCTGGCGACCGCCTCAGCCGCCCGCCGTGGCGACCAGCGGGCGCACGTCCGCCACTCGCTCCAGGTCCGACATGCCGTCCAGCAGGCGCTCGACGGCGCCAGGCGGAAGCGCGCGGCCGGCGCAGTCGCGGAACTTGGCGTGCACGGCCGCATCGGGCAGCGGGTGCTGGCCGTCGTAGCCGTGCGCATGGTCGAGCTGCAACCGATGCACTTGGCCGTCGCCGGTGGTGACGCTGACCACGGCGCTGTGGGGGTTCTCCGCCGTGCCGAGGAACCGGGGATCGGGCAGCACCTGGATGCGCTCCATCAGCCGCCGCGTCTCAGGGTCGCGGTAGCCCTCGCCCTCGAAGTCCTCCAGCACGATCTCCCCGCGCAGCAGCGCGCGCGCGAGGCAATACTGGATGCTGAACTTGGCGTCGAGCCCGCCCTTGGGGTCGGGGCGGTTCACGTGCAGGATGCGCTTGTCTGAAATCAGCGCCTCCAGCCGGCCCACCTGCTCCGGGCGCAGTCCCTGCTGTTCCCGCAACTGCAACACCGCATCCACCGAGGAGTGTGTGCTGCCGCAGCAGGGGTGGCGCTTCTGGGCCACCCCCGGCTCCAGCAGGTCCAGCGGATTGGCCCATCGCTCGAAGATGCGCCCTTCCGCATACGTGCCCTTGCCGTTGTATACGTTGAAGAAGCCCTGCTCCTGCTCGAACGCAGCAGGGTTGGCTGTGAAACCCTCGCGCGCCAGCAGCGCCGCCAGCAGGCCGCCCCGGGCGCAGAGCCCCACGTGGAGCGGCTTTGTCATGGTGCCGAAGTTGGCCTTGATCCCGGAGGCGGAGGAGGCCGCGATGGCGAGCGCCGTTGCGGTCTCGGCCTCCGCGAGTCCGAGCAGCTTGGCGCAGGCCGCCGCCACGCCGAACACGCCCAGCGTCGAGGTGGGATGCCAGCCCTTGACGTAATGCTCGACATTGACGGCACGCCCGATCTTGGCCCCGGTCTCGAACCCCACCACGTACGCCGCGAGCAGGTCGCGGCCGCTCGACCCCGCCTGCTCGCCCACCGCGAACAGCGCGGCCAGCGGCGGCGCGGAGGGGTGGCCCAAGAGCGACTCGTTGACGTCGTCGAAATCCAGCGCGTGGGCGGCGATGCCGTTGACGAACGCCGCCTCCAGCGGCGGAGCGCGCCAGCCGCGCCCCAGCACCGTGCTGGCTCCGCCGGTGGGGCCGGTGGCCGCGCCGGGGCCCGGGCCGGAGGCGCCGCCGCGGCCGAGGGCGCGCTCGGCTGAAGCGACGCAGGGCTCGCGGGAGCCGGCCAGCGCCACGCCCAGCGTATCGAGCAGGGCGATCTTGGCCCGCTGGATGGCCTGCGCGGGAATCTGCTCGTAGCGCAGCCCGACGATGCGCCGGGCCAACTCTGTCGCGACGGTCATGGGGGCCTCCGAGTGCACGTTGACAGACCGGCGGTCGCGCCGGTGCGGGCCGGCGGTGCCCCTACTTGTCGAGCCACACCTCCTGGAGCCGCCAGCCGTTGTAGATGCTCTGGTGCGGAATCCAGTTCTTCACGTAGGGGCGGTGGGGATAGTAAAACTTGCGGTAGGCGAGGTACGGCCGGGCGAGATCAAGCTGAAGCTGCACGTCGATCTCGTTGACCATCCTCTTGCGCTTCGCCTGGTCCGGTTCCGACGACTGCGCATCGAATCTCTTCTCCAGCTCGGGGTTGCAGTAGCTGGAATAGTTCCGTTGCGAGTAACACTTGTAGGTTTCGTAGAACGTCGCATCGGGGTCGTCAACGCCGATGGCGGTGGCGTTGATGCCCATCTGAACTTCACGGCGGGCGACCATTCCGTACCAGACGCCCGTCTCAATGGTCTGCAGCTCCGCCGCGATGCCGACCTGCTTGAGCTCGCCGATCGCCCAGGAGGCCACCGGCGGGTACTGCGCCTCGTTGCGCGTGGTCACCTTGAACCGCAGGGGGTTGGCCGGGCCGTAGCCTGCCTCGGCCAGCAGGCGCCGCGCCTCGGCCTTGTTCCGGGCCGGATCGCCGAAGCCGGGCAACGGCTTGAGTTGTTCTTCGGTCAGCCCCCACTGGCCGTGCGGTGAGGGTATCAGCGCCCCGCCGGGCACGGCGCCGCCCTGGTACACGCTCTGGATGAGCGCATAGCGGTTCATGGCCAGGCTCACCGCCTGCCGCACCTTGGGCTTGTCGAAGGGCGGCTTGTTGGCGTTGATGATCAGGTTGATCGTGGCGTTCGAGACCCGTTCGTTGAACACCAGCGTCGGGTCGGCCGCCTTGAGTTGCTCATAGAGGGGCTTGGAAACGGTATTCACCGTTCCTACGTCGACCTGGCCCGAAATCAGCGCGGCGTTTTGCGTGCTCGCGCCGCGGATGACGTAGAACACCGCGCCATCGAGATAGGGCCTGCCCTGTACGAAGTAGTGGGGATTCCTCACCACCTCGATCCGCTGCTCCGTGACGTACTGCTGGAATCGGAAGGGGCCGGTGCCCATGGCGGTGGCGCGCCACTGGGTTGGCGTGGTGTGAGCCGCGTGCACCGGCGAGTACCCGCCCGCCAGCATCGCCAGCAGCGAGGGCTGGCGCCGGCCCAGCTTGAAGGTCACCTCGTGGTCGCCATTGACGACGATCTCCTTGACGTTCGAGTACCAGAGCTTGCGCGGGTTCAACTTGGGGCGCTGCTCGGAAGCGCCCCGCACCACATCGAACGTGTGCTTGACGTCGCGGCCGGTGAACGGTTTGCCGTCATGCCACTTCACCGCCTGGCGGAGCTTGAACGTCAGTTCCGTACCATCGGCGCTCCAGCGCCAGCTTTGCGCCAGATCGGGAACGATGGTGTCCAGCGTCTCCTGGCGCTGGAAAACGTCGAACACCACCACGTTGTTGTATACGGTCGCCAGCGAAGCCACCGTGGAGGTGATCGCCGACTCGTGGACGGAGAGGTCAATCGGAACCGTGCTGGCGGTCAGCCGCAGCACGCCGCCGTACTTCTGGGCAGATGCCGGCGAGCCCGCCAGTGCGCCGGCCATGCAAAGCGCCGCCAGCAGGCGGCCGGATCGGGGCCAGATCATCTTTTCAGCTCCAGATTGGGCGACGGCGGGCTTCCCCGGAGCCCCGTGCGCCGAGCGATGGTGCGCCGCGCTTCCCCCCAAGGGCGGATCGACATGCCGGCCCACCCGGGCCGGCAACTTGCCAGGTCCGTGCCGGCTACTTGTCGAGCCACACCTCCTGCATGCGCCAGCCGTTGAAGATGCTGGTGTGCGGCAGCCAGTTCTTCACGTAGGCGCGGTGGGCGTAGTAGAACGTTCGGTAGGCGAGATAGGGTCGCGCCACCTCCCGCTGCAGCGTCATGTCGATCTCCCGCACCAGCTGCTGCCGCTTGGCCTTGTCGGTTTCCACCGACTGCGCATCGAACTGCTTCTCCAGCTCGGGGTTGCAGTAATCGGAGTAGTTGCGTTGGGAGTTGCAGGCGTAGTTCTCGTACAGCACCGCGTCGGGATCGTCCACGCCGATGGCGGTGGCGTTCATGCCGAGCTGGAAGTCGCGCCTGGCCACCATACCGTACCAGGTGCCTGTATCGATGGATTTCATCTCCGCCTGCACCCCCACATCGGCCAGCTGGGAGATCAT
The DNA here is from genome assembly GCA_016204605.1 of Candidatus Lambdaproteobacteria bacterium. Classification (GTDB taxonomy): domain Bacteria; phylum SAR324; class SAR324; order SAR324; family JACQKK01; genus JACQKK01. The sequence continues at coordinate 9,727 of JACQKK010000156.1, forward strand.
CCAGGCTGCCGGGCCCGTGTACGCGAGGTTGGTGCGCGTGGAGATGACGATCTTGAGGGGGCGGTTCGGGCCGTAACCGGCCTCGGCCAGCAGCTTGCGCGCCTCGGACTTGTTGGCTTCGGGGTCTCCGTAGCCGGGCATCGTCTTGAGCTGCTCGGGCGTCAGACCCCAGTAGCCGTAAGGGGCGGGGATCATGGCCCCGCCCGGCACCGCGCCGTTCTGGTAGATGCTGCGGATGAGTGCGTTGCGGTCCATGGCCAGGTTCACGGCTTGGCGCAGCCGCAGGTCGTTGAGGGGAGGCTTTTTGGTGTTGACGATGATGTTCAGCGTGGCGTTGCTGGGGGTCGGCACGAATTGAACTGTCGGATCGGCCGCCTTGAGCTGGTCGTACAAGGGCTTGGGGGTGTCGTTGATCGTCCCCACATCCACCTGCCCGGATACCAGCGCCGCATTCTGGGAGGTCGGGTTGCGGATGATGTTGAGCACCACGCCGTCCAGGTACGGACGCCCCTTGACGAAGTACGCGCGGTTCTTCTCCAGCGCCACCCGCTGCTCCCGCACGTACTCCTTGAGCTTGAACGGCCCGGTGCCCACGGCCGTCGTGCGGAGCGCGGCGGGCGAAACATGGGCGGGATACACCGGCGAGCAGCCACACGCGAGCAGCACCACCAGCGAAGGCTGGTAGCGCCCCACCTTGAACACCACCTCGTGATCGCCCCGGGTGACGATCTCCTTGACGTTCGCATACCAGAGCTTGCGCGGGTTCAGCTTCAGGCGGGCCTTGGACACGCCGCGGACCACGTCGAAAGTGTGCTTCACGTCCTCGCTGGTGAAGGGCTTGCCATCGTGCCACGTGACGCCGGAGCGCAGCTTGAAGCGCAGCTCCTTGCCATCCGCGCTCCAGTTCCAGCTTTCGGCCAGGTCGGGCACCACCGTCTCCAGCGTTTCCAGCTTCTGGAACACATCGAACACGACCACGTTGTTGTAGACCGGCTGCATGGACTCCGTCGTATCCACCACGGCCGACTCGTGGATGGAGAGGTCCGGCGGGTTGCTGCGGATGGTGGCCTGCAGCACGCCTCCGTACTTCTGGGCCTGGGCATCGCCCGAGGCCCCCAGCGTCGTGAGCGCACCCACGACCAACGCGACAAGCATCCGGTTCCGCGGCATGACTCTCTCTCCCGTGGGTGCGGCTTGGACTCCCCCGAACCTGGCCCAACCGCAGCGATACGCGATGGCAAGACGCCCCTGGGATCGGCTGCGCAGCGAGGGGATCGCGATCCCGGGAGTCACGGTGGTGGTACCTTTCCTACCGCGCCACGGGCCGCTTGCCAACCCCACCGTTTGGCCCTGGCGCAGCGAGCCGGTTCCGGATAGACGTGGTGGACCACCCGCGGCGCCGTGGCCCTCGATCGCACCCCTGGCACACGCTGGCAGCCGCTCGCACACGCCGGCCCGACGGGCCGCGCCTCGACCATCGCCGTGCAGCACCGCCCTCGCCCGGAGTCCCGCATGGAAATCGGCATGTACATCGAGAACCGCGGCCCCGCTGCCACGCCCGAGAACCTGACCCGCTATGCCCAGCGGGCCGAGGCGCTCGGGTTCCGCTTCCTCTGCCTGAGCGAGCACGTGGTGGCGCCGGTGCGCCCGCCGGAACGGGACCAGTACCGCCTCAAGAACAAGGTGCACGGTTGGGACGACGTGCACACCTACTATGAGCCGCTCGTGACGCTGGCCTATCTCGGCGGCAAGACGCAGACGATCCGGCTCGGCACCAGCGTGATGATCGTGCCCTACCGCAACCCGGTCGTGACCGCCAAGGCGCTGGCCACCCTGGACGCGCTCACCGGCGGGCGCCTGTTCGTGGGCATCGGCACGGGCTGGTGGCAGGACGAGTATGCCGCGCTCGGTCTCGGGGATCACTTCGCCGACCGCGGCGCCCGGGCCGACGAGTACCTGCGCGTCTACAAGACCCTGTGGAGCCAGGAATCGGCCTCGTTCCACGGCCGCTACTGCCGGTTCGACGAGATCGCCTGCGCCCCCAAGCCCGTGCAGAAGCCGGCGCCGCCGATCTGGGTGGGCGGCAGCGGGCGGCGGGTGCTGCGGCGCGTCGTGGAGCTGGGCGACGTCTGGCACCCCATCGGACCGAAAGCCTCGGGCGAGCTCGATCTGGAAGACCTCGCCGCCCGGCGCGCCGAGCTGGATGCGCTGGCCTGCCATGCCGGGCGCGACCCCGCCACCATCGGCGTTTCGCTCAAGGGCCCCGTGCGCTTCAGCCCGCGCGAGCGGCGCGCGCTGGTCGGCACGCCGGCGCAGGTGGCCGACGACATCCGCGCCTACGCCGCGCGCGGCGTGACCCACCTCACCATCAACCTGGCCCGCCTGCCCGGCGACTTCCTCGAACGCATGGAGGAGATCGGCGAGCGGCTCCTGCCGCTGCTGCACTGAGCCGTGGCCGGGCGTTGCGGCTCGCTTGGCTCCTCCTTCTCGATGGGGGAGGCCGGGTGGGGGTGACCCGATTGCAGGGGGGCCGGCGCCCCGGTATGGTGAACCCGCGCGGCGCGCATGAGCCCGATCCCGCGGCGAAATGCGATGCGGGGGTTCACCATACCGGGGCCGCCACCAACCTGGCCTGTGGAGGATGCGATGGACTGGATTGAAGCGAACGGCGTGGTGCTCCGGTACGACCTGAGCGGCAGCGGCAAGGACACCCTGATCCTGATTCACGAGGTCGGCGGGGGCATCGAAAGCTTCGACGAGGTGCTGCCGGCCTTCCAGCAGGAATTCCGCGTGCTGCGCTACGACCAGCGCGGCTTCGGCCTCTCGGAGAAGACCAAGGTCATCACCATCGACAGCATCATGGCCGATCTGGTGGGGCTGCTGGACGCGCTCAAGATCAGCGGGCCCTGCCACGTGGCCGGCACGGCCATGGGCGCCGGCCTCGCCATCGCCTTCGCGGCGCGCCATCCCGCGCGCACGAAGCGGCTCGCCATCTCCAGCCCCGCCACCAAGACCAATGCCCAGCACAAGCTGGACCGCGCGGCCCGCGTCAAGGCGATCCTGGAGGGCGGCATGCGCTCCTCGGTCGATACGAGCCTGCTGCGCTCGTACCCCGAGCTGCTACGGGGCGACAAGGCGCGCTACCAGCGCTTCCGCAACCGCTGGATGATGAACGACCCGGAGGGCTTCATCGCGCTGAACAACATGACGACGACAATGGACCTGACCGCCGACTTCGCCAAGATCACCTGCCCCACGCTGGTGATCGGCTGCACGCACGATCCGATCCGCCCGCCCGCCATGTCCAAGGAGATCGCCGGGCAGATCCGCGGCGCCAAGTACATCGAGGTCGCCAGCGGCCACTTCATGGCGGTCGAGACGCCCGAGCTGTTCGTCCAGCACGTCTTGCCGTTCCTGAAGGGCGCGTAGCCGCCGGGAGCGCCTGGACCGGGGCGGGCGCAGGAACACGTGTCCCGGAACGACGCAGCGACGAATTACCGTCGAAACTCCGCCTCCGCGTCCCTGAGGAGGGCTCCGCAGGAGCCCGTCTCGAAGGGCGCGCGTTCCTTCCGCCATCGCAACCGCAGCCCGCCGTTGCGGGCGAGCGAGCAACCATGACCCACATCGTGTCCGACGTGATGCGGCAGTCCATCGAGGGTTCCTCGTGGATCCGCCGCATGTTCGAGGAAGGCGCCAGGCTGAAAGCGCAGGTCGGCGCCGAGAACGTCTTCGACCTCTCGCTGGGGAACCCGCTGCTGGAGCCGCCCGAGGGGTTCAAGGCGGCGCTGCGCGCGCTGATCGACGATCCCGCGCCGGGTCGCCACCGCTACATCCCCAACGCGGGGCTGCCCGAAACCCGGGCCTTCGTGGCGGAGGAACTGCGCGCGGCGACCGGGCTCGCCTATACGGGCGAGCAGATCGTGATGACCGTGGGCGCGGCGGGCGGCCTCAACATCGCGCTCAAGGCGCTGCTGAACCCCGGCGACGAGGTGCTGGTACCGGCGCCGTACTTCCCGGAGTACGACTTCTACGTCGCCAACCACGGCGGGCGGCTGCTCACCGTGGCCACCACGGCCGAGTTCCAGCTCGACCCCGCCGCGTTCGAGCAGCTGCTCTCGCCGCGCACGCGGGCGGTGCTGCTCAACTCCCCCAACAACCCGACCGGGGTGATCTACCCCGCCGCGAGCCTGCGGGCGCTGGCGGCCTGGCTGGATAACGCCTCGGCGCGGATCGGCCGGCCGATCTTCCTGCTGAGCGACGAGCCCTACCGCCACCTCGCCTTCGACGGCACCCCCGTGCCCTGGCTCCCCCCGCTGTATGCGCACACGCTGGTGATCACCTCCCACTCGAAGGACCTGGGGCTGGCCGGCGAGCGCATCGGCTACGTGGCCGTGAGCCCCCAGGCCGCCGAGGCGCCCCTGCTGATGGATGCGCTGGTGCTCGCCAACCGCATCCTCGGCTTCGTGAACGCGCCGGCGCTCTTCCAGCGCGCGCTGCCGCTGCTGAAGGGCAAGCGGGTGGACGCGGGCTACTACGAGCGGCTGCGCGACCGGATGGTGCCGCCCCTGCGCGCGATGGGCTACCAGGTGGTCAACCCCCAGGGCGCCTTCTACGTCTTCCCCCGCACGCCCATCGCCGACGATGTGGCGTTCGTGCGCGCCTGCCAGCAGGAGCGGCTGCTGATCGTCCCCGGCAGCGGCTTCGCCGGGCCGGGCCACTTCCGGGCGTCGCTGGCCGTGGCCCCGCCGGTGATCGATCGCGCCCTGCCCGTGTTCGAGAAGGTGCTCAAGGCGTTCGGCGGGTGAAGGCAGGCTCTACGGGGCACCACCCGGTAAGCCTGTCCGCTCAGATTCGATCCTGGCGCTGCTGGGCGATCTGCCGATGGAGGGCATCGGGCGCGAGGTCTGCGCCGTTGGGCCAGCACACGGCGCCATACTCGTCCACGGCGACACGGGCGAAGAACGTCGGATCCTTGAGCGGCGCGAACATCGGGCCGAAAAGGCGATCGGCCAAACACACTTCGCCCGTCAGGCCGTCGTCGAATTCGATGCGCAGGGTATATCCCTCAAGCGGTGTGGCGGCGATGATCTTGTGCATGTGATCTCGAAGCTTCGGTTGGTGACCCGCCCGCCCCCTCACGCCCCATACCGCGTGGGGTCGGCCACGTTGGCCTCGGCGAAGCCCTTCCTGCGCAGCAGGCAGGCGTCGCACGCGCCGCAATGGTCGCCGCCGGGGGTGGGGTCGTAGCAGGAGTGGGTGAGCGCGTAGGCGAGCCCGAGGGCATGGCCGGCGCGGATGATCTCCGCCTTCGTGAGGTGGATCAGCGGGGTCTCGATCGTGACCGGGCTACCCTCCACCCCGGCCTTGGTGGCGAGCGCGGCCAGCCGCTGGAAGGCGGCGATGTATTCCGGGCGGCAGTCGGGGTAGCCGGAGTAATCCACGGCGGTCACGCCGATGTAGATGCGGCGCGCCGCCAGCACCTCGGCCAGGCCGAGCGCGAAGGCGAGGAAGATCGTGTTCCGCGCCGGAACGTAGGTGCTGGGGATGCCCTGACCGATGGCCGCCAGGCTGCGGGCCTTCGGGACGGCAGTGCTCCAGCCGGCACCAAGAGCGATGCCGCCGCCCGTCAGCGCCGAGGGGCCGATCGCCGTGGGGTCCAGCCGCACGATGCGGTGCTCCTCGGCGCCCAGGGCGCGGGCCACGCGCGCCGCGGCCTCCAGCTCGATCCGGTGGCGCTGCCCGTAGTCGAACGACAGGCACGTGCAGGCGTGGCCCGCCGCCCGGGCCATCGCCAGCATGGTCGAGGAATCGAGCCCGCCGCTGAGCAGCACCACGGCACCTTGGGGGGCGGCGCGGGATGCAGTGGCGCGGCCTGAGCCTGCACGGTCGGTCATGGTTACCGGGGAAGTATCAAGGCGTTGGGCATGGTGTTGGGCAGCGGCTACCAGGGGATCGGCCGGCCATCGCGGAAGAAGCCGCCGCTCGGGCCGCCCGCGGGCAGCGTGGCCGCCCAGACGATGCCCTCCGCGCCCTTGGCCACGCCGCGCGCGGCCCAGCGCCCGCCCATGTCGGTGCGCACCCAGCCCGGGCAGACCGCGTTCACGGCGAGGGTGGGTCGCGTGCGGCGCAGCTCGGCGGCCAGCAGACGCGTGTGCGCGTTCAGCGCGGCCTTCGCGACGCGGTAGGCCGAGCGCGGCCAGCCGTCCGCGCGCAGGGTGTCGGTCTCGACGGCCCGGCCGAAGCGCTCGACCAGCTCCAGCAGGGACTCGCGTCCCAGCGCCGGATCGAGGAACACCGCGCGCAACTCGCGCGGAAACGCCGAAAGCTCGCCCATGCCGCTCGACACCATCACGATCCGGCCGTGGTCGCGGAGCAGCGGCAGGAGCGCATCGGTGAGCCGCAGCGGGCCGAAGAAGTTGGTGGCGAGCGTCCGGCGCACGACCTCAGGGTTGAACCCCTCCAGCGAGACGGCCGCGTTGTTCACCAGCATGTCCAGCCCGCCCCAGCGGCGGCGGACGTGGCCGGCGAGCGCTTCGATGCTCGCACCGTCCGTGACGTCCAGCGGGTGGAACTCCACCATCCCGGCCTCGCCGCCGCGCTTGGCCGCGAGCGCCGCGGCCGCGGCGCGACCCGCCTCGGCGTTCCGCGCGGTGAGCACCACGCGCAGCCCGCGCCCGGCGAGCTGGCGGCACACCTCCAGCCCGATGCCGCGGTTCGCTCCGGTGACGATGGCGGTGGTGCGGGTCTGTTCCATGGCCGGGTCTGTTCCATGGCGATGCGCGGGCTGGCCAGGCGGCGGCGTCAGGCCGGTCGGGGCGGGGATGACGGAGCGCTACGCTCCCAGGCGCGCTATTCGCCCAATCGCACGACGGCCATGAAGGCCTCCTGCGGCACCTCGACCGTGCCGATCTGCTTCATGCGCTTCTTGCCTTCTTTTTGCTTCTCGAGCAGCTTGCGCTTGCGGGTGATATCGCCGCCGTAGCACTTGGCGGTGACGTCCTTGCGCATGGGGCTGATGGTCTCGCGGGCGATGATCTTCGAGCCGATGGCCGCCTGGAGCGCCACGGCGAACAGTTGCCGCGGGATGTGCTTGCGCAGCTTGGTGACCACCTCGCGGCCGCGCGCCGCCGCCTTCTCGCGCGGGACGATCAGGGAGAGCGCATCCACCGGCTCGCCGTTGACCAGGATCTCGAGCTTGGCCAGATCGCCGCGGCGGAAGCCGATGGGCTCGTAGTCGAAGCTGCCGTAGCCTTTGGTGCCGGACTTCAGCTTGTCGTAGAAGTCGACGATGATCTCGTTGAGCGGGAACTCGTAGTCGATCATCACGCGGTTGCTGTCCAGGTAGCTCATGCCCACCTGCGCGCCGCGCCGGTCCTGGGAGATCTTCATGATGTTGCCGACGAACTCCGCCGGCGTGAGCACCTTGCCCTTGATGTAGGGCTCGGCGATGTAATCGATGCGGGTGGGTTCGGGCAGGTCGTTCGGATTCTCGATGTACGTCACCTCGCCGTTCCTGAGGTGCACCTCGTAGACGACCGTCGGGGCGGTGGTGATGAGCGAGATGCCCAGCTCGCGCTCCAGCCGCTCCTGCACGATCTCCAGGTGCAGCAGCCCCAGGAAGCGGCAGCGGAAGCCGAAGCCGAGCGCGGCCGAGGTCTCCGGCTCGAAGGAGAGCGCGGCGTCGTTCAGCGCCAGCTTCTCCAGCGCGATCTTGAGGTCCTCGAACTCCTGTCCCTCCGCGGGGTAGATGCCCGCGAACACCATCGGCTTGACCTTGTGGTAGCCGGGCAGGGGCTGCTCGGCGGGCCGGTGCACCGCGGTGATGGTATCGCCCACCTGCGCATCGTGGATCACCTTGATCGCGGCCGTGAGGAACCCCACCTCGCCGCAGCGCAGCTCCTCGGTGTCCTTGCGGGCCGGGGTGAACCTCCCGAGGGTGGCCACCTGCAGCGTCTTCTGCGCGGCCATGAAGTGCACCTCGTCCCCCACGCGCACGGTGCCGTTCATCACGCGCACCATCACGGTGACGCCGAGGAAGTTGTCGAACCAGGCATCGAACACCAGCGCCTGCAGCGGCGCCCCGGCATCGCCCTTGGGCGCCGGCACGCGCCGGACGAGCTGCTCGAGCACCTCGCGGATGCCGATGCCCAGCTTGGCGCTGGCCCGCACCGCGTCGTGCGCGTCGAGCCCGATCACCGCTTCGATCTCCGCCGCCACCCGATCCGGATCGGCGGAGGGCAGGTCGATCTTGTTCAGCACCGGCACGATTTCGAGGTTCTGATCCAGCGCCAGGTAGACGTTGGCGAGCGTCTGGGCCTCCACGCCCTGCACCGCGTCCACCACCAGCAGCGCCCCCTCGCACGCCGCCAGCGAGCGCGAGACCTCGTAGGTGAAGTCCACGTGGCCGGGGGTATCGATCAGGTTGAGCTCGTACGTCTGGCCATCGAGCGCCTGGTAGTGCAGGCAGACGCTCTGCGCCTTGATGGTGATGCCGCGCTCGCGTTCGAGCTCGAGCGTGTCGAGCACCTGATCCTGCATCTCGCGCTTGCTCAGGCCGCCGGTGAACTCGATCAGGCGGTCGGCCAGCGTCGATTTGCCATGGTCGATGTGGGCGATGATCGAGAAGTTGCGGATGCGTTCCTGCGGGATCAACGTGGAGTCACCGATGAAGGTCGCCGATGCCCATACCGGGTGGGGACTCGGATTGAGCCCGCCCGATGGCACATCAATCGCAGGCCCCTCGCGGCGCTCAGGGTGACAAGGAATTGTCGTTTCGAGCGCAGCGAGAAATCTGCTTCTACCGCCTGGCCGAATCACGACCCATCGCCGGTCGCGGTTGCCGCGCGGGCGCTAGGCCGGTAAAATTCAATCATACTACCAAGTCGCGCCGGGTGGGGAAAGCCGGGCTGCTTCGCAGCCATAGGCGCCTGTTCACGCGGGGTGCGCGGCCTTGGCCACAGCTTTGCGGCCTCCGGGTGATCGCCGTATGACGCCTCGCTACTGCCTGCTGTTCTACAACCGTGCGGTGCGGATCGGGTGGATCGCGGGGCGTGCGGGCGCCCAGCGGCAGGTGGTGCTCGACGATGGGACGGCGCTCAGCTACGCGGCCGACCGCATCCCCTTCGAGTGGGAGGGCGAGGCCCTGCCCGCGGCGCCGTCGCCCGCGGCACCATCGCCCGCAGCGGAACCGGGCGCGACGCCAACGGCCTCGGCGGTGACTGCGGCGGCGCTGGCTCAGCTCGCGGCGCATCTGCCGGAGCTCGAACGCCGGGCCGCGACGTTCGATCTGCCCCGCCTGCACGGGGAACTGCCCAAGGATACCCCGCAGCCTTTCGCGGCGCTGGCCGCGCGTCTGCTCGGCGCCGGAGCGGACCCCTGGCCGCGCGCCGCGCTCTATCTGGCGCTGGCCCGCGGCGCCCGGCTGTTCCGGCCGGTGCCGGGCGGATTCCAGCCGCGCGAAGACGAGGAGATCCGCAGCCGCGAGGCGCAGCAGGCCGAAGAGCTGGCCCGCGAGCGCTGGGTGGCGCAGGTGGGGCGGTGGCGCGCCGCCCTCGATGCCGGGCGCTGGCCCAGGCCGGCCGAGCCCGAGGCGTCCCTGTTCACCGAGCAGTTGCGCTCGCTGCTGGCCCATGAGCGCCAGTCGCCCCACTGGAAGACGCTGGCCCCCGCGCTCGGCCTTTCCCCCGAGCAGCCCCAGGAAGCGCGCGTCAGGCTCAAGCGCTGGCTCGAGACCGCGGGGGCGTGGCAGGGCTGGGGCGCCATCTGGCTGCGCTGGGGCGACGTGGCGGGGCCGTTCGATGCGGAGCTGGAGCGACTCGCCGCGGGCTTGGCCGCCGAGCCCGTCCGGCGCGAGGGACGGGTCGATTACCGCAGCGTGCAGGCGTTCGCCATCGACTCGCCGGGCACGCTCGACCCCGACGACGCCTACGCGATCCTGGAGCGGGACGCGGAGGGCATCACGGTGGCCGTCCACATCGCCGAGCCCAGCCCCGAGCTGGCGCCGGGCCATCCGCTGTTCGAGGAGGCTGCCCGGCGCATGTCGTCGGTGTACAGCCTCGACGCCGTGGTGCCGATGTTCCCCGCCGCCCTCTCGCAGGCGCGGTTCGCGCTCGTGGCCGGCCAGGAGCGGGAGACCGTCACCTGCCGCTTCCGCCTCACGCCCTCGGGTGGGCAGTTGCTGGGGATCGAGCGCGGGCTGGTGCGCGTCGAATCGGCGCTGACCTATGCCCAGGCCGATGCGATGTTCGCCGAAGGCCCGGATTGGGCGCGCCTGGCCGAGCTGTGCCAGTGCCTGGCCGAGCATCGCCAGGCGGCCGGCGCCCAGGTGGCGGAGCGCTGGGAGGTGGAGATCGACCGCAGCGATCCCGCCCACCTGAAGCTGACGCGCATACGGCGCGGCGGGCCGGCGGCCCGGCTGGTCGAGGAGCTGGCGATCCTGTACAACCGCGAGGCCGGGCGCTACTGCCGGGAGCAGGGCCTGCCCGCCATCTACCGCATCCAGGCCCAGCCCGCGCCCCAGGCCGTCGGGGAGTTCTCGCCCACCCCCGCCGCGCGCTTCTCGCTGCGCGGGGGGCGGCATGCCGGGCTGGCCTGCGACCGCTACGTGCAGGTGACCTCGCCCATCCGGCGCTTTGCGGATCTGGTGATGCAGCGCCAGATCGTCACCCACGTGGTGACGGGAGGCGTGGCCTTCCCCGCCGCGGAGCAGCTCGAGGGCTGGCTGCGCGAGGCGGAAGCGCGCCTGCTCACCTACGGCAAGGCGGTGCGGGCCATCGAGGACGACTGGAAGCGGCGCTACCTCGCGCAGAACCCCGGCGCCGTCTTCGCCGGCGTGGTGCGGCGGGTCGAGCCGGGCCGGGTGGGCCAGGTCTGGCTGCAAGAGGTGATGCTGGCCGTCGAGGCGCGCGCGCTCACCGCCGGCGGGGCGGGTGCACGCGGCCGCTTCCGTCTGCTGGAGGTGGAGCCCGACCGCCAGCGCGTGCTCGTCGAGCAGGTGGCGTAGCGGCGCAGCAGCGCGAAGGCGCTGCCGCGACCCAGCCGCTGCCGAGGGTGCCGCCCACCTTTCCGCCTCCGATGATGGCGATGTCCATTTCCCTCCCCGACGATGCGGTGCGATCGGCTGAGACTGATGTGAGACCTCTGCGAAGCCCCTTGGCTTTAACAGCCAGCGCGGCCTCACGCTCCCCGACCCTCCCCCTCCGCAAGGAGCGGGAGGGCGATTCCCATCGGCGATCATGGTCCAGGAGAGCCCCTCTCCCGCCGGAGAGGGGCGCGCCGGCGCGAGCCGGCGGGGGTGAGGCCGACGGGGCGACACTTCCCATGCCGGTGGGTATTGCAGCGGCCCTACGTTGGTATGAGACGCCGGGCACGGCCGGCCGGCGCGGCGCCCGCGGCCTCGCTGCCCGTGCGAGCATAGTCCGGCGCAGCCCCGGCGCACAATGGCAGCCGCCCCGCTGGCTGCTCGCGTCGGTCGCGCTCTGCCTGCTGGCGCGGCTCGCCGGGGCGGAGGAACGCCCCTACCCCACGCTGGTGGTGCTGGGGCAGGGGTGGAATCTCGGCTCGAGCGAAGGGCTGCCGACGCCGGTCGCGGTGGTGGATCACCGCAGCGGGGATGCCGCCGCCGGCGGTGCGTTGCACGCCTCGCTGCGCACCTCGGTGCTGCGGGTCGGGCTGGCCCGGGCGCTGGGCGCCGACCTGGAGTGGGAGCCGGCCGCGCGCGCCGAGGCCGTCACCCAGGGCAACGGCAACGACCTCTACCGCGACGGCACCCACGCCGGCGCCGAGACCTTCGCCGGCCACGGCCTCGCCGCGCTCGTCGCCGCGCGGCTCCACCCCAAGGGACCCTGGGGGCTGGAGGTCGAGGGCGAGCGGATGGCCACCCGCTACGAGCCGACCGAGGCGACCCGCCCCGGCTACCGCCTGCCGCCCGACTTCAGCCAGGACGAGGCACGCTTCGGCGTGCTGCGGCGGGGGCTGGGCGGCGAGCCCGAGGCGGAGCTGGCGTTGCGCGTGACGCTGGGGCAGCGCCACGGCTGGCGCGGCTGGGCGCTCGATCCGCAGGGCGAGGACAGCAGCCGCTACCGCAAGCAGGAGCTGACCCTGCGCCAGCCGTGGCGCTGGAGCGAAACCTCGCGCAGCGCCATTTCCGGCGACCTGCTCTGGGGCGCCCGGCTGGACCTGTTCAGCGGGTACCGCGTGGGTGGGATCGGCGGCGAGCGCAGCGTGGCGGGCTTCTTCAGGAACGAGTTCCGGGCGCGGGAGGCGCTGGTGGTCAACGCCGAGCACGAGTGGACGCTCGCGAGCGACCGCCGCCTCACCCTGTATGCGGAGGGCGCCCAGTTGCGGGAGCTGGCGATCACGCTGCCCGGCGCCGGCGGCGCCCGCCGTACCATCGGCAGCGCGGGGCTCGGCTACCGGCACGGCATCCGCGCCCTGGGCGGCGCTCCCGTCATCGTGCGCTACGCCGAGGGGTTCGGGGTGCCCGGCGGCTCGAAGGAGCCCTACCGGCGGGAGCTGATGGTGCTGATGGCGGCGGGCTTCTGAGCGGGCGAGGGCGGATGCTGCCGCGGGGCCTGCCGACGCCGGCGCCGCGTCAGAGCTGGCGCACGCGCCGGTGCTCTTCTTCGGGGATCTCTTCGACATCCGGCGTGTCCGAGGCGCTGCCGAGCGTCTCCTGGAGCAGGCGCGACGCGATGGCGTCGGGATTGTCGACGAGCTGGACGCCGTCGATGTTCAGCACCACGTTGTGCTTGAGGGCGCGGAAGTAATCCTCGCGCAGTTTCGGATCGGCCATGATCTCGGCTGTGGCGTACTTGCCGACATAGACCAGCACGGGACGCGGGATGCCCTGGGTCAGGCGATCCTTTTCATTCATGAGCGCGACGGCACGCTTGAGCTCGAAGGTGCCGGGCACCATCACGTAGTCGAACGCCGCCTGATCGCCCGCGCGCACCAGGTCGCGGACGAACTGGGCGATCGCGCCGGGTTCCATCGGCATGAAGTGCTTCATCTGGACGGTGTCCGCCGCCTCGGGGTGGTGGCGGGCGAAATTGTGCTGGAGGTGGAGCACGAGCCGCCCCGCCGCCGGATGGACGTTCTGGAGCCCGGAAGCCTCCGAGTGCTGGTGGTCGACCGCGATGTAAGCCCCGCGCCGGAACTGGCGGCTGATGAAGCGCCGGAACACGGCCCGATCCAGGTACAGCTTGCGCACGTTCGGCAGTTGCAGGTTGAGCAGCTCGTGCACGAGCGCGCGCGCCGTGCGGTAGTAGCCCAGCCGCACCTCCTCCTCGGGAATGAACACCTGCAGCAGCAGTTCCTTGCGTGCGGGCATGAACTTTTCCTGCACCCGCCGCGGCAGATCCGCGAGCTCCGCCTCGATCAGCGCATGGCGCTCCGCCAGCGCCGCGGTCGAGATCTCCAGCCGCCGCTTGCGCGTGCTCACCTTGACCAGCTCGGCACGGCTCTGTGCCAGCTCTTCGAGATCGGCGATATGGGCGCGCGCCTGCACCAGCTCCGGGGCATCGTTCAGCGTCGCCACCGTCCGCAATTTCCCGTGCACCTCCTGCAGGGCGCGCCGGACATCCTGATGGGCCTGGCGCGCGGTCTCGGGCGCTTCCGGGGCGCCTGCGGGCGGCGCGAAGGAGTCGGGCAGCACGGGCTGCCGCTTCTCCGCCAGCGCCCGCAGCACCTCCCGGTCGATCTCGAGCCCGCGCAACTGGGCCTCGTAGCGCTGCCGGCCGACGATGACCTTGGCAAATTCCTGGAGGTCCTGCAGCACCTTGCCTTCCATGCCCGCGAGCGTGCGGGCGAACTCCGCCAGCCGCCGGGCCTGGGATTCCAGCCGCGCGAGCCCGGCGCGCGGCTCCAGCGGGGATCGCCCCGCGGCGGCCTCCTGGAAGCGGCGTACGGCGGTGGCCACCGCCTGCGCCATGGAGTGCACGGCCTTGGCGCCGCGCGCCGCGTGCACGTCGATGCGGGCGGAGAAATTCTCCAGTTCCGCGGCGAGGTCTTTCGCCTGCACCTCCACGCGCTGCATGTGACTTTCCCGTTCCGGCAGGCCGATGCGGCGCAGCGTGGCCAGCCGCTCCGGCAGCCGGCGCTCGATCTCGCGGGTGGTGGCGCGCATCTTGTCGAGCGCGGCGGTCTGCTGCCACTCGCGGTGGGTGTCGTGCAGCCGCACCAGCAGGGCCGCGTGCTCGTCGAACACGGCCGCCCGCTCGCCCAGTGCCGCTTCGGCCGCGGCCAGGTGCCGGTCCAGCTCGGCCTGGCGCGCGGCGAGCACCTGCGCGGCCAGCGCGGCCACGTCGCCGTCGCTGCGCTCGCCGAGATTCGCCTGGCCATGGGCTTCGAGCCGGGCGATCGCCTGGGTGCGCAGGAGCTGGACGGCCTTGTCCGCCTCCTCCGACTGGCGCGCCACGGTGTCCTGTTCCTGCACCAGCGCGCGGTAGCGCTTGTAGTAGTCCTCCTCCTCGGCCTTGAGCAGTCGCTGGTACTCGGGCGAATTGGCCAGATTGATCGTTTCGAGCGTGCGCCGCAGCTCCTCCACCCTTCCCACCGCCTCGCGCTCGCGCCCATCGAGAAACGCGGCCACCTGGGCCAGGGTGGGCTCCGTCGAGCCCTGCTCCCGCGCGAGATGGTCGGCCAGCGCGAGCTGCTCTTCCAGGAACACGCTGAAGCCGTAGTCGATCCGGTCGAACAGCGCCTGCACCCCCGGCATGGTGAACAGTTCCGCGCAGGCCAGCCCGGGAAAGAAATAACGGCGATCGTTTTCCCCCTTCTCGCCGGCGGTGCCGAAGAACACGAAATCCGGGAAGCGCCCGTCCGGCAGGGGCAGGCCGTAGTTGCCCAGCTTGGCCTCGCCGAGCCAGTTGCACATCAGCGCCGCTTGGCGGATGCCCTGGATGCGCTCGAAGAAGCTGCGCTCCCGCTCATCGACGTCGAAGCTGCGCTGGAACTCCTGGGCGATGAACCGCGTGAGCAGCTCCAGCTCCCGGTAGGCCGTGGCGAACTCCTGCCCGCTCACCGCATCGTAGTCCGGCTGCTCCGCGTCGATCCATTCCGTGACCACGTGCATCTCGTGGTTGATATCGCCCAGGCGGATGCGCTCGGAGCTCTGGAGGTCGGCCAGCTCCCGCAGGTCGCTGACAAGCCGCCGGAAATGCGCCTTGAACCGGGCCGGGGTTTCGTAATAGGTGGCCACCTGCGCCATGCCGTCGCACAGGTAGTGGAAGCTCCGGGCATCGATCAGCCGCTCCAGCCCGTAGCGCCGCAGCAGCTTGATGATCTGCCCGGCCAGCGGGCCGACCGCTGCCACGCTCAGCCGGCGCGTGTAGGTTTCGAGCTGGTGGCGCTGCTGCACGTCGCCATGGAGGATGCGCGCATAGTAGTGCTCCTGCACCGCCTGCTGCATCGGATCCATGTTGCTGGCCTTGTCGCTCGGCACGATCAAGCGGTCGATGCGCGTCCCCTGCGCCTCGGCCGGCGCGCCGTCGGCCGGCCCGGGCACGGTGGCGACGCCGGCACGCCCGCGCCGCACCGCGAGGCTCTGCACGTCTTGGAGGGAGATCTGGTCGCCCGAGAGCCGGTCGAGGAACGAGATCTGGCCGTCGAAGCAGTTCACGCGCATGACCTTGGCCTCGGAGAACATCACCTTCTGAACCTCCTGGCCCGGCACGCGCCGGATCAATCCGTCCAGGCTGCGCAGGGGCACCCAGCGGTACTCGAGCTTCTCCTTCTCGAAGTTGCGCGAGAGGATCTCCAGCCCGTTGCGGATCACCCCGTGGAACTCGAGGCCCCGATCCTGGCGGAACTGCACGTCGCGGATGACCCGCAGGGGAAGATCGATCACGATCTCCTTTTCCTTGCGCCCGCCGCCCAGGTCGATCTCGCGGATTTCACCGTGGCCGAACTGGCCATGGAGGCGCCGCAGGGTATCGATGTTGAGGGGGATCGGCGGCGTGCCCTCCTTCAGCACGACCCGGATCTGGCTGAAGAAGGGGGCGCCGAACGTGACGGCCTGCACCTCGGCCGAGCTCATCTGGGAAAGCTCGGCCGGGTCGTCGAGCTCGACCGTGCCCCGCGAATCGGGGTAGGTGAGCGCGATGACGTGGCCCCCCTCGGCCAGCAGGCGCTGGAAGCTTTCGAGCACCTTGGGCAGCGGCCCGGTCAGGAACACGGCCGCATCGGGGTAGCGCCGGCGCAGCTCCGGCACGAGGGAGAGGAACTCGCCGAGCGCGGGGAACTCCGAATGCAGCTCCACGACCAGGGCGAACAGGTTCTCATCCGACTCGGTGATCTGCTGGATCAGCCGCGCGGCGGGGATGCTGGCCGGCCCCTCCGTGGTGGCGACCATGATGCGGCGCAGGTACGTGCGCAGCCCATCGGGGATGTGATGCACCGTCTGGACGGCCGAAGGGTTGACGACCACCACGCGCCCGACGTTCGCCTTGTCCAGCGGGGGCACGACGCCCTTCTTGAGCAGGAACTCGACCTCGCGCCGGATCGCCGCCTGTTCCGGCACCGTCAGGGTGATGAGCGAGTAGTCGATTTCCAGCATGACGGGTCCTCATGCAGCTCGCCGCTCGGCCGCGGCGGCAGGTGTCGGCCGGGCCGCCATGTCCCGCGTGGCCGAGCGGCCGCCAAACCTTGTCCAACATCGGGGTGAAGGCTGTGTCTTTCCCGCGTTCCCGACACTATAATATTTCGTATGCCAGAACGATACCTTGGCACGGCGAGGCGGCGCGAGCAGAGAGCGCCAGCGGGGGTAAGGCGACCGGCGGGGCGGGCGGAGCGGGAGCATGGCGCCTGCGGCAGGCCGCGCTCCGCGCAGCCCTCGCGTTCCGGCGGGCGTGGGCGATCCTGCCCGTGCGCCACACACCGCAGCGTCGCAGCGCACCGTCACACCGAAGCGCCGTTTCACCTGCGCTCCCGCCCGGGCAAACCGGCGTGGGCGCAAGTGCAGGCGGTTCATCCGCCTGGCCCCTGAGGCCCGCGAGGGAACTCTGCACCCCCGGGCGGCGTTTCATCACCGCTTGACGCCATGACCCGGGCTGTCGGGTTGCCTGCCGCCGCAGTGTCGGAAGTTCGTGCCTTTCCGTTTGGAACCGGCCTCAACAGACCCGCAGGGATTCGCATGCCCTCGCCCCTGAGAATCTTGGTCGTGGACGACAGTGCGCTCTACCGGCGGATTCTCGCCAAGGCTGTCGACGCGCTGGGCGAGGGCCATCAGGTGGAAACGGCCCCCTCGGGCGCGATCGCGCTGCGCAAGATCCCGGCGTTCGCCCCGGACCTGGTGCTGCTCGATATCGAAATGCCGGAGATGAGCGGCATCGAGACGCTGCGGGCCATTCGCAAGAACCATCCCGCGCAGACGGTGGTGCTCGTCAGCGGCACCAACTCGCGCAGCGCGGATGTCACCATCGAGGGGCTCTCCCTCGGCGCGGCCGATTTCATCGCGAAGCCCGTCGGCGCCAGCCCCGAGCAGAACATCGCCGACCTCATGCAGCGGTTCAGGGAGGTGTTCCGCCTGCGCGCGGGCCGGGCGGCGGCGCCCGCGGGCAGGCTGGCGGCGGCGCATGCCGTGGCGCCCGCCTCCGTCGTGGCCCCGCCGGCGCGTAGGGCCACGCTGCGCCCGCCGCGCATCGAGCTGGTGCTGATCGGCGTTTCGACGGGCGGCCCGGGCGCGTTGCAGAAGGTGATCCCCGCGCTGCCCGGCTCGCTGCGGGCGCCGATCCTGATCGTGCAGCACATGCCGCCCTTGTTCACGGCCTCCCTGGCGAAATCCCTCGACGCGCACGGCCAGTTGCGGGTGCGCGAGGCCGCCGACGGCCAGCCGGTCGAGCGCGGCAACGTCTACATCGCCCCCGGCGGGCGGCACATGGTGGTGGCGCGCCAGGCCGCGGCGCTGGGCACTGCGCTGCTGATCCGCCTCGACGATGGCCCGCCCGTCAACAGTTGCCGCCCCGCCGCCGACCGGCTGTTCCAATCGGCGGCGCAGGCGGTCGGCAGGCCGCTGCTGGCCGTGGTCATGACGGGGATGGGGCAGGACGGCCTGGCGGGCGTCACGGCCGTCAAGGAGCAGGGCGGATACTGTCTCACGCAGAGCGAGGCCACCTGCGTCGTGTACGGCATGCCGATGGCCATCGATCTTGCCGGGCTTTCCGACGAGAGCATCGCCTTGGACGAGCTGGCGGGCCGGATCCACTCCCTCGTGAACGGAGCCCTCCCGGCATGATGCCGCCGAAAGTGCCGCCGCTGACGCCGCAGGAGTTCGAGCTGTTCCGCGCCTTCATCGAGAAGGCGTGCGCCATCTCGCTCGACAGCGGCAAGATGTACCTGCTGGAAACGCGGCTGCGCTCGATCGTGCTGGAGACCCAGAGCGCCAGCTACGGCGACCTCTACCGCAGGCTCAAGGAGCAGACGAGCCCCCTGCTGCGCAACAAGATCATCGATGCGATCACGACCAACGAGACGCTGTGGTTCCGCGATCAGGCACCCTACACGGTGCTGCAGGAGGTGTTCCTGCCGGAGATGCTGGCCCAGGTGCGCAAAGGCAGGCAACGGGTGCGCATCTGGTCGGCCGCCTGCTCCTCCGGCCAGGAGCCCTACTCCGTAGCCATCGTGATCGACGAGTTCTGCCAGCGTGCGGGTCAGGGGGCGCTCATGCCCGCCCAGTTCGAGATCGTGGCCACCGACATCTCGACCCAGGCCCTGGCAGTGGCGCGGCTCGGGGCGTATGACGAGGTGGCCATGAAGCGCGGCATGAACGACAGCCACCGGGCGCGCTACTTCAAGCAGAACCAGCGCTACTGGATCGTCGATCCCAAGCTCAAGCGCATGATCCAGTTCCGCGAGTTCAACCTGCAGAACGAGTTCGCGTCGCTGGGCCAGTTCGATGCGATTCTCTGCCGCAACGTGGCCATCTACTTCTCGCAGGATTTCAAGGTGAACCTGTTCGAGAAGTTGCGCCGGAGCCTGGTGCCCGGGGGGCTGTTCTTCCTGGGCTCGTCGGAAACCCTGCTCTACATCAACACCAGCTTCAAGCCTCGTCTCCACAAGAACTCGACCTACTACGTCGCGTAGCGCCTACCGCCCATGGCGGAGCGGCGCGGTCGGCCGTGCGCGTGCCGCGGCCGGCGGGCGTCGCGCCGTCTCCTCATGCCTTGTGCGGCAAGCGCAGGGAACCCCCGCACGCGGCGTCCGTTTCACCCGATGCAACCGCCGCCCCGTGCGGGCGCCGCAGTCCCGCAGCCTCCGTCGCTGCGCGGTCGCGGGCGGATCGGACGGAACCGGGGGGAACCTTGCGGCGCGATCTGCGTTTCCTGAGCAATGGACGTGTTCGTCGCGGATGACAGTCCGGCGGTTCGGGATTCCGTCTCGGAAGTGCTCGCCGGCGACGGGCTCACGTACCGGTGCTGGTGCGGCGCCTCACCGCTGCCGGATGCATTGGCTTTCCCGCAGCGCGACGGCAGCGAGGGGGGGCTGGCCCTGCACATCACGCAACGCCTGGTGAACCGACTGCGCGGCTCCATCGCGCTGCGCAACCTGTCCGGCGGTGGCGCCAGGTTTTCCCTCTTTCTGCCGGTGGCCGCCGAACCGGCGCTGGAACGGGACGCGGTATGAAGCTGCTGATCGTGGATGACGAGGTGAAGCTGCTGAAGGCGCTGGCGCTTCACTTCGAGCTCGACGGATTCGAGGTGACGACCACGCCGGACCCGTTCGAAGCGCTGCGGCTCATGCAGGAAGGGCTGTACAGCCTGGTGATCACCGACATCCGGATGCCGGCCATGTCGGGCGTGGATCTGCTGAAGGAGCTGCGCCGGATCAATCCCCTGGCCAACATCTTCATCATCACCGGCTATTCCAACATGAGTTACGTGGTGGAGTGCCTGGCCAGCGGCGCCTGCGATTATTTCGCGAAGCCGCTGTCGGACCTGGATGCGTTCATCCGCAGCGTCGGCGACGCGAAGCGACGCATCGAACGTTGGCACGCGGCAATGAATCCGGGAGCGGGCCATGGCGCCGTCATTCTCCAGTAGCGGCCTGCTCGACACGCTGAGCGCCGAGGTCTCGCTGCTGCGCGAAGGCGACCTCGGGCGGCTGGGCCGGCTCATCACGGCCGTCGATGCCGTGCGCGGCCAGCCCGAGGCCCCGCCGCTCGATGCCGTGCGGCGCCTGCTGGCGCAGCTCGCCCTCAGCGAGGGTGCGGCGTTCGAGACCCTGCGCGGCCTGCTCGCCGAGGCCGTGGCGGCGCTCCCGCCGTCGCCCGCCCCGGGCGACGCCTCCGGCCCTGCGCCGCAGCCGGAGCCGGCCCCCGCGCCGCAACCGCTGGAGAGCGGCGGCAGCGGCGGCGCGGGCGCCCGAGGCCCGCATGCGCAGCCCGCCACCGCGGGCGGGGCGGTGGACCGGGAGCTGTTCCTCGAATTCGTCGAGGAGTCATTGAGCCACCTCCAGTCGATCGAGCTCAACATCCTCAAGCTCGAGACGGAGCCGGGGAACCGCGCGATCGTGGACGAGATCTTCCGGCCGTTCCACACCATCAAGGGCGTCGCGGGGTTCCTGGGACTCCAGTTGATCCACGTGGTGTGCCACGAGATGGAGAACCTGCTCGATCAGGCGCGGCATGGCAAGCTCCGCATCAGCGGCGCCATCTCCGATCTCGTGCTGGAAACGGTGGATTTCCTGAAGTCGATGATTCCCATGTGCCGCAGTGCGGCAGAGCCCACGGCCGCGCTGCTGCCCTTCAAGGGACGCGTGCAGGCCATGGTGGAGCGGATCGTCCAGGCAAACCGGCAGGGGCTGGCAGCGCCCGCCGGCTCCGACCCGGAGCCTGCGGCGGGGAGCCCCCCCGCGGCAGACCGCCCGCTCGGTGAAATCCTGGTCGGGAACCGGGCCGCCACGCCCGAGCAGGTGCACCAGGCGGTGGCTGCCCAGCGCGACCAGGCACGGCCGCTGGGCGAAATCCTGATCGCCGAGCAGCACGTGCCCGTGGTCGAGGTGGCCCATGCGCTGCGCCAGCAGCAGACGTCCCGCGCGCCCCATCCGCAGGCGGCGCCCGCGGCCGCGCCCTCTGCCGGCCCGGCTGCGCTGGCGGCCGAGGGGGGAGCCGCAGGCTCGACGGAAAACGTGCGCGTGCGGATCGCGCTGCTGGATCAGCTGATGACGCTGGCGGGCGAGCTGGTGCTCGGCCGCAATCAACTGCTGCAGAAGCTCGCCGGCGTGGTCGATGGCGTGCAGGGGCTCAACTCCATCCTGCAGCACGTGGACCGCGTGACGAGCGAGCTGCAGGAAGCCGTGATGCAGACGCGCATGCAGCCGCTGGGCGGCCTGTTCTCGCGCTTCCACCGCGTGGTGCGCGATCTGGCGCGGCAGCTCGGCAAGGATATCGACCTGTCCATCGGCGGCGAGGGGGTCGAGCTCGACAAGACGCTGATCGAGGCGCTCACGGACCCGCTGACCCACCTGATCCGCAACTGCGCGGATCACGGCATCGAAAACCCGGCCACCCGGGCCGCGCTCGGTAAGCCGGCGGCCGGCACCATCTTCCTGCACGCGTACCACGAGGGCGGCAAGGTGCACGTCAAGGTGGGCGACGACGGCGCCGGCGTGGACCTCGAGCGGGTGCGGGAAAAGGCCATCGAGGCCAATCTCGTCGCGCGGGACAAGGCGCAGACCTTGAGCGAGCGCGAAACCCTGCGGCTGCTGTTCACGCCGGGGTTTTCCACGGCCCGCCAGGTAACGGGGGTGTCGGGGCGCGGCGTGGGGATGGATGTGGTGCTGTCCAACATCGAGCGCATCGGCGGCTCCGTGGAGATCACCACCCGACCCGGGCAGGGTACGACGTTCCTGCTGGTGCTGCCGCTCACGCTGGCGATCGTGCCGGCGCTGGTGGTGAGCGCGGGCGCCCAACGCTTCGCCATCCCCCAGGCCAATCTGCTGGAGCTGGTGCACCTCGATGGCGAGGATGCGAGCGGCGCTGTGCTGCAGGTGCGCGGCTCGGAGGTGTTCGACCTGCGCGGGGAGATGCTGCCCCTGCTGCGGCTGAGCCGCACCTTCCGGTTGGGAGAGCCGCCCGGCGGCAGCGGAGACGGCCAACCGCACGCCGACGAGTCCCTCTCCATCGCCGTGCTGACCTCGGGCACCAAGCGCTTCGGCCTGATCGTGGATCAGGTGTTCGACACGGAGGAGATCGTCGTCAAGCCGCTCAGCACGCTGCTCAAGAACGTCGGAGTCTATGCCGGCGCCACGCTGATGGGCGATGGCCGGGTGGCGTTGATCCTCGACATGGCGGGCCTGGCCCGCCACGCCGAGCTCGCGCTGGACGACGAGGCGGCGCACGCCCTCGCGGCCAAGGCGGCCCCTGTCGACGCGGTGGAAAAGCAGACGCTGCTGCTGTTCAACGTCCACCCGAGCCAGCAGTTGGCGGTGCCGCTGTCGCTGATCTCGCGGCTGGATACGATCAGGACCAGCGAGATTCGCCCCACGGTCTCGGGCAAGGTGCTGCCCTACCGTGGCCAGTTGCTGCCGCTGGTGTGCCCGGAAGACCACCTGTCCCTCGTGCCGCCGCCCCAGGAGCGGGAGCGGGCGCATGTGCTCGTGTTCGAGATCGGCCGGCGCACGGTGGGGCTGGTCGTCACGGAGATCGCGGATGCCATC
This sequence comes from Candidatus Lambdaproteobacteria bacterium, assembly GCA_016204605.1. Classification (GTDB taxonomy): domain Bacteria; phylum SAR324; class SAR324; order SAR324; family JACQKK01; genus JACQKK01. The sequence goes on from JACQKK010000156.1 coordinate 32,380, forward strand.
GAGACGGCGGTGCAGCTCGACGATGCGGCGGTGGCCCAGAAAGGCTTCAGCGGCATGGCGATGGTGGCCGACCGCCCCACGGCCTTCCTCGATATCTACGCCGTGATCGAGACCGCGTATCCGCACTGGTTCGCCCGGGAGCAGGAGCAGCGCAGCCGGGCCATCGGCGCGCAGCCGGCGACGATCCTGCTCGTCGAGGATTCGGCGTTCTACCGCACGCTCGAGAAGAACTACCTCGTCGAGGCGGGCTTCCAGGTGGTCGAGGCCGCCGACGGCGAGGAGGCGCTCGACGTGCTGGCCCAGCGCCCGGTAAACATCGTCGTCACGGATATCGAGATGCCGCGGCTCAACGGCTTCGACCTCGCGGCCCGCATCCGGGAAAACAAGCCGTACGGCCACCTGCCGATCGTCGCCGTCACGTCGCTCTCCAAGGATCAGGAACGCGAGCGCGGGCTGAAGGCGGGCATCGACGCCTACCTGATCAAGCTCGATCGGGAACAACTGCTGGCGGAGATCCGCCGGCTGTTGGCGAACAAGCCCGCGGCCGCGTAGGCGTCGGCAGCGCCAGGCGCCTCGCCGCCGCGCCGCGGTCGAGGCTCATCCCCAACCCGCCAGGCAGAAGGATCCGATGGCCAGCCCGCAGAACCTCGCGGCGAACGCCGCCAACCCCGCGGCTCGGGACCAGCACCGCCAGTTCGTCACGTTTCAACTGGGCGGGGAGTTTCTGGGGATCGACATCGCGCGGGCGCAGGAAATCCTGCCCGCCCAGGCGATCACCCCCGTGCCGCTGGCGGCCTCGCACATCGTGGGGCTGATCAGCCTGCGGGGCCAGATCATCGCGGTGGTGAACCTGCGGCGCAGGCTCGGCCTGCCCGCTGCCGCGGACGAAGGCGGCGGCCACCACATCGTGGTGCGGGCGGAGAGTTCCATCGCCAGCCTGCTGGTGGATTCGGTGAGCGACATTGTGGATGTCCCCGCCGGAAAGTTCCTGCCCCCGCCGGAAACGGTGAGCCGGGTCAACGCCCGCTACCTGGACGGCGTGTGCCAACTGGAACGGCGGATTCTGGCGGTGCTCGATGTGGATGCCGTGATCGACGCCGGCTGAGGCGACCGGCCCACGGCACCTCACCCCCTGGCCCCCTCTCCAACAATTGGAGAGGGGGTGGTCGCGGCCCGTGCGGCGAGATCGGTGTTACCCTCCCTCGCCATCGGCGATGGCGAGGGAGGGTCGGGGAGGGTGAGGCAGACCTTCGCGGTGCGTGGTTGGCAGCGGACGTATTTCATCATCCCGGGAACGCGGTGTTCCCGCCAGACGCAGGGGTGCTCCGATGTTCAAGAAACTGAAGATCCAGACCAAGCTGTTTCTCGTGTTCGCGCTCCCGCTGCTGGGGCTGCTGTACTTCGCGCTCAGCAAGACCAACGTCGTCATCAGCCTGGCCAACATCAAGGACGCCGACCTGGTGCGGCGGGAGGTCAAGCTCTCCGAAGAAGTCCTGGTCGACCTGACGACCGCGCTGCAAACAGGACGCGCGGCCTCCACGGGGTTCGTGGCCACCAAGGGCAAGCGGTTCGCCGACAACCTGGAACGGGCGCGCGGCGCAACCGATACGGCCCTCGACAAGGCGAAGCAAGCGCTCGAAGCGGCGCGCGGGTTGGAGTGGCGCCCGGAGTTCCTGGCCGCCGTCAACGACGCGGTCACGTCGGTGTCGGGGGACCTGCCCGCGCTGCGCCGGCAAGTGTCGGCGATCCAGATCGCCCCGGATGAAGTCCTCTCCCAGATTTCCAGTCTGGTCGACAAGGTGAACTCCGTCAGGGGCCGCGCCGGGGAACTCGCGCCGGATCCGGAATTGTACTACACCCTCCAGGCGCTCGTGCGGATGAATGACCGTGTCGAAGCGTTCGCGCGGCAGCGCGGGCTCGGCCTGGTGATTCTCGGCACAGGCACGGCCTCCGCGGAGCTGCTGAATGAAATGCAGAGCGCCGTCGACGCGGGGCGCCTTACGGCTCGGCAGTTCAAAGGCTACGCGACCCCGGTCTTGGCGAGCTATCTCGACGAGATGACCGCCAACCCAGCGGCCAAGGAAGCCAACGCCGCGCGGCAGGTGGTGCTGGACTGGCCCAAGACCAAGTCCTTCGGCGCCCTCACGCCGGAACGCTGGCTGGAACTCCAGAACCGCAAGGTCGAAGGCCAGCTCAAGGTGCAGAAGAAGGTGCAGGAGCGGGTGTTTGCGCTGCTCGATGACCAGGCCGCGCAAGGCACGCGCGGGGTGATCGTGGCCATCCTGCTCACGCTCGCGATCCTGCTGGCGGCGCTGATTCCGGCGTTCCTGATCACGCGCGCCATTTCCCAAGGCGTGGGCAGGACGGTGACGGTGCTGGAAGGGATTGCAAACGGCGACCTGACCCAGCGCGTCGCGGTGGTGTCACAGGACGAGATCGGCCAGTTGGCGCAGGCCATCAACGCGACGGCCGAGGCCCTGGTGAAATCGACGGGCGAAGTGGTGCGCATCGCCAACATGGTGGAATCCGCCAACATGAACATCATGATGGCGGACAAGGACGAGCTGAAGCTGATCTACATGAACAAGGCCTCCAAGGACATGTTCACGAAGCTTCAGCAGCACCTGCCGATTCCGATGGAACGGATGCTGGGCCAGAGCATCGACATGTTCCACAAGAACCCGGCCAAGCAGCGCAGCATCCTGGCGAACCCGAACAACCTGCCCTACGAGGCCGATATTCAGCTCGGTCCCGAATGGCTGCACCTGAACGTGGTCGCCATCCGCGACAAGCAGGGCGACTACCTGGGGCCGATGGTGAGCTGGACCCTGATCACCCAGCAGAAGGCCAATGCCGAACGCGACGAGCAGGTGCGCAAACAAGTGGCCGAGATCGCCCGCACCGTGGGCGAATCCTCCAACACGCTGGTCACGCTCGCCAACATGATGGCGGCCAACGCCGAAGAGAACTCGGCGCAGGCGAGCAACGTCTCCTCGGCCGCCGAGCAGGTGAGCCACAACGTGGGCTCGGTGGCCACGGCGATCGAGGAGATGACCTCCACCACCAAGGAGATCGCCAAGACGGTGCTGCAATCGTCCCAGGTGACCCAATCGGCCGTGAACACCTCGAAGCGTGCCGGCAACGTCATCAAGCAGCTCGGCGAAAGCTCGCAGGAGATCGGCAAGATCACCAAGGTCATCACCAGCATCGCGCAGCAGACCAACATCCTGGCGCTGAACGCCACCATCGAGGCCGCGCGCGCCGGCGAGGCCGGCAAGGGCTTCGCCGTCGTCGCCAACGAGGTCAAGGACTTGGCGCTTGAGACCTCGAAGGCGACCGACGAGATTGCCTCCAAGATCGAGGTCATCCAGTCGAGCGCCACCGAGGTCGTGAGCGCGGTCGAGGAGATCAACCGCATCATGAGCGAGGTGGATTCGCTCTCGAACACCGTCTCCAGCGCGGTCGAAGAGCAGTCGGCCACGACCAACGAGGTCTCCCGCAGCATGACCGAGGCCTCCACGGGCGTGAACGAGATCGTGAAGAACATCAGTGGCGTGGCCACCGCGGCGCAGGACAACAGCATGAAGACGGTGGAGACCAAGAGCGCCGCCGAGATGCTCGGCGAGCAATCGAACCGGCTCAACGACCTGGTCAAGCTGTTCGAGGTCCAAGCGTAGCCGGCTCCCTGCCGAAACCCCATCCTCCGGCGCCTCACCCCCCGGCCCCTCTCCATCGGTGATGGAGAGGGAGGACATCGTCGCGGCTGGCGCAGGTCGCACGGCTCACTCCCTCGCCTTCGTTGAAGCCCGTTCGGGTATCGCCGCAGGGAGCGCCTCCGGCAGCCCGCTGGCCAATTCGCGCGGGTTGGGCCACGATGACTGCCGCCGCGGCGGTGTGCGGGAACGACGCCGCGCGCACCCGGAGCGCGCTCCGGGGCGGCGCACCTTCCACCTTCGACAAGACCAAGCTCCAGGATGATCACGCTGGTCAAGCTGGTGATGAGCACCGCCACGTTCTGCTTCATCCTGGGCTATGCGCTGCGCCACCGGAACAACCGGCTCCATCGCCGGTGGATGGTGGCGGGGTTCGCGCTCGCGCTCGCCATCGCCATCGTGCTGGTGGTGGGGGTGCAACTCTTCCACGCCCCCTACGGCCCCTCCTTCTGGCTGGTGGAGCTGGCCGGCGAGCGGGGGGCGCGCATCGTGCTGACCTGCCACAGGGTGCTCGCCACCGTCGCGCTGCTCGCCCTGATCGGGCAGGTGGTGACGGGCATCCGCCGCCACCCGCTGCACCGCCGCCTGTACCGTGCGACCATTCCGCTCTGGCTCGCGGCATACGTCTCGGGCATGTTCCTGTTCCTGTGAGCCCGTGCGCTCGCCTGGGCAGCCTCACCCTCCCCGACCCTCCCTCTCCGAAGGAGGGCGAGGAAGCCACTTGCTCGCCACCATCCGAGCTCTATGGCGCCCCCTCTTCCCTCATAGAGGGGACAGCCGCGGCCGCGGCGGGGGGTGAGGCCCCGGGAGCAGGCTTCACCCGGTTTGAGGTTTGCGCCGCTTTGCTCTAGGTTGAGGCTTTTCAGCGGGGAGGCGTCGGCGCTCGGGGGCGCTCCCTCGCGCGCGCCGGCGGCACCCCCCCGCTGAGCGCGATCGCACCTCCAGCGAGATCAGGGTCATGCGCGATTTCCAGTTTCCGGGCCGCTCCGTGGTGATGGGCACGCGGGGCATGATCGCCAGCAGCCAGCCCATGGCCGCGCAGGTGGGGCTCGACGTGCTCCAGCACGGCGGCAACGCCCTCGATGCGGCGGTGGCCGCGATGGCCACCCACTGCGTGGTCGAGCCGGGCTCGACCGGGCTCGGCGGAGACTGCTTCATCCTCTACCACGAGGCGAAGACGGGCCGGCTCCACGGGCTCAACGGCAGCGGCCGGGCGCCGGCCCGGGCCACGGTGGAGGAGTATCGCCGGCGCGGCCATCGCACCGGCCACGACAGCAAGGCGCCCGAGCGCGGCGCGCTCTCGGTGACGGTGCCGGGCGCCGTGGATGCCTGGGAGACGGCGCTCACCCAGTACGGCACGAAGGGGCTGGACGACCTGCTCCAGCCCGCCATCCGCTTCGCCGAGGAGGGCTATGCCGTCTCCCCCGTCATCGCGCGGGGCTGGGCCGGCGCTGCGGAGCTGCTGGCCGCCCACCCCGATTCGCGCCGCGCGCTGACGCTCGACGGCAAGGCGCCGGCGGCGGGCACCATCCACCGCCAGCCGGAGCTGGGACGCTCCCTGCGGCGGATCGCCAGGGAGGGCAAGGCGGCCTTCTACCAGGGCGCCATCGCCCAGGAGATCGCCCGGTTCATGGAGCAGGAGCAGGGGTTGATCACGCTGGACGACCTGGCCGCCCACCGCTCGGAGTGGGTGGCGCCGGTCGAGACCACCTACCGCGGCATCCGCCTGTGCGAGCTGCCGCCCAACGCCCAGGGCATCGTGGCCCTGATGACGCTCAACATCCTCGAACGCTCCGGCATCGAGCGCATGGCGCGGCTCGGCGCCGATCACGTGCACACCTTCGCCGAAGCCTTCAAGCTGGCCCTGGCCGAGCGCGACCGCTGGGTCGCCGACGCCGCGTTCCATCCCGCGCCGCTGGAGACGCTTCTCGACAAGGGCTACGCGGAGCGGCAGCGGGCGCGGATCGACCCGACCCGGGCGCTGTCCCACCCGGTCGCCTCGGGGCTCACGCTGGGCAGCAACACCGTCTACCTCTCCGTCGTCGATCGCGACCGCAACTGCTGCTCCTTCATCAACAGCCTGGGGATGGGCTTCGGCAGCGGGCTGGTGGCCGGCAATACCGGCATCACGCTCCAGAACCGCGGCTACGCGTTCGTGCTGGAGGAGGGCCACCCGAACGTGATCGCGCCCCACAAGCGCCCCATGCACACGCTGGTGCCGGCGATGGCGTATCGCGGCGACAGGCCGATCCTCTGCTTCGGGGTGATGGGCCGCCACTACCAGCCGCTGGGCCATGCCTACGTCGTCAGCAACTGGCTCGATTTCGGGCTGGACATCCAGGAGGCCGTGGACGCGCCGCGCTTCATGGCGCTGCACGGCAAGCTCGATCTGGAGCGCGGCATCCCCCCGGCCACCCGCGAGGCGCTGGCCCGCCGCGGCCATGCGGTGGCCGAAGCCAGGTCGCCGCCGGGCGGCGCCCAGGTGATCCTGATCGACCACGAGCAGGGCGTGCTGCAGGGCGCCTCCGACCCCCGCAAGGACGGCTGCGCCCTGGGCTATTGATAGGCCCTTGAGACCAGCGGCACCGCCGCCCCATCCCTCACCCGGCAGGAGCAGACGGCCATGCGCGACAACCAGTTCCCCGGCCGCTCGGTGGTGATGAGCGCCAACGGCATGGTGGCCACCAGCCAGCCCATGGCCACCCAGGTGGGGCTGGCCGTGCTCAAGCGCGGCGGGAACGCCATGGATGCGGCCATCGCGGCCGGCGCCACGCTCTGCGTGACCGAGCCCCAATCCACCGGCATCGGCGGCGACTGCTTCATCCTCTACCACGAGGCCAGGACCGGGAAGCTGCATGGGCTCAACGGCAGCGGCCGGGCGCCGCGCCGGGCCACGCCGGAGGAGTTCCGCAGGCGCGGCCACCGGGAGATGCCGCAGCGCGGCATTCTCGCAGTCACGGTGCCTGGGGCGATCGACGCCTGGGAAACCGCGCTGGGGCGCTTCGGCACGTACGGGCTGGCGGAGGCGCTCCAGCCGGCCATCCGCTTCGCCGAGGGCGGATTCGCCGTCTCGCCGATCGTGGCCAGCTTCTGGAAGAAGAACGAGGCCATGCTCGCCGCCCATCCCGATGCGCGCCGGGCGCTGCTGGTCGAGGGGAAGGCGCCCGCGGCGGGCACCATCCAGCGCCAGCCGGAGCTGGCCCGCTCCATGCGCCTGATCGCCGCCCAAGGCAAGGCCGCGTTCTACCAGGGCGCCATCGCCCAGGAGATCGCCCGCTTCATGGGCCAGGAGGAGGGGCTGCTCGGACTCGACGACCTGGCGGCGCACCGCTCGGACTGGGTGGAGCCGATCCACACGGACTACCGCGGCATCCGGCTCTGCGAGATTCCCCCCAACGGGCAGGGCATCACGGCGCTGATGTGCCTCAACATCCTGGCGCAGACGCCGCTCGCCCGGCTGAAGCACCTGAGCCCGGACTACCTGCACACCTTCACGGAGGCCTTCAAGCTGGCCCTGGCCGAGCGCGACGTCTGGGTCTCCGACACAGGGCTCGGCAAGGTGCCGGTCGAGGCGCTGCTCTCGAAGCGCTTCGCCGAGCGGCAGTGGCGGCGGATCGACCCCGCCCGCGCGCTGCGCCATCCGCTGCCGACCGGCCTCAGCGGCGGCGGAGACACGGTCTACCTCTCCGTCGTCGATCGCGATCGCAACTGCTGCTCGTACATCAACAGCACCTACAACAACTTCGGCAGCGGCATGGTGGCGGGCGGCACGGGCATCACGCTCCAGAACCGGGGTTACGGCTTCGTGCTGGAAGAGGGACATTTGAACTGCATCGCGCCGGGCAAGCGCCCCATGCATACGATCATCCCCGCGATGGCCTACCGCGGCACCCAGCCCATCCTGTGCTTCGGCGTGATGGGCGCCCACTACCAGGCCATGGGCCACAGCTACGTGCTCAGCAACTGGCTCGATTTCGGGATGGACGTGCAGGAGGCGGTGGACGCCCCGCGCTTCCTGCCCCTGGCCGGGAAGCTCGAGGTGGAGCGGGGCATCCCCCGCGCCGCCCGGGAGGCACTGGCTGCCCGCGGCCACGACATCGTAGAGCTGGACACGCCCCACGGCGGCGGGCAGGTGATCTACATCGACAGCGAGGCCGGCGTGCTCCAGGCCGCCTCCGATCCCCGCAAGGACGGCTGCGCCATCGGGTATTGAGTCGGTGCAATCTCACGCCTGGCCCGATCTCCCGCAAGTGGAGCGAGGGTAGGTCGCATGGCGGGCCTACGGCGGCTCGTCTTCCCGGGGCGCGTCGCGCAGGGGAATGCGGCCGGCGAGGGCGCGATCGATCTTGCCGAACATGCCGAGCAGGATGCCCAGCTCCCGCGCGTCGGGCTCCACCCGCCGCAGCAGGTGCTTGACCACGCCCGGGATGGGCTGAGGGGTGCCCGGCCCGTAGAAGCCCACCCGCGCGAGGATCGTCTCCACCAGCCGCTCCAGCTGCAGGGCTTCTCCGGCGTCGGCGGGCTGGCGCCGCTCGGCCGGGATCGCTTCCCACGCCATGCGGCTCAGCTCGTACAGCGCCAGCAGCACCGCCTGGGAGAGGTTGAAGGAGGGGTTGGCCGCCGTCGAGGGGATGCGGATCAGCCGGTGGCAATGGACGAGGTGTTCGCGCTGCAGGCCATGGTCTTCCGGGCCGAACAGCAGGGCGGTGTGGACGTTGCCGTCCCGGGCCAGCCCGGCCGTCCACTCCGCCAGCAACAGGTGGCGCGGCCGGTCCTTGCCGTGGCGCGCCGAGAACCCCACCACCTGCTGCATGGGGGCCAGCGCCTCCGCCAGCGAGCCGTGGATGTGCGCCGCTTGCAGCAGCGGCACCGCCCAGCAGGCGGACGTGGCCGCGCGCTCCGCATCGAAACGCGGCGGCGCCACCAGATGCAGATTGCGAAAGCCCAGGTTCATCATGGCCCGGGCCACGGCGCCCACGTTAAGGCTGTCGCCGGGCTCCACCAGCACGACGTGGAACCGGTCGAACGCCTCGCCGGGGGGCAGGCTCACGGGATGCCGACGCTCGATATGCGCCTCCTGAGGAAGATGCGGCACGCGACTCGCCGGTCGGGCCGAGCGCGTCCGACCGCATCGCATCGCCGAGTGCGAGCGTAACCCACCCGTCGCGACCCGGCAACGTACCGCCCTGCGGCGTACCGCCCTGCGGCACACAGTGCGGGCAGATTGTCGCGGCGTGGCCATGGCCTTCGCGGCGGCGACCGGCGCGGGCATGCAGGCGATCGACCCAGTCGTGCGCGACCTCCGTGTCGCTGTTGAGCAGCACCGCGTCGCGATCCCCACACAACCGCATCCCCGGTTTCGCGGTGGCGGTGAAGCCGAGGTTGCGCGCGTTCCGGCGCAACGTGAGCCGCGGCAGGGAGGCGGGGAGGGCCCTGCTTCCGCGGCAATAGTCGGGCGATATTCGGGCAGAACAGGGAGTGCCGCTGCGCGCGCTGCGGCGCCGACCCCGGTGATCAGGCGCCTTGACGCTCTTTCGCCAGGCATTGGACGAGGGCGGTCTCCCAGGAGGGCATCCGGATGCCGAACGTTCGCTCCAGCTTCGCCAGGCTCAGCCGGGAGTTGCGCGGACGCACGGCGGGCATCGGGTACTCCGCCGTCGTCACCGGGGTCAGCCGGCATGGGGTGCCCGCGGAGCCGCCGCCGCCGAGGCGCACGATCGCCTGTGCGACGCCGAACCGGCTGTCTGCGCCGCTGGCGCACAAGTGATAGGTGCCGGTGACGGCGGCAAGGTCGGGCGCGTGCAGGGGAGAGGCGCCGAGCCGGTGGGCGAGAATGTGTGCCGTCGCCTGGGCGATCGTCCGGCACCAGGTGGCGGCGCCCCATTGGTCGGCCACCACGCGCAGCTCCGGCTTCTCCCGCGACGCGGTCAGGATCGCGCGCACGAAGTTGCGGCTGCGCAGGCCGTAGACCCATGACGTGCGCAGGATCAGGTGCGGCACGCCGGAGGCCTCGATCGCCCGGTCTCCCGCCAGCTTGCTCCGGCCGTAGGCGCTCAGCGGACGGGGCGGGTCGTCCTCCAGGTAGGGATCGGCCTTCTCGCCATCGTAGACGTAGTCGGTCGAGTAGTGCAGCAACGAGGCCCCCAGCCGCCGCGCCTCTTCGGCCATCACGGCCGGGGCCTCCGCATTGACGGCCAGCGCGAGCGCCTCTTCGGTCTCGGCCCGATCGACCGCGGTATAGGCCGCCGCGTTGACGATCAGGTTGGGCCGCAGCCTGCGCACGATCTCGCGCAAGGCGCGGGTGTCGCTCAGCTCCAGGGCGTCCCAGGGCAACCCCGCCGGAGCTTGCCCGGCTGAGCGCACCGTGACGCCGAGGATGGCGTGGGTCTGCAGGGCCCGCAGCAGCTCCCAGCCGACCTGGCCGTTGGCGCCGATGACCAGGATCTTCCAGTGGGGCAAGGCGGTGTCCGGCGTAGGTGCGGCCATGGGAGCACGCATTGGCGGGTTGGAGATGAATCGTCTGGCCGCGGGAGCGGCGGGCGGGGTCGCCGCCGGCGGCCCCCTTCAGCGGGCCCGCTCGGAGAGCACGGTCTTGAGCAGATAATCGCCGTAGCCGTTGTTCCGCATCGGGGCGGCGAGCCGCTCCACATCGGCGGCGGTGATGTACCCCATCTCGTAGGCGACCTCCTCGATGCAGGCGATCTTGAGCCCCTGGCGCGCCTCGATGGTCTCGATGAAGTTCGCGGCCTGGAGCAGGGACTCATGGGTGCCCGTATCGAGCCAGGCCGTGCCACGCCCCAGCCGCTCGACCATCAGCTCGCCCCGCGCCAGGTAGACGTTGTTCAGGTCGGTGATCTCGAGCTCGCCGCGCGGCGAGGGCTTGAGCCGCGACGCCACTTCCGCCACGGCCGAATCGTAGAAGTACAGTCCGGTCACGGCCCAGTATGACTTCGGTTGCGCCGGCTTTTCCTCGATGTTGGTGGCCCGCCGCTGGGAATCGAAGGTCACCACGCCGTAGCGGTGGGGGTCCTGGACGCGGTAGGCAAAGACCATCCCGCCCCGCGTCACCTCCGCCCCGCGCCTGAGGCTCAACTGCAGGCCGTGGCCGTAGAAGATGTTGTCGCCGAGAATCAGGGACACGGGCTGGTTCCCGATGAAGCGGCGTCCGATGAGGAACGACTGCGCCAGCCCTTCGGGCCGCGGCTGTTCCGCATAGCTGAACGCGCAGCCGAGCTGGCTGCCGTCGCCCAGCAGCGCCTCGAACTGCGGCAGGTGCTCGGGGGTGGAGATGACCAGGATCTCGCGGATACCCGCCAGCATGAGCGTCGCCAGCGGGTAGTAGATCATCGGCTTGTCATAGACCGGCATCATCTGCTTGCTGATCACGCGGGTCAGCGGATACAGCCGCGTGCCGGCACCCCCGGCCAGAATGATACCCTTCATGGTCTCGGCATCCGGCAGGGCAAAGGTTCTCCGGCGTCGACCGCTGGGGGCCCGCGACGGCGGGTCAATCCTGGCGCCCGGCAGCCAGACCGAGCCGCTCGCGCCGGTAGCGCTGGCTCGTCACACGGCGGCACCACTCGGCGTGCTCCAGGTACCACGCGACGGTCTTCGCGATGCCGCTCTCGAACGTCTCGCGCGGCCGCCAGCCGAGCTCGCGCCCGATCTTGGCGGCATCGATGGCGTAACGCCGGTCGTGGCCGGGCCGGTCGGCCACGCGGGTCACGAGGCGCTCGTGGGGTCCGTGCGAAGCATCGGGCCGCAGCCGGTCCAGCTCCCGACACACCGCCCCGACGACGCTGGCGTTGGTGCGTTCGCAGCAGGCGCCGATGTTGTAGGTCTCGCCGGGCGTGCCCTTGGCCAAGACGGCGTGGAGGGCCTCGCAGTGGTCGCTCACGTAGAGCCAGTCGCGGATGTTCTGCCCGTCGCCGTAAACCGGCAGCGGCTTGCCCTCGACGGCGTTGAGGATCATCAGCGGAATCAGCTTCTCGGGGAACTGATAGGGCCCGTAGTTGTTGGAGCAGTTGGTGGTGAGCACCGGCAGCCCATAGGTGCGGTGGTAGGCGCGGGCGAGATGATCCGCTCCCGCTTTCGAGGCCGCGTAGGGCGAGTTGGGCGCGTAGGCGCTCCGCTCGCTGAACGACCCCGTCGGCCCGAGCGTGCCGTACACCTCGTCCGTCGAGACGTGCAGGAAGCGGAACGCCTCCCGCTCGGCGCGAGGCAACGCGGCCAGATGCACCCGCACGGCTTCCAGCAGGGTGAACGTGCCCACGATGTTGGTGTGGACGAAAGGCGCCGGGCCGTCGATCGAGCGGTCCACGTGCGTTTCCGCGGCGAAGTGCACCAGGCCGGCGGGTCGCTCTTCCGCCAGCAGACGCGCCACCAGCTCGCGATCGCAGATATCGCCTGCGACGAATCGGTGCAGGGGGTGTTCCAGGACGCCGGCGAGGGTTTCCAGGCTGCCCGCGTAGGTGAGCTTGTCCAGGTTCACCACCCGCGTGTCGCCCCGTGCCACGGTGTTGAGCACGAAGTTGCCGCCGATGAAACCGGCGCCGCCGGTGACGAGCAGTGTGCTGGGCACTGGCGCCTGACCCGATGTCGAACCTGATGCCAATTCGCGCTCCGGCCGTGGGCGGGTTGACTCGATCCGAGGGCATATCCAACCTCTTCACATACCGAATTGCGGTCCCCTGGTCAACCGACACTTGCCGCGCGGGCTCGCCCAGCGGCCCGTGCAACTCGAGCGATGGGCCGAGGACTCGCTCGTGGACCGCTCGCTCGACAACCGGCGTGGGCTGCGCGCCGCGCGGCAAGCTGTGCTATGACAGGCGGGCGCGAGCCCGCTTGCGCGGTGTGCGACGCCGTGCACGCCACGTCCACACCCCGCCAGGAGACGCCATGAAACTGATCCGCTTCGGTGAGCCCGACCGCGAGAAGCCCGGCCTCGAGCTGGAGGACGGCACGCGGCTGGACCTCTCCGACGCCATCTCCGACTACACGCCTGACTTCTTTGCCTGCGGCGGGCTGGAACGGCTCAAGGCGCTCGCGGCGGCGCCCCAGGCCTTTCCGCGCGTACCGGCCGCGGTGCGGCTCGGAGCGCCGGTGGCGCGGCCCGGCAAGTTCATCGCCATCGGGCTGAACTACCGGCGCCACGCCGCGGAGACCGGCAATCCGATCCCGCACGAGCCGATCCTGTTCACCAAGTACAACTCCTCGATCTGCGGCCCCGCCGACGACACAGTGGTGCCGCGCGGCAGCACCAAGCTCGACTACGAGGTCGAGCTCGCCTTCGTGGTGAAGGACAAGGTGCGCTACCTGGCGTCGGAGCGGGACGCCCTCGCGCACATCGCGGGGTTCATGGTGTGCAACGACGTGAGCGAGCGCAACTTCCAGTCGGAGCGCGGCGGGCAGTGGGTCAAGGGCAAGAGCTGCGACACCTTCGGCCCGCTCGGCCCGTGGCTCGTGCCCGCGGAGGATGTGCCCGATTTCGACCGGCTCGACCTGAAGACCCTCGTCAACGGCCAGGTGCGCCAGAGCAGCAACACCCGGGACATGATCTTCGGCGTGCCGCACCTGCTCTGGTACATGAGCCAGTTCTTCACGCTGGAGCCCGGCGACATCTGCACCACCGGCACGCCCGAGGGCGTGGCCCACGGCATGAAGCCGCCCGGCTTCCTCAAGCCCGGCGACCTCGTCGAGCTGACGATCGCCAGGCTGGGCGCCCAGCGCCACAAGGTCGTGCCGCCGCGCTAGGCCTTGGGCGGCGCGCCCGCCGCGCGGGACATTCGTCGGCCCCCTCGCGCCACGCGCGCTGCGAGCCCGCCGCTGCCGCTGCGGTCCGGCGCGGGCGACCGGCAACCGGTCGCGGAGCGTATGGGACACACCCCGAGCCGCCCGCGGCGCCCCGGGAAATCGAAAAGTCACCGCGCGGCGAAACGGCCCGCAATGGGCATTTCCAGGCAGAGCACGATCCGCTGCGGCGCAGCACGCCGCCTCCCATCGCGCGCAGCCGCGCATGGCGCCTCACAAAGACTCGGGCGGCGCGCGCTTCCGGCCCGCCCGCATCGCAACGTGATTCGCTCGATGCCATGCCGGCAACATCACGCAATATCAAGGCTTGGCGCGATAATCGGCGAGTGCGCATCCGTCAGAATGGCTCTGGGAGCCTATCGTAGCCCCACACGGCCCGCAAGTGACGTATTTCTGTTCGCGGCACGGCCGCGGCACGAAGCATTCGGTGAAAAAGTTATAAAAAAAGAGTCAGGCAGGCCTTCCGCATGCATAGTTCGGGTTGTAATTTGTGAAAAACAAATTACACTTCAGGTGACGCACCGCCAGGGAACAGGCCGTGCGCGGGGTTCCCCGGGCCGCCACGGGGGCGGCCGGATGCGGAACCAAGGGAGGCAGGCCGATCCTGCCTGTTATGTACCGGAGGATCCATTTCTCAAATGGACAAGGAGAGCTTGCTGCGGGAGCAGGAGGAACCCCCAAGTTATCATGCAACCGTATTGCCCATCTCGCCTTCCCGGGAACTGATCTTTCCCCCCACCTTTCCGTTCCAGGTCGATTCGCCCCCGCCCTCCTTCGGGCAGAGCGGCGCGCAGGTGCCCCGCCTCACCGTCAGTGACCGCAGCCACGAGTTCCGCCGACGCTTCTTTCCGAAGGTGCCGGTGCGGGAGTGGAACGACTGGCGCTGGCAGAACCGCAACCGCGTCAAGACCGTGGCCGAGCTGGGGCGCTTCATCCGGCTTGCGCCGGATGAGCTGGACGCCGGGCGGCGCCAGCGGGGCTCGCTGCCGCTGGGCATCACGCCCTACTACGCGAGCCTGCTCGACGAGCGCGACCCGTACCAGCCGTTGCGGCGCACTGTGGTGCCCTCGACCGGCGAGTTCGCCCGCACCTCAGGCGAGGCCGATGATCCGCTGGGCGAGGACGGCAACAGCCCCGTGTCTAATCTGGTGCATCGCTACCCGGACCGCGTGCTGTTCCTGGTGACGAACTTCTGCACCACATATTGCCGCTACTGCACGCGCTCCCGCATGGTGGGGGCCGCGGGCGAACGCACCGTCAAGCGCAGCCAGCTCGAGGAGGCGATCGACTACATCGCCCGCACGCCCTCCATCCGCGACGTGCTGATCTCGGGCGGCGATCCGCTGAGCCTGGGCGACGACAAGCTGGAGTGGCTGCTCACCAGCCTGCGTCGCATCCCGCACGTGGAGTTCCTCCGCATCGGGACGAAGATCCCGGCCGTGATGCCGCAGCGCATCACCCCGGCGCTCACCCGGATACTGAAGAAATTCCATCCGCTCTGGATGAGCATCCACTTCCTCCACCCCGACGAGATCACGCCCGAGACGGGCGAGGCCTGCGAGCGGCTGGCCGATGCCGGCATTCCGCTGGGCAGCCAGACCGTGCTGCTGAAGGGGGTCAACGACAGCGTGGCCACCATGCGCGATCTCGTGCACGGCCTGCTGAAGATCCGCGTGCGGCCGTACTACCTGTACCAGTGCGACCCCATCTCGGGCTCGGCCCACTTCCGCACCCCGGTGGAAAAGGGCATCGAGATCATCCAGGGGCTGCGCGGCCACACCACGGGCTATGCCGTGCCGCACTTCGTGGTGGATGCGCCCGGCGGCGGCGGGAAGATTCCGCTCCTGCCCGATTACGTGGCGGGGCGCGACGGCGACGACCTGCTGCTGCGCAACTACGAGGGCAAGCTCTACCGCTACCCCGATCCGGGCGGGCGGTTGGGGGCGGATCGCGTAGCGCCTGCGGCCGGGACGGTGCCCGCGGCAGTAGTTGCGCCCGCGGCAGGGATGGCGCCCGTGGCCGTGATCGGCCCAGCGGCCGGGTAGGTGACCCATGCGCGTCGGCGTCACGTACGACCTGCGGCAGGACTACCTCGCCGCGGGGTACGGCGAGGAGGAGACGGCGGAGTTCGACAGCCCGGTGACGATCAACGCGATCGTCGCCGCGCTGCGCGCGCTCGGCCATGAGCCGGTGCCCATCGGCAACGTGCGCCGGCTCGCCGAGCGCCTCGTCGCCGGCGAGCGCTGGGAGCTGGTATTCAACATCGCCGAGGGGCTGCGCGGATACGCCCGCGAGGCCCAGGTGCCCGCCCTGCTCGAGGGTTGGGACATCCCCTATACGTTCTCCGATCCGCTGACGCTGTGCCTGGCCCTGCACAAGGGCATGGCCAAGCGGGTCGTGCGGGACTGCGGCATTCCTACGCCGGAGTTCGCGGTGGTGGAAACGGAGGCCGATCTCCAGGCGTTCGCCCGGCTTTCGCGCACTCCGCTGGGGTTCCCGCTTTTCGCCAAGCCGGTGGCCGAGGGCACGGGCAAGGGCATCGGAGCCGCGTCCAAGCTGCACAACGCCGAGGAGCTCGAGCGCGTGTGCAGGTCCTTGCTGGCGCGATTCGGCCAGCCGGTGCTGGTGGAAGCCTTCCTGCCCGGGCGCGAGTTCACGGTGGGCATCCTGGGCACGGGCGCCGGCGCCAGGGCCATCGGCGTACTGGAAGTGTTGCTGCGCCCCCAGGCCGAGTCGGAGGCGTATACCTTCCACAACAAGGAGTATTACGAGAACCTGGTGGATTATCGGCTGGAGCAAGGCACGCTGGCCGACCGCGTGGCCGCCGTGGCGCTCGACGCCTGGCGCGCGCTGGGCTGCCGCGATGCCGGGCGGCTCGACCTGCGGCTCGATGGCGAGGGCGTGCCGAACTTCCTCGAAGTCAACCCGCTGGCCGGCATCAACCCCGAGCGCTCCGACCTGTGCATCCTGGCCCGCATGGTGGGGCTCTCCTACACCGAGCTGATCGGCCGCATCCTCGCCTCGGCGAGCGAACGGCTGGCCAGCCGGCCCGCGCGCGCGACCAGCGTCGCCTGAGCCCGGCCATGGCCAAGCCCACGGCGCGCGGTCGGAGCGTACAGCGCGGGCGAGGGGCGGAACCGCGCGTGCCGGCACCTCGCGTGAAAAGTCAGCGCGGCGGCGGGCCGCGCATCGTCGTGCTGCATGGCGCCGTGCCGGCCGATGCCCCGGCCGATGAGCAGGACGTGCTCGCCGAGGTGGACGCCGTCTGCGCGGGGCTCGTCCGCCTCGGTTACGCCGCGCAGCCCCTGCCCCTCACGCTCGATCTCGAAGCGGCCCGGCGCAAGCTCGCCCGGCACCCGCCTGCGCTCGTCTTCAACCTGGTCGAATCCATCGCGGGCAGCGGGAGGCTCTTGTTCCTGGCGCCGGCCCTGCTGGAGGAGCTGCGGCTCCCCTACACCGGCGTGCCGCTCGATGGCATCTACCAGACCTCCAACAAGCCCGTGGCGAAGCGCCTGATGGGGCTGGCGGGCATCCCCACGCCGCCGGTCGCCGAGCGGGCGGCGGATGCGGGCGCGGGACGCTGGATCGTCAAGTCGGTGTGGGAGCACGCCTCGATCGGGCTCGACGACGGCTCCGTGGTCGAAGGCGGCCGGGCGCTGGCGGCGGCGCTGGCCGGGCGGCGCGCCCGCTACGGCGGGGAGTGGTTCGCCGAGGGCTACATCGAGGGCCGCGAGTTCAACCTGGCGCTGCTGGCCCAGCCCGATGGCGTGCGCGTGCTGCCGGCCGCCGAGATGCGCTTCGAGGGCTGGGCGCCGGACAGGCCCCGCATCGTGGGATACCGCGCCAAGTGGCATCCGGAAGCGCCCGAATACCGGGGCACCGTACGCGCGTTTGCCGATCTCGGCGCCGAAGGGCCGCTGCTGGCGGAGCTCGAGGCGCTGGCCCTGCGCTGCTGGAGGCTCTTCCGTCTGCGCGGCTACGCCCGCGTGGATTTCCGCGTGGATGAGGCGGGCCGGCCCTGGGTGCTTGAGGTCAACGCCAACCCCTGCATCGCGCCCGATGCGGGCTTCGCCGCGGCGCTCGCCCAGGCCGGCATCGCGTTCGACCAGGCCCTCGCCTGGATCGTCGCGGACGCGCTGCAACCACGCTCGGGCGGGTGACCGCGCCCCGCCCTCAGCGCTTGGCGGCCTGCTCGGCCCTGGCGATCTCGTTCTTGATGACTTCGAGCAGCAGCTCGGGCTGGCCGGCGCGGATCACGTCCATGGGCTGGCGCCCTTGCAGCCCCGCGTGGGGCGTGCGGAGCCAGGCGTCCACCTTGGGCCGATCCCCCCGGAAGAACAGGAACACGATCTCGAGCACCTGCTCCAGGCTGGCCTTGCCCGGTCCGGGCGGTGGGCTTGCCATCGACGCCTCCTCCTCCAGGGGTAGCTCCCAGCGTAAGCCCAATGGATGGCGAAGTCACCGGATTTCCCGCCACCGGGGCGCCCGCGGGCGGGCGCTGCTACTCGAAGCTCGCGGCGACCGAGCCCACGCCGGCGAAGCGGGCCTCCCAGCGCTGGCCCTTGCGGATGGGCGTGGGCGGCATGAAGGTGCCGCTCATGATCTGGTGGCCGGGCTCGATGGCGCGGCCGAATCCGGCCAGCTTGTTGGCCAGCCAGGCGATCGACTGGAACTGGTAGTCGATCGCGTCCCGCGCCACCACCGATTTCGTCACCTGGCCATCGGTGACGACGTCGAGCTGGACGGCCCGCAAGTCGAGCGTGGCCGGGTAGGGTCGCCGCTCGGCGCCGACGATGAAGAAGCGCTGGCTCACGTCGTCGGCCACGCCCAAGCCGAGGTCGTCCACCGCTTCGCCGCGCCGCTCGACGATCTCGAACGCCGGGGCGATGGCGATGGCGGCCCCGGCGGCCTGCTCCGCCGTCACGCCCGGTCCGCGCAGGCGCGCCCCGATGGTGATGCACAGCTCGCACTCGATCAGCGGGCCGATCAGCTCGTCGAACGCCAGCGTACGGCCGCTCTCGAGCCGGCGCTCCGCCAGCAGGTAGCCGAACCAGGGCTCCTCGGCCTTGCGCGCCTGGCGCTGCGTGACCGAGGTGAGGGCGATCTTCCAGCCGGCCTGGCGGGCCCCCGCGGCGACGGCCTTCCCGAGCAGCCCCAGCTGCACGCGGTACGCGTCGGGCAGGCTCAGCTTGCCCCGCAGCCGCTCGGGCCGGTAGCGCTGCTGCCCGGCCAGCGCCCACAGCTCGTCGATGGTGGCGGCAACGTCGAGGGGTTCGGTCATGATGCGGCTCCACGGTGTGCACGTCGGAGGCGGAAGCAGGCGGATCAGGCTCAGCGGAACTCCGCCGAGACGGCGCCGATGGGGTGGAAACGCGCCTCGATCAGATCGCCATTGGCGATGGGGAACTGGCGCGTGAACGAGCCGGTCATCACGCGCATGCCGCGCTCGATCCGGCGGCCGAAATCGGCCAGCCGGTTGGCGAGCCAGGCCAGCGAGGCCGCGGGGTCGCCCAGCACCGCCTCGCCCGTCGCGCCGCCCACCCGCTCCCCGTTGATGAACACGGCCGAGATGACCTTGCGCAGGTCCAGCGCCTGCGGCGAGTAGGGCACGGGCGTGCCGGTCACGAAGTACTTCTGCTGGACGTTGTCCGCCATCGCCAGCGCGGGGTCGGCCGCGAAGTCGCCGCGCCGCTCCACGATTTCGAGGGCCGGCGCGACCGCCCCGATGGCCTCGCGCGCCCGCTCCGCGGTCACGCCCGGGCCCTTGAGGGGCTTGGCGAGAGTGACGCACAGCTCGTTCTCGAAGCACGGCGCCACCAGCTCCTCCACGCGCAGCACGGCGCCGGAGGCCTTGGCCGCGCTCTCCAGCAGGAAGCCCAGGATGGGCTCGTCGTAGCCGAGCTGCTGGCGGATGTCCTTGGCGGTGAGCCCCACCTTCCAGCCGGCCTGGCGCTGACCGGCCTTGAGGTGGCGCTCCAGGATGCCCAGTTGCACCTGGTAGCCCTCCTCGACCGTGAGCTTGCCTTTCCACTCCGGCGGGTAGTAGATGCCCTGCTGCGTTGCCTCCCAGATCGCTTCCGTGGCCTCCCGCACACCCATTCCCGGATGCCCTCCACAAGGTTGGCGATGGCTGCCGAACCCGCACGGTAGCACGGGCCGCGCCTGCGTGTAAGAGCATCCCGCCGAGCGCCCAGGGCAAGTCCAAAGTCGTCCGTCACTTCATGCCGTCTGTGGGCGTCAGGGTCGCGGCGATGGCCTGCGGAGCGCTGCCCAGCGCCCTCCCTCCCCGGAGTGGATCGCTGTGGCGTCGGGCCGGCAACCCCACCCCGGCCTTCGGGCCCCCCTCCCCGCAATGGGGGGGAGGGGCCGGGGGAGGGGTTTTGCAGGGCAATCGCACTCTTGACCTGCCGCGCAATCCCGGACGGAAGCGGCGACTTTGGACTTGCCCTGGCCGAGTGCCGCGCGCCCCAGTCCGGCCAGCGACCCCGGGCGCCTTGCCGGGTCGGCCGCCCGCGGGTATGCTTAAGGGGAGGCGCAGGCCCACGCGAGGGTGAGGGGC
>JACQKK010000152.1 GCA_016204605.1 Candidatus Lambdaproteobacteria bacterium
CCCCCCCCCCCCCCCCCCCCCCGAGTTCCAGCAGAAGACGGCATACGCGAGTGCTGCCTGACTCGTGGGCGCGGCGATGTGTCGAAGAGCCAGGTCTCAAGGTGCCACAGGCCACCGGCCTGGCCCAACAACTCCTCGACGCCGCCGGCGTGCGCCTGCCTCAGGCCCTCCCCGCCCGCAGCACCCAGGTAGCCACCCGCAAACCCCTCGCCGCCGGCCGGAAATAGCCTGTCACCTCCGTAGCTTGTCCCTCCAAGTGCGCGCGCTTCGGGGTGGAAGATGTGTTCGTAACCCGTTGATCCGCAAGCGGGCGGTACAGGGATCGAACCTGCGACCGACGGCTCACAAGGCCGTCCCGCTCCCGGCTAGACTGACCGCTCGATGCGAGATGGGTGTGCCTTGCAAGACTTGGCAGGGCGCGACGACGGGAGTACGTAGACCCCGTACTTGCTGACCGCTGTGGTGTGCTCTGCCTTGGCGATAGCAAAAAAGGAGGATATGACTGCCACGATGAAGGCTATCCGGTTCCGCCAGGTGGGCGGGCCCGAGGTGTTGCAGGTGGAGGAGTTGCCCCGGCCGGAACCGGGTCCGGGCGAGCTGCTGCTTCAGCACGCCACCATTGGCGTCAATTTCAATGACGTCGCCGTGCGCTCCGGTCGGCCGAGGGTGGCGCTCCCGTTCATCCCCGGGAGGGAAGCCGCCGGGACGGTGGTGGCTGTCGGGAGCGGCGTGACCCGGTTCGCGCCCGGCGACCGGGTCGCCTTTTCGAGCCTGTGGGGCTCCTACGCCGAGTTCATGACGATCCCCGCGGCGCGTGCCGTGGTCGTGCCCCGGGAGATCGACTTCACGATGGCCGCGGCGGCGCTGCTGCAGGGGATGACGGCGCACTACCTCACCCACGACGTGTTCCCGCTCGAACCGGGCGACGTCTGCCTCGTGCAGGCGGGCGCCGGCGGCACGGGCCAGCTCGTGATCCAGATGGCCAAGCTTTGCGGGGCCACGGTGTTCGCGACGGTCTCGACCGACGAAAAGGCGGCCCTCGCGCGGGAGGCCGGCGCCGACCACGTGATCCTCTACACGCGGGAGGACATTCCGAAGGAGGTCGGGCGCCTGCTGGGCAACCGCGGGCTGGACGTCGTGTACGACTCGGTCGGTCGCTCCACCTTCGAGCAGAGCCTTGCGGCCTTGCGACGGAGGGGCATGCTCGCGCTGTATGGTCAATCCAGCGGCCCGGTTCCGCCGTTCGATCTCAACCGGCTCCAGGAGAAGGGCATCTTCGTCACCCGCACCGGACTCTCCAACTACACCGGGAGCAGCGCCGATTTGCGGCGTCGCGCGGCAGAGGTCTTCCACCTGGTGAGCCACGGGCTCATCCGCCCGCACATCCACAAGACCTACGCGCTTGCGGAGGCCGCGGTGGCACACGCCGAGCTCGAATCCCGCCGCTCCGCCGGAAAGATCCTGCTGATCCCGTGAAGCTCAAACCGCGGACTCCCCGCTGCTAGGGTGGTGTACCAGCTTGGCGAACGCGCATACGTAGTTGGCAAACAGATTCCTCGCTATCGCTCGGAATGACAAAAGGTTGTCATGTCGAGCGCAGCGAGACATCTGCTGTTGGCTTTTCGAACGGCTACATTCCACGCGGCTTGCCGCGCCTTGACTTCCGCGCGTGCGCGGTGAGAGCGTGGGGCGAAGGTCCGCCGCGCGCGCCGGCTGTGGCCACGGTTGCGCGGCCCAGCGGGATTCGATTCATCCGATCGGCCTCACGGATACGGACCTGGAGGCTGAGCCCGCCGCGCGCGCCTGCGGGGGGGAGGGGGGCTGCTCGCCGCCGGCCGGGCCTCCGCCGCCTTCTCACGCTTTCGCCGCGCAATCCGGCATAGTCGCGCCAGGCCCGCATGGACACCTACAAGTTGGCGCTGGACACAGGCGGAACCTTCACCGACGTGATCCTGGTTCGCAGCCGCGGCGGCGCGCTCTGGACGACCAAGACGCCCTCGACTCCCCACGACCCTTCCGAGGCGTTCATCACCGGCGTGCGGAAGATGCTCGACCACGCCGACGTAGCCCCGGAGGCCCTGGAACTCGTCTTCCACGGCTCGACCGTGGCCACCAATGCGGTGCTGGAGGGCAAGGGCGCGACCACAGGGATGATCGTGACCCGCGGCACGAAATACGTGCTGGAGATCGGCCGGCACAACATCCCCCGCGCCGCCAATCCGTTCTCGTGGATCAAGCCGGCGCGGCCCGTTCCGCCGTACCGGATCATGGAGGTGCCAGAGCGGATGTCCGTGGACGGATCGGTGCTGCAGGCCCTGGATGAGGCCGCCTGTCGCGAAGCCGCCCGCCGCCTGCTGGCGATCGGCGTGGAATCTATCGCCATCGTGTTCCTGCACTCCTACGCCAACCCGGCCCACGAGCGCCGCGCGGCGGAACTGGTGCGCGAGGAGTTTCCGGATGTGCCGGTCTCCATCTCCAGCGAAGTCCTGCCGGTGTTCCGGGAGTACGAGCGGGCCATGGTGACGGTGCTCAACGCCTTCATCCAGCCAGTGGTGTCTCGCTATATCGGCAAACTGGAAAACGGGCTGCGGACGGACGGGGTGGGGGCGCCGCTGCTGATCATGAAGTCCAATGGCGGGCTGGTCACGCCCGGCATGGTCGATCGGCAGGCGATCAACCTTGCGCTCTCCGGGCCGGCGGCCGGGGCGATCGCCGCGGCCTACGTCGGCCGTCTCACCAACCATTTGAACGTCGTCAGCATCGATATCGGGGGCACCAGCGCCGACGTGTGCCTGATCCGCGAGGGTCGCCCCGGGACGACCAGCGACGGGGAAATCGGCAGCTACCCCCTGCAGACGCCGATCGTGGACATCACGTCCATCGGCGCGGGCGGTGGCAGCATCGCGGCCGTCACTGGGCAGGGCAGCTTGATCGTGGGGCCGCAAAGCGCCGGCGCAGCGCCAGGTCCCGCGTGCTACGGCCAGGGCGGCCAGTACCCGACCGTCACCGACGCCAACCTGGTGCTCGGGCGCATACCGGATCATCTGCTGGGCGGCGAATTCAAGCTCTACCCGGAACTTGCCCGCAAGGCCATACACGACCGCATCGCCAAGCCGCTCGGGATCGACGTGGTGCGGGCCGCCGAGGGCATTTTGCAGATCGTCAACAACAACATGGTCGGCGCATTGCGGCTGGTCTCGGTGGAAAAGGGACACGATCCGCGCCAGTTCGCGCTGATGGCCTTTGGCGGCGCCGGTCCGCTGATGGGGGGCGAGCTGGCGGCTCTACTCGGGACGCCGACCATGATCGTTCCGCGGTTTCCCGGCATCATGTGCGCCCTGGGCCTGCAGGCGACGGACCTCCGGAACGACTACGTGCAGACGTGCGTACAGCGCGCAGGCCGTTTCGACCTGGCCGCCATGGAGGGCGTCTTCGTCAAGCTGACGGCCGAGGCCGATGCCCATCTCTCTGCCAGCGGCGTCGCTGCGGAGCGTCGACGCTTCCAACGGCTGGCCGACCTGCGCTACGTCATGCAGGGCTTCGAGCTGACTGTCGAGTTTCGCGGCGCGGCACTCACCCAAGCGAGCGTGGATCGGCTCACCGCCGATTTTCACGAGCTGCACAAGCAGCTTTACACGTTCAGCAGACCCGAGGCCCCGGTGGAGATCACCACCTTGCGCCTGCGCGCGATCGGCCTCGTCGACAAGATCGAGCTGCCGCGTATCGCAACTGCGGAAGGAGCTGCCAGAGCCGTCTCCGCGGGGAACCGCCCCGTCCATTTCGCCGAGCTGGGCTTTGTGGAGACTCCCGTGTACGAGCGTACGGCTTTGCGGGCTGGGCAGGTGGTCGCCGGCCCGGCGATCGTCGATCAGCTCGATGCCACCACCGTGGTGTTTCCCGGCCACCGGGCGCGTGTGGAGGAATTCGGCGATCTGGTGGTGCAGTTGGGCCGCTGAGTCCCCCGCGATGCGCCGCCGGGATTCGGCCCGCGCGGCGGAGGGGAATGGCATTGAACGCTGCTGGAGCAGCCCATGACCCGCGTTGACCCTATCGCCCTGGAGCTGATCAAGGGGGCGCTCCAATCGGCCCGCGCCGAGATGGGGGCCACCATCGAACGCACCGCCATGTCGCCCTTCATTCGCGAGAAGAAAGACTACTTCAACTCGCTGTTCGATCGGCAAGGCAACCTGGTCGCGGGCACCCAGAAGCCCTCCGCGGCGAACATGATCTCCTGCGTGTTCGAGCACTACCCGGCCGACGAGATGCGCCCCGGCGATCTGTACCTCTACAACGACCCTTACGCCTCCCACGGCGCCGTCAACCACAGCCCGGACATGGTGTTCGCCGCCCCGGTCTTCCACCAGGGCCGGCTCGGCGCCTTCGCCGTGAGCTGGGGACACCTGTGGGATATCGGCGGCATGCTGCCGGGCAGCATCTCGCCCGACGCCACCGACGCGTTCCAGGAGGGGATCATGCTGCCGCCCGTGCGCATGTACAAGCAGGGGGTGCTCAACGAGGAGCTGCTCCGGTCCTTTCTCCGCAATTCGCGGTTTCCCGACATGGTGAATGGGGACCTGCAGGCGATCATGAGTTCCTGCCGGCTCGGCAAGCAGCGCCTCGAGGAGCTGTTCGGCCGGTTCGGCTACGACACGGTCACCGCGTCGTTCGAGCTGCTGTTGCACCAGACCGAAGCGGCACTTCGCCAGGCGTTCGAGGTTCAGGTGCCCGACGGCCGCTACGCCTTTCGCGACTATCTCGACAGCGACTCGGCTACCGAGCCCAGCCCGTGGGTGGACGTGGTCATCGAGAAGCAGGGCGGCAAGGTGACGCTCGATTTCACGGCGACTTCGGATCAGGTGAAGAAGCCGCTCAACTTCGTCATGGACGAGACCATCCCCGATTTCGTCTGCGGGCTGTACCTGACCCATGAGGAGCCGAGCATTCTGTTCAACGCGGGCTTCGTCAAGGCGTTCGCCGGGATGAAGACCCGCAAGGGCAGCCTGGTGGACCCCATGTTTCCGGCTCCCACGGGGCTGCGCGCGCACACCAAGGCCCGCGTCATCAACTCGATCATGGGCGCACTGGCCCTGGCCACCAAAGGCAACGTGCCGGCCGCTTCGCCGGTGTACGTCGTCACCATGCTGCGTAGCCACGACGCCAAGAGCGGCACCTACACGCTGTGCATAGAAGGCCATGCGGTGGGCCACGGTGCGCGCCCCTTCGCCGATGGCATCGATGCGGTGTATTCGCTCGGCGGCGGTGGCCGCAACTACCCGGTCGAGTTCGCCGAGATCGAGTTCGGCATGCGCGTCGAGGCTTACGCCATCCACACCGACTCCGGCGGCCCTGGCCGCTGGCGCGGCGGCTGCGGCATCGTGCGCGACATGCGCATCACCGATGGCGACGCCCTGTTCGCGAACCGGGTCGAGAATCTCAAGTTCCCCGCCTGGGGCGTCAATGGCGGCCACGGTGCACCGCCTTCCACCCGCATCGTCGTCAATCCCGGCACGCCCGAGGAGCGTGAGATCAAGCCCATGACCGACGGCAACAGGCTGAAGGCGGGCGATCTGCTCCGGATCATGACCCCCGGCGGCGGCGGATGGGGCAATCCGCTGCACCGCGAGCCCGAACGCGTACGGGATGATGTGCTGAACGGCTACGTCTCGCGGGCCAGCGCGCTCGAACACTACGCGGTAGCGCTGGAAGGACCAAATCTGGACGTGAACGAGGCGGAGACCCGCAAGCTCCGGGCCGGTCGCCGCGGGGCGACGAAGATGTTCCATCAGCGGGGTGCGTACCACGATGAGGCCCCGCCCGACATCGTCGACCAGGAGAAGACCTGAGAGGAGGAGCTCCCGGGCGCACGGACTTCCGGCGCGCCCTAACCTTCGGTACTGGAGGAGACGTATGCCATTCGGAGTGTTTCGCACAGGTGTGGCCCTGACAGCGGCGCTGACCTGTGCTGCGGGCAGCGCACTGGCCCAGAAATACGGGGGGACGTTGCAGGCCGTCATCGGCCAGAATCCGCCCAGCCTTTCGATCCATGAGGAGGCCACGGTCACCACCACCTGGACCATGCAGCCTGTCTACAGCAATCTCGTGCTGTACGACCCGCTCAAAAGCCGTGAGAGCTTCGAGACGATCATCCCGGAGCTGGCGGAAAGCTGGCGCTGGAACCCGGACAGGAAGAGCCTCACCTTCACGCTGCGCAGGGGCGTCAAGTTCCACGATGGCAAGCCGCTCACGAGCAATGACGTCAAGCACACGTTCGACGTCGTGCGCGGCGTGACAACGCAGCGGCTCAAGCTCAACCCCCGCAAGCTCTGGTACCTCAACGTCGAAGAGATCGTCACCACCGGCGATGACGAGGTGACCTTCAAGCTGAAGCGCCCCCAACCCTCCTTGCTGGCGATGCTCGCCTCGGGTTACAGCCCAGTCTATCCCGCACACATCAAGCCCCAGGAGCTCCGCACCACGCCGATGGGCAGCGGCCCGTTCATCCACAAGGAGTACCAGCGCGGCAGGTTCATCCGGAACGTCCGGAACCTTGACTATTTCATCAAGGGACGTCCCTATCTGGATGCCCTCCAATACAACATCATCCCCGGCAAAGGGGCGCTGATGGCGGCGCTCGCGGCAAAGCAGCTCGACATCGATACGCCGCACGACACGACTTTGGCCGACATGGAAGCCCTGAAAAGCATGGCACCGGGGCTGGTGTTTCCCCCGCTGGCGCGCACCGCTTACACCAACGTGATCTTCAACACGAAGAGGCCGCCCTTCAACGACGCGCGCCTGCGCCAGGTGGTGACATTGGCGCTGGACCGCGAAGCGTTCGGGCGGGCGGTGTTCGGCGGCGCCATGGTGATCGGCGGGGTGATGCTGCCGCCGGCGGACGGCGTGTGGGGATTGCCCAAGGACCGGCTGGACGTGCTGCCCGGATTTCGCGAGATCGGCCGCAGCCGGGAGGAGGCCCGCCAGATCATGGCGTCCCTGGGCTATGGACCCACCAAGCCGCTCAAGCTCCAGATCAGTTGCAGCTCGGCGCGGCTGTATCTCGATCCGGCGATCTGGATGGCCGATCAGCTCAAGCAGGTCTGGATCGATGCCGAGGTCAACAAGATGGATATCGCAGTCTGGTACGGCGTCGTCGCACGCCGGGATTTTGCCCTCGGCCTCAACGCAACCGCATTGGGAGCCGACGATCCAGACGTCCAATTCTACGAGAACTATGGCTGCGGCTCACAGCGCAACTACTCGGACTACTGCAACCCCAAGGTACAGCAGCTGGTCGACGCACAGTCGCAAGAGTTCGATCTGGATAGGCGGCGCGCCCTGGTGTGGGATATCGACCAGGCGCTCGTGGAAGATGCCGCGCGGCTCGTGTTCGGCTTCCGCATCAACTACCACGCCATGTGGCCCCACCTGAAGAACGTCGTGCCGCACCAGGCCTACGCAAACTGGGGCCGTATGCAGGAGGTGTGGCTCGACAAGTGAGCGTCGCCGGCGCGGGCCGATCCCGCGCCGCTTCTTGGCAGGATCCCCGCTGGTCGCGCGAGCCTGTCTGGTTTCATGCCTCCGGTCGGCTACGAAGGATTCGCGACGACCCGTTCGCCGATCAGCTCCAGGTGCTCCATGGCTTCCTGCCAGGACACGCCGGGCAGGTCGAACGTGAGCGAATCGACCCCATGGCTCGCATACAGACGCGCATCTTCGGCGATCTGCTCCACAGTCCCTACCATGTGGTCCCGCTCTCGCGCGGTGATGCGCACGTTGCAGCGCAGCGCCAGCCCGATCGCTGCGGGGGCACGGCCCGCGGCCCGCGCCAGGGCCGCGAGCGCGCGCCGCTTCTCGGGGATCAGATCGGGTGCCAGCTGGCCCGGCTGCTTGAGCGCCAAGGGGTGCCAGACGTCGCCCAGCTCGGCGGCCCGCCGCATCGCCCGCTCGCTGTTCCCGCCCACCCAGATCGGGAGCGGAGTCTGCACGGGCTTGGGCGAGAATTCCAGGTCGGTGAACTGGTGGAACCGCCCGGCAAACGAGGCCGTGGGCTGCGTCCAGAGCGTGCGGTAAATCCGCAGGTACTCGTCGGTGCGCGACCCGCGCGAACCGAATTCGCCGCCGAGCCCCAGCGCATCGAACTCGTCCCGCCACCATCCCGAGCCGACGCCGCAGAAGATGCGTCCGCCGGTCAGCTCGTCCATCGTCGAAAACACCTTGGCCGTCACCAAAGGGTTGCGGTAGGGCACGATCATCACGCTGGTGCCCAGGCGGATGCGGCGGGTGCATCCGGCGAGGTACATCAAGGTCGCTAGCGGCTCGAAATAGTTCCGCAATGCCTCCCAGCCTTTCCTCTGCTCCTGTCGCACCGACTGCTGCGAAGGTTTGACTGTGCGGTACTGATCGCGCTCGCCTTCGCGCTTCGGAACGACGAGATGCTCGGTGACGACCACATGGTCGAAACCCAGGGCCTCCGCGCGCTGCGCCATCGTGGAGAGGTTCTCCCGAGTCGCCAGCGGGCCCTTGTTGAACAGCACGATGCCGTATTTCACGCGCGCATTCCTTTAGCATGAGCGATACATGGGTAGCGCCCTGTCGAGCGCTACCTGCCGGCTGCGGACGAGGGGCCGCCGTGAAAGGTAATACGCCGCCAAGTCTCGTTCCACCCGGCAATTGTCCGCTCGGTCCACCATCGTGTGCGGCGGCGCAGGGAGCACGGGGGCGGTCTCGGACTTAAGCGCCTTCAGCGCGTCCACCTTCCTGGCCACCCGACACAGGCCGTGCAGGGCGGCCATCTCCGGATGCGCCACCTGGTGGTTCAGGGAATCTCGAGGGGTTGGGTTGACGTGCCCCCGTCGGATTGATCAAGTCAAGAGGTAGCGTTCGGGCTGGACCAATCCGCGGGCTGGGCAGTGTAGGCCTTTCATTGCTTCGGCCGGCCGCTGGCGGTCAGGCGGACATCACCCCGACCGGTGCATCTCCGAACCAGCCACGAAACTGTATCGGTAACCGTCTGCCATACCGGCGTCTGGCAGATCGATTCACTTCCATTGAGACGCGTACATGGATTTCGGAATCTCCCACGCCAAGATCGACGAGATTGGCTTCATCACCCATGCGGAAAACCTGGGCTACACCCACTGTTGGGTAACCGACTCCCAGTCCCTTCGTTCGGATGCTTTCGCCGTACTGGCACTGGCAGCTCAGCAAACTCGCACGATCAAGCTTGGGGTGGGTGTGGCGGTCGCTGGGCTGAGGCTGGCGCCGGTGACGGCGTGCAGCATCGCGACGATCAACCGGCTGGCCTCCAAGACCCTGCTGCTGGTGGACACCTGCAAGTCCGGCGCGGTCACCGGCAAGCGCCGCGGCGTCTCCGACTTCACCGAGGCTCTGCGCGACCTGCTGCACGCCGAAACCGGCACCATCGGCATGGCGGCCTCCACCGGCCAGGAGCTGAGCCAGGAGCGGCCGGAGTGGGGCCACGGCGCCTTCACCAAGGCCCTGCTGGAAGGGCTGGCGGGCAAGGCCGACGTGAACGGCGACGGCATCGTGGATATCAAGGAGATGGACCTCTACGTCACCAACCGCGTGAAAGACCTGACGCAAGGCGGACCGCACCCGACCACGGAAATCCCACGGATCATGACCAACATCCCCATCGCCACCTGGAGGTAGCGGAGATACTGCGCGGCATGGCCCGGCCAGCGCCACTTCTGGAAACGTCGCGTGGGATACTGATCTCTTCTCTCCCCCCGCTCTCATCCCGCCCTCCTCCCCCGCAACCCCTTGTTCCGCCAATGGGCGGTGCAGGGTTCGGCCCTGCGACCTACGGCTTGTAAGGCCGTCGCTCTCCCGGCTGAGCTAACCGCCCGTGGCGAGATGGGTTTCGCCCGCAAGACTCAGCGGGGAGCGCCGGGGGGATTCGAGGGCTGAGCGGGGGCCTCACCCCCGCCGGCCCTCTCTCCGCGCGCGGAGCGGGGGAGGTCCGCCCAGCAGCAGGGGAGAGATGAGCTGGAGCGACGCATGTCCAAGAAACGTCGGTGGCACACACCGCTGAACCTCTGGAGGAACTTCTAGTCGGTGGCCCGGGGCATGCGCCACGAGCCGACCGCCAGATGCTGCAGCTCATCGAGGCATGGTTGAAGGCGCCGGTCGCGGAGCGCGACGAGCGCGGCAGGCGGCCCATGGAGCGGAAGCCCCGCACCCGCCGCGGCAGGGCCGCCGACCGGCAACGGGGCGCCACCATCGAAGCCGTCTTCGGCCAGATGGCCATGCGCGGCCTCAACCGGTTCGTGCTGCGCGGGATCGTCAAGGTCAGGGTGGAGTGGTCGCTGTGGAGGGCCACGCACAACCTGCTCAAGCTGTGGCGAGCCGGCTGGGCTCCCCCGGCGCTGGCATGATGCGAGGGCCGCCCCTGCCCCCAGCGCAGCCAGACCAGCCCGTCAGGGTGCCCACCGTCATGGTGCAACCAGGGTCACCACCGCCCCACAGCCATGCCGAGAGCAAGTGCGCACAGCGTTTGTCGGACAGGCTCTCAAGTAAAAAACTTGAGCGCTTTCAAACTGAGTCACAACCCGGCGGGCACTGCGGAAAGGCGGCCGGGGATTCTTCCTTCCACGTCCTGAAGGCGCCCACGCCGCGGGGGAGGAGGGCGTTGCCCTCCTCCCCGCGGCGTTCCGGATCACGTCACAGCAGAGTCAGCGTAAGGATCACTCGACCGCGGCGGCAGCCGCAGGCGCTGCCTGGCCTTCCTTGCGGGCGCCGTTGCCGTTCCCGCCACGCCGCCTGCGGCGGCGCCTGCTCTTCGCCGCCGGTGCGGCGGCGTCCGGTGAGGGTGCGCCCTCGGGTGCCGCCCCAGCCGCGGCAGGCTCCGACGGGTCAGGATCGTCGGCGGATGCGGCGACCGTCCCGATGTCGGGGCTGGTGCCGGGCAGGTCGGTTTGTGCCGCGGCGCCCTTGGCGCGGCGGCGGCGCCTGCGCCGCTTGCCGCCGGCTGCCGGCTCGGCGGGCAGCGCCTCGTTGCCCGGGGAGGGTTCGGACTCCTCCTCGGCTGCCGCCGGCGCCACGTGCACGGGCGCCGCGTGCTCGGATGCCATGGCGCTTCGCGCCGGAGCGGGCCGCTGGGGCACCGCTGCCGCCGCGGTGGCCAGCTCCCGGGCGCTGTCGTAGAGCATCGCGCCGGGCTCCGCCGCGGCGCCGAGCGAGGCGAACGGCTGCGAGCGCTTCGCGCGGGTCGCCAGGATCACCGGGCCCTCCGCAGCGGCAGGCGCGTGCGCGCTGGCGAAGAGCACCCCGCCGCCCTCGGCGGGCTCGTCGTGGCGGGGGGCCGGGCGTCGTTGGGCCGGGCGCGGCTCGCGGCGCGGGGGACGCTCACGGCGGGGCGGCCGCCCCCGCTCGGGCCTTTCGGCGTGGGGCGTCCTCGGCGCGCCTTCGGCCGGCGCGCTCTCGGCGAGGGTGTGCACGGTGCCGTAGTCGTCGAAGCCCGCCTCCTCCGGCACCGCATCGGCACGCATCGCGCCGGCCCCGCCCTGCTGTTCCTCCTCTTCCACCTCCTGCTCGCGCTCGGGCTCGGGCTCGTACTCGGGCTCGCTGGGCTGTTCCACCACATCGAACTCCTCGTCGACGCTCCCGGCGA
Source organism: Candidatus Lambdaproteobacteria bacterium (assembly GCA_016204605.1). GTDB lineage: Bacteria > SAR324 > SAR324 > SAR324 > JACQKK01 > JACQKK01. The sequence goes on from JACQKK010000152.1 coordinate 11,633, forward strand.
TCTCGCCCGCCACGGGAGGCAGCTCCGATTCCAGCTCGGCCCCGCGACCTCGCCGCCGGCGCTTCCGGCGCCGTCCGCCGCGTTCGTCCTCGCCAAGGGCGGCCGGGGCCGTCTCGACGCGTGCCGGCGCCGCCTCGGGCTCGCCCTCGGTCGCCGCGGCGCCCTTGCCGGTCAAGGTGACCTTGGAGCCGAGCGCCAGCGCGGGATTCCCGAAGATGTGGATGCGGATGTTGAACTCCAGCTCCAGGTCCCGCAGGCTCTCGCGCTTGTGGTTGAGCAGGTGGTTGGCCTGCTCGAGCGGGAGCTCGCCGTGGATCTCCTCGTAGCGACCGGTGGCGGCCAGCTCGCGGATCTTGCGCAGCACGTTGTTGGCGCTGGCATTGGTGGTGGGGATGTAGCCCGTGCCGGTGCACTGGGGGCACTGCTGGCGCAGGGCGCGGGTGATCTCCATGTCGATCCGCTGTCGGCTCAGTTCGAGCAGGCCGAACTGGGAGATGGCGCCCACGGTGGTGCGCGCCTTGTCGTCGGCCAGGTGCTTCTGCATGGCCTCGACCACCCGGCGGCGGTTCTTGTCGTGGGACATGTCGATGAAGTCCACCACCACCAGACCGCCCAGGTTGCGCAGGCGGAGCTGGCGCGCCACCTCGGTGGCCGCCTCCAGATTGGTGCGCAGCGCGGTTTCCTCGATATCGCGCTCCTGATTCGAGCGCCCCGAATTCACGTCGATCGCCACCATCGCCTCGGTGGATTCGATCACGATGCTGCCGCCCGAGGGCAGCCCCACCTTGCTCGACCCGAGCGCTTCGATCTGCTCCTCGACGCGGTTCGCGGAGAACAGCGACTTGTCGCCGACGTAGAGGTGCAGCCGCTTCTGGAACTGGGGGATCGTGCTCTTGAAGTACTGGAACGCCTCCTGGTAGGCCTCGGCCGAATCCACCCACACCTCCTCGACCTCGTCGGAGAAGTAGTCGCGCAGCACCCGCACGATGCTGCCGGGCTCCTGATGCACCAGGCTCGCGCGCTTGGCCTTGGCGAACCGATCCTGGATCGCCTTCCATTCGCGCCGCAGCGCCGCCACGTCGCGCTTGAGCTCGGGCAGCGCCCGGTCGATGCCCGCCGTGCGGATGATCAGGCCCGTGTCCTCATCGCCGGCCAGGCCGGTCAGGATATCCTTGAGGCGCTTGCGCTGCTCGGGGTCTTCGATCTTGCGCGAGACGCCGGTCTTGTCGGCGCCGGGGGAGAGCACCACATAGCGGCCGGGCAGGCTGATGCTGGTGGTGAGGGCTGCACCCTTGTGGGCCACGCCATCCTTCAGCACCTGCACCATCAGCGCCTGGCCCTCCTTCAGCAGCTGCTGGATGCGGGGGCGCCCCTTGCCGCCGTCGCCGCCCCGGTAATGGTCGGGACCGAGGTCGTTGATCGAGAGGAAGCCGTTCTTGGGGGTGCCGTAATCGATGAACGCGGCCTGAAAGGCCGGGTTGATCTTGACGACGGTGCCTTTGTAGATGTTGCCCACGGTGCGCTCGCGGTCGGTCTGCTCCATGTGCAGCCCCACCAGCACGCCGTTCTCGATCAGCGCGATCCGGGTTTCATCCTCGTGCACGCTGATGAGCATTTTCTTCTTGGCCATTCCATTCCTTTGGGAAAGGGAGATACCGCCACGGGGCGGTGCGGGAATCGCCGGAGGGATGCGGGACGAGCGGGTAGGGTCGGCGGGCGAACCGAGACGGGGAAAGGCCCAGCGGAGCGGCCGCACCCAAGCGGCGCAGGCTCGCGATGCTGCGGCCCCTCATCGCCCCCTGGCAGCGGCTGGCGCCGCGCGGGGGCTTCCCATCGGCCGTGCGGCGGTAGTCCGCGGCGTTCGCCGCGGCACTCCTCCCGCACGGCATGGACAATGCTGCCAAGGTGTTCCCGATCCTTGCGGCTCGCGTCAGGCGACGGGCGCTGCGGCCGGTTCCCCCCGAAGGGCGGCTCGCCCGTGCTCTCCGGGCCTCGCGCACGGGACCCGTTTCACTGCACCTGTCTCCCTGCGCGAACCGCATGCTCCAATGCGCTCGTGCCTTCCAGGCCGCCGGAGCGGCCTGCTCCGCATCCTCGCGGAAGCGCAGGCGCCTGCCCCTGAGGGGCGACGCCGCGCCGGCGAATCCGATACCGGGACCGCCGCCCGAACGGCCGCGGCCCCTCCTGCTGCGATCATCCTCCGTCGCGCACGCCCGCCGGTGCGCCCGAACGGCGCCACTCTGGCGGATGCGGCCTGCGCCCCGCCACTCGACCGCCGCCGTTCACGGCGCGCGGACATCGGCGCCGGCAGAGAATTCGGGGGTCGGCGACGCGGGTACGGAAGGTCGATCCAGCGGTACACGGCACGCGGGGCAGAACCACCGTCCATCCCTCGTTCCCGGCGCGCGGCCATCGGCACACATCCGACCGGCCTGGGCGCCAGGAGCCTAAGCTGTGGTGTGCCGGCCGCGTGCCCATGCTGGGCCCGGCCGGCGCTCCAACCCGCCTGCTCTCGTACCGTGTCCCAGCCTAGGGGCTTTCCCCGGGATTGTCAAACGCGACACCGTCGCCGCACCATGGACTCGTGCAACAATGCTGCGGTGTCATCAGCGCATGTTCAAGGTCACTGCTCCGCCACAGGAGTGTCCTGCCCTCATGTTATCGTTTCTTCGTGACAAAAGGGGGAACTCCGCGCCGTCGTGGTGCGCCAGCCGATGCGCCGCCCCCTCCGGCTCCAGGTGTTGGAGAGGGAGGGTCGGGGCGAATGAGGACGCCCGCAGCGGCGTTCGTATTCGAGCAGAGCCACGTCTGGGCACTCCGACCCTCTGGCGCGACGGGCGGGCATCCTCTATTCTGGGCGCAGACCGCCCCGAGGGAGCAGCGGGTATGGCCAAAACCGGCAGCGCCGGAAGCGCGGCGCAGTATTTCGCGGGGCTGCCCTCGCCCCAGCGGGAGATCGCGGAGGCCCTGCGGCGGCTGGTGCAGGAGACGGCGCCCGGGCTGCGCGAGGCGTTCAAGTGGCATCAGCCCTGCTACGAGGGTACCGGCATCGTGTGCTATATCCGCAGCCACAAGGCCCACGTGAACCTGGGCTTCTACCAGGGCGCGCTCCTGCCCGACCCCGAGGGGCTGCTCGAAGGCACGGGCAAGGGGCTCCGCCACGTCAAGGTGCGCAGCCTGGACACGCTCCCCGTCGAGGGCTGCCGGGCGCTGCTGCGCGCCGCCCTGGCGGTGGACGACGCGGGCGGCTGACGAACCGGGACCTCTCCCCCGGCCCCTCTCCAAGAATTGGCGAGGGGGGAACGGGCGCTCCCTCGTTCGGGTCGCCGATCCGCCGCCCCTCTTCCTGGGGAGCGGCGGATGCCCTGGGAGCGACGGCGGTACGGGTCGGGCCACCCATCGCCACCCATCGCCACTCACAGCGGGACGGACATCGTGACGGTCTGGGACACCTTCCGGGAGCGGGGCTTCTTCCAGCAGTGCACCGACGCGGCCGCGCTGGAGAAGCAGGGCGCCGAGGGCCCCCTGACGGGCTACATCGGCTTCGACCCCACCGCCGACTCCTTCCACGTGGGCCACCTGATCCCGATCATGGCGCTGCTGCATTTCCAGCGCGCCGGCAACCGCCCCATCGCCCTGGTGGGAGGGGGCACCGCGCTGATCGGCGACCCCACCGGCAAGAACGAGATGCGCAAGATGCTCACGGAAGAGGAGCTGGCGCGCAACATCGCCGGCCTCAAGGCGCAGCTCGCCCGCCTGCTTGACTTCGGGTCGGGGAGCGGCTCCGCCGGTGCGACTGGCGCCCTGCTGGTGAACAACGCCGACTGGCTGCGCGGGCTCAACTACATCGACTTCCTGCGCGACGTGGGGCTGCACTTCTCCGTCAACCGCATGCTCACCTTCGAGACCTTCCGCACGCGGCTGGAGGGCGCCGGGCTCTCCTTCATCGAGTTCAACTACCCCCTGCTGCAGAGCTACGACTTCCTGGAGCTGCACCGCCGCCACGGCTGCCTGGTGCAGATGGGGGGCGACGACCAGTGGGCCAACATCGTCTCCGGCGTCGATCTGGTGCGGCGGATGGCGCGGGCGCAGGTGTTCGGCTGGACGTTTCCCCTGCTGACCACGGCCTCCGGCGCCAAGATGGGCAAGACGGAGCAGGGCGCCGTCTGGCTGGACCCCGCCAGGACCTCGCCCTACGAGTATTACCAGTTCTGGGTGAACCTCGACGACGCCGACGTGCCGCGCTGCCTGGCGCTGTTCACCCTGCTGCCTATGGACGAGGTGCAGCGTTGGAGTGTCCTCAAGGGTGGGGACCTACGTTCGGCCAAACATACGCTGGCCTTCGAGCAGACGAAGCTGATTCATGGTGAGGCCGAGGCCCGGAAGGCTCAGGCCGGCGCGCAGGCCCTCTTCGGCGGCGCGATGTCCCGCGGGGGCGACCTCGCCGCGGCGCCCAGCACCACGCTCGCCGCCGACCGGCTGCGCGCGGGGCTGCCCGTGGCGGAGCTGCTCGCGGAGGTGGGGCTGGCCAGGTCGCGCAGCGACGCGCGGCGGCTGATCGAGCAGGGCGGCGTCACCCTCAACGAGCGGCGCGTGGACGACGTGGCCCAGCGCGTCGACGCCTCCCACCTCGCCGAGGGCGCCCTGCTGCTGCGCGTGGGCAAGAAGAAGTTCCGCCGCGTGGTGGTGGAGGGCTGAGCGTCCCCTTGCACGGCACGCCAGTGGTGTTTCGTGGCAAAATTGGAGAAGCTATTTGGAAGCCCTCAATAGCAGCGTTGTCCTTGATCTCTTGGCGAAATTTGCTTCCGTGTTCGGTTTGGTCTTGACGATCTATGCGGTCTACAGAATTGCTCAAATTCGACAAATATTCGTTGCCAAAGCCGAACTGCCAAACCTACGCCAGAATCTCCGCGAGCATGCATCAAGGATCAATTCATGCCTGAATGAATTTGACTCACAATGGGAATTCTTACTGGAGGAATTGGCCAGATGTTCGGCAACGTTGACAGCAGTATCCAGGGTCGCTCCAAAACCGCTAAGATCCGATGCACAAAGCGTCTTGCGAGAAATCAGGAAACTTGCAAAGTCAAAGGTCGATCCGCATGAACGTGAAGAAAAGGCGCGAAGGGCGTACCTTTTGTTGGTGGAGCTAGAAGAGTCAATCGAGTATCGAATTAACGAGATGCGCTGGGAGGGATAATCCACATGGATAAATGGCTAAAAGCGATCGTCCGGTTGAATGAGTTGACGCAGAAAGGAATACTCAAGTGGGAAGTTTCTCATCCCCCGAACCTGTCAGGTACGAGCGACCATGTCGAAATCGCCTTTTTGACGGAATACGAGGGCGAGCGACTCAGAATCTTCAAAAGGCGATCCAAGATTGCGCTCGATGAAGAGCTACTTGGTTGGCATGACCAACCTGTTCTTCAGATCATCGATCGGCAAGGCGTCACTCGTTTTGATTTTCCAACCAGTCCGGCACTGTATGATTTGATCAGCTCTGTCGAATACCAAACATCCGGAGTCGGCGCGTTTATCGACAAACTCGCGAGCGACGGTTGAACGACTTCACCTATGACCGACAGCCAACACGAAGACGCATCGCTGCCCCCGCTGGTGACGCTGGGGAACCCGCGGCTGGCGCAGCCCTCGCGGGCGGTGGCGCCGGGGCGCATCGCCATGCCGGAGTTCCAGGCGCGGCTGGAGGTGCTGCACCTGGCGCTGGTCGAGTATGAGGGCATCGGCATCGCCGCGCCGCAGATCGGCTGGTTCGAGCGCGTGTTCCTGATGGGCGAGCCCCGCACGAAACCGGGCGAGGGGACGGACGACGGGTACGACATCCGGGTCTGGATCAACCCCGAGATCGTCTCCGCCTCGGCCGAGCTGTGCTGGGCCTGGGAGGGCTGCCTCTCGGTGCCGGGGCTGCGGGGCTGGATCCGCCGGCCGGCCGCCGTGGCCGTGCGCGGGCTCGACTCGCACGGCCGGCCGCTCAGCCGCGAGCTGGCCGGCTGGCCGGCCCGCGTGTTCCAGCACGAGTTCGACCACCTCGAGGGACTGCTCTTCCCCTACCGCGCCCTCGACCCCCGCCACGTGGTCACGCTCCAGGAGCTGGCCGCCCGCGAGGGCTGGCCCGAGGGCTGGCCCGCCCCCGGCGCCAGGTCGGCCCCCCTGGGGCAGGTGGTGCCGGAGCAGGGCTGAGCCGGTCTCGCTGCGGACCACCAGAGAGGACGGGTCGTCAGGGGCTCCTTCCCCCTTTCCGCCTGCGGAGAGGGGGCCGGGGGGGGAGAAATCACGGCGCATCCCCACCCCCGGCCCCTCCCCACCCAGTGGCATAAGCGTTAAGATATCACGGAGGTTTGAAGAGACGCTGGAGGTGCACCAGTTGGGCGAGGCGTCGGCGTGGAGGTTCGCGAAGGCGGTAGGACACGGTTTGCCAGTGCGACAGGTAGTTGGCCAAGGTGCAGCGTGGGTTCACGGCGTGGCGGAGCAGGGAAAGCAGAAGGGAGAATTCGCGCCAGAAGGTGCGGTTAACGCGCGCCTGGCGCGGCCAGGGGATATCCCCAGGGGGAAAAAGATTGTGCCGCGGTA
>JACQKK010000153.1 GCA_016204605.1 Candidatus Lambdaproteobacteria bacterium
GCCAGATGATCCTGTTCATCAACGGCCTCCAGTACAAGGGCTACAAGAAGCTCCAGTTCACGGTGGTCGGGGAGAGCGCCTGCGCCGATTCCTGGGGCAAGGCCCTCGCCACCGGCGAGCCCGCGCTCTCCATCCCCTGCTTCGCAGAGCGGCGCTACGGCGGCGTGGCCGACGACGAGCTGCTGATGGCGCTGCGCCCTGAGGCGCTGCCGGGGGTGATCGCCGGGCTGGCGGAGCTGCACAAGCACGGCCTGCGCTACCCGATTCCGCCCTGGGGCATCCAGGCCGATCCGAGCGCGGGGCTGGGCGTCAGCTACGCCGGCCGCTGAGCCGATCGCTGAGCCGACCCGCGGTCGCTGCCCGGCCCCTGCGGGCTGCGACCTGCTCCACGGGCCGAATTCGGTTGAACTTTTCGTCTCCGGCCGTTAGTATTCTTCCTTCGTCCTCAGTTTCGCTATTGTCATCCCCAGCATCTCTGGAATATCGAGCAGGCCATGACCACGACCAATGCGGCGTTGAAACAGTGGGTGGAGGAGGTCGCGTCGCTGACGACCCCCGATCGTATCCACTGGTGCTCGGGCAGCGAGCAGGAGAACCAGGAGCTGGTGGAGAACATGCTCCGCGACGGCACCCTGATCGAGCTCGATCCCCGCACCCACCCGCAATCGTACCTGCACCTCTCCCACCCGACCGACGTGGCGCGCACCGAGCACCTGACCTTCATCTGCACGAGCCGCAAGGACGATGCGGGGCCCACCAACAACTGGATGGAGCCCGACGAGGCCCATGGGCGCCTGGATCAGCTGCTGCGGGGCAGCATGAAGGGGCGGACGATGTTCGTGGTGCCCTACGTGATGGGCCCGATCGATTCCCCGTACGCCCAGGGCGGCGTCGAGATCACCGACAGCCCTTACGTCGTCGCCAACATGCGCATCATGACGCGCATGGGCCAGCCCGCGCTGAAGCGCATCGAGCACGACGGCTACTTCGTCAAGGGGCTGCACTCGCTGGGCGATCTGAGCCCCGAGCGGCGTCTCATCATGCACTTCCCCGAGGAGGACCTGATCGAGAGCGTCGGCTCGGGCTACGGCGGCAACGCCCTGCTCGGCAAGAAGTGCCACGCCCTGCGCATCGCGAGCTGGAAGGCGCGCGAGCAGGGCTGGATGGCCGAGCACATGCTGATCATGGGCGTCGAGAGCCCGGAAGGGGAGACCCACTACCTGTGCGCCGCGTTTCCTTCGGCCTGCGGCAAGACCAACCTGGCCATGCTGGTGCCGCCCGAGAGCATGAAGGGCTGGCGCGTCTGGACCGTCGGCGAGGACATCGCCTGGCTCAACCTTGGTCACGACGGGCGCTTGTGGGCCATCAACCCCGAGGCCGGTTACTTCGGCGTGGCCCCCGGAACCAGCCCGGACACCAACAGCAACGCCGTCAAGATGCTGGCCCGCGATACGATCTTCACCAACGTCGCCCATACGGACGACCGGCGGCCCTGGTGGGAGGGGCTCAGCAAGGCGCCGCCGCGCGGCCTCGTCGATTGGCAGGGGCGCGCCTACGATCCGGCCAACGGCCCGGCCGCCCACCCGAACAGCCGCTTCACCGTCTCGGCCAAGCGCAACCCGATGTACTCGCCGCGCACCGAGGACCCGCTGGGGGTTCCGATCACCGCCATCCTGTTCGGCGGCAGGCGCTCCTCGCTGGTGCCGCTCGTGTACCAGTCCGTCAGCTGGCGCCACGGGGTGCTGGTGGGCGCGGCCCTGTCCTCGGAGACCACCGCCGCCGCCACGGGCAAGGTGGGCGTGCTGCGGCGCGATCCTATGGCCATGCTGCCCTTCTGCGGCTACAACATGGGCGAGTACTGGCAGCACTGGCTCGCCATGGGCAACAAGAGCGACAAGCTGCCCAAGATCTTCCACGTCAACTGGTTCCGGCGCGACGCGTCCGGCCGGTTCCTCTGGCCCGGCTACGGCGAGAACCTGCGCGTGCTGCGCTGGATTATCGAGCGCTGCCGGGGCAACGCGAGGGGCGTGCGCACGCCCATCGGCACCGTGCCGCTCCCTGCCGATCTGGACACCCTCGGCCTGAAGGCGGACCCGGCCGACCTCCACGAGATCACCCGCTTCCATCCCGAAGGCTGGCGCGAGGAGATGGCGCAACTGGGCACCTACCTCGCCGGGTTCGGCCCCCACCTGCCCGCCGAGCTCCAGGAGGAGTACCAGCGCATCGCCTCCGAGCTGAACGGGGCGTGATCGCCCTTTCCCCCGAAACCGGGATGAAGCCCGTGTCCCTGAGGAACCCGCGTAGCGGGCCGTCTCGAAGGGCACGCGGGTGCACAGAGTCGATGGCCCGAGGCGCGACTCTGCGC
>JACQKK010000027.1 GCA_016204605.1 Candidatus Lambdaproteobacteria bacterium
CGCCGGTCTACAACAACCTCGCGTATTACGACCCGTTCAAGTCCCGCGAGTCGCTGGAGACCATCATCCCCGAGCTGGCCGAAAGCTGGCGGTGGGGCGCGGGCAATACCGCGCTCATCTTCACCCTGCGCCGGGGGGTGCGCTGGCACGACGGCAAGCCCTTCACCAGCGAGGATGTCAAGACCACCTTCGACATCGTGCGGGGGGCTTCCACCCGGCGCACCAAGCTCAACCCGCGCAAGGCGTGGTACGCCAACGTGTCGGAGATCGCGGTCAACGGCGACCACGAGGTGACCTTCCACCTGAAGCGGCCGCAGCCGGCGTTGCTGGCCATGCTCGCGGCGGGCTTTTCGCCGGTGATGGCGGCGCACGTGCCGGTGGCGGAGTGGCGCATCAAGCCCATGGGCACCGGACCGTTCCGGTTCCGGGAATACAAGCGCGACCAGTTCATCGCGCTGGAGAAGAACCCCACCTACTGGGCGCCCGGTCGGCCCTACCTCGACGGGGTCGTCTTCCACATCATTTCGAATCTTTCCAGTCGCATCGCGGCCTACAAGGCCGGCCAGATCGACATCGACCAGTCCGCGGACACCCTCCTGCCCGTGATGGAGGCCATCAAGACCTCGGGGGCGAACATCGAGTTCATCGAGACGACGAGCATGGTTTCCCCCGCCATCACCTTCAACACCAAGAAGCCGCCCTTCGATGACGCGCGCATGCGCCAGGTGGTGAATCTGGCGCTGGACCGCAACGCGCTGATCCGCGGGGCGCTTCAGAACGGCGCGGTCGAGGGTGGGCTCAACCTGCCGCCTCCCGCGGGCGTGTGGGGGCTGAGCAAGGAGCAGCTCGCCACCGTGCCCAGCCACGGAGACCTGGGCAAGCGGCGCGAGGAGGCCCGCCGGCTGATGCGCGAGCTGGGCTACGGCCCGGATAAACCGTACCGCACGGATCTGGTGGTCTCGATCCTCCGCAACAACCCGGAGATGGCGGTCTGGACGGCCAGCCAGCTCAAGGACGTCTGGATCGAGGCCACGGTGAAGCAGATCGAGACGGGGGTGTTCTACGGGGTGGTGGCGCGCCGGGAGTTCACGCTGCTGTTCAACCCCATCGGCATCGGGGTCGACGATCCCGACGTGAACTACTACGAGAACTACAGTTGCGGCTCCCAGCGCAACTACTCCGACTACTGCAACCCCGAGGTCCAGGCGATGATCGACCGGGAGTCGCAGATGCTTGACGCGGACCAGCGCCGGGCCCTGGTGCAGGAGATCGAGCGCCGCCTGCTCAGCGACGGCGCGCGCAACATCCTGGCCTGGCTGAAAGTCTACAACGCACGCGCGCCCTACGTGCGCAACTACATTCCGCACCAGAGCCTTTACAATTTCCTGCGCCTGCAGGAGGTCTGGCTCGACAAGTGAGGGCGCCGTACTGCTCGGGGGAGGAACAGGCCGGGTAGCCCGTTGCCGCTTGGCCGCACACGTTGTCGGTGGCCCTGGGCCCGGTCGCGCGGCGACCGCGAGGCAGAGGGTTGCGAGCCGGTGAACCTGTACAGTCGGGAGAAGCCTATGAGTCCATTACGGATGGCGATGGCGGTTGCGGCCGCCCTCTGCCTGACTGCGCTGCCCGCGACGGCACAGAAGTATGGCGGCACGCTCCAGGTGCTGATCTCGGGCAACCCGAACAGTCTCAATATCCACGACGAGCCTCCCACCAACGCCACCGTGGCGCTGGCACCGGTCTATAACGCCCTCGCCATCTTCGATCCGATGATCGCGAAGGAGACGCTCGAGACGATCCGCCCCGAGCTGGCCGAAAGCTGGAGCTGGAGCGCGGACAGGACGGCGCTCACGTTCAAGCTGCGCCAGGGCGTGAAGTGGCACGATGGCAGGCCTTTCATCGCCCAGGACGTGAAGCGCACCTTCGACGTCGTGCGCGGGGCGGCCGCGGAGCGCATGAAGCTCAACCCGCGCCGCGCCTGGTACGCCAACGTCGCGGAGATCGTCACCAACGGCGACCGCGCGGTCACCTTCCGGCTCAAGCGGCCGCAGCCCTCGCTCATCGCGATGCTGGCCACCGGGCTCGCGCCGGTGATGGCGGCCCATTTTCCCGTGGCCGACTGGCGCACCAAGACGCTGGGCACCGGGCCGTTCGTGCTCAAGGAGTACCAGCGCGACAAGGCGGTGGTGCTGGTCAAGAACCTGGACTACTGGGCGCCGGGCCGGCCGTATCTGGACGGCATCCGCGTAAACGTGGTCCAGGCGCGCGCCACCCAGCTCGCCGCGTACCTGGCCAAGCAGGTCGAGGTCGTCACGCCCTCGGCGGCGCTCAAGCCGTTCATGGATTCCATCAAGAAGGCCACCGACCAGGTGCAGTTCCAGGAGGTCACGGGGACGACCAACCTTTACATCATGTTCAACGCCAACCGCCCGCCGTTCAACAATTCCCGGCTGCGCCTGGCCATGAGCTCGGCGCTGGACCGCGTCGCCTACCGCAAGGTGGTGCTGGGGGGCAGCGTCGCCACCGCCGGGACGATGCTGCCTCCGCCCACCGGCGCCTGGGGGCTCACGCCGGAGCAGCTCGTCGCGCTGCCCGGCTACGGCAACCATCAGCAGAACCGGGAGGAGGCGCGCCGCATCATGCGCGAGCTGGGCTACAGCCCCGACAAGCCGTTGCAGGCGGAAATCCTCACCAACAACGTCACGTTCTACGTGGATGCGGGGGCCTGGACGGCGGGCAGCCTGAAAGAGGTGTACGTCGATGCCAAGGTGAAGTCGTTGGAGCCCGCGGTGTTCCTGGGCAACCTCTCGCGCCGCGAGTTCCAGATCGTCGCCTATTCCGGCACCAACGGCTCCGACGACCCGGACATCACCTTCTACGAGCACTACGGCTGCGGCTCCCTGCGCAACTACAACGACTACTGCAACCCGGAGCTGCAGAAGAAGTACGACGAGCAGTCGGCAATGTTCGACAACGCGGCACGGCTGAAGCTGGTGCAGGAGATCGATACGAAGCTCGTCACCGACGTGGCGCGCGCGTTCATGGGCTTCCGCATCAATTACTTCCCCACCTGGCCGTACGTGAAGGGGTTCGTCGCCCACCAGTCCAGCTACAACTTCTGGCGCATGCAGGAGGTGTGGCTGGATCGGTGAGAGCACCGCAGTCGCAGCCAGGGAGCGAGCGCGGGCGCCCGGGTTTCCCCCGGCGCCCGCCGCATCTCGTGTCGCGGGTCGGGTGGGGAGGAGGTTGCCCGCGACGCCATCCGAACCCACAGGTGGGGGGCACTATGCACGTCCTGATGCGCGTCCTCAACCGCACGACCGCGGCCGCACTGCTGGTCGCCACATGCCTCGCCGCCAGGCCGGCCCTCGCACAGAAGTACGGGGGCGTCCTGCAGGGGGTGCTGCTGGCCAATCCGGGCAGCCTCTCCATCCCCGAGGAGCTGTTCTTTACGGTGGTGCCGCTGACACCCATGTTTAACAATCTGGTGGTGTTCGATCCCCTGAATTCCCGGGCGAGCCTGGACTCGGTGCGGCCCGAGCTGGCCGAAAGCTGGAGCTGGAGCGCCGACCGCAAGTCGCTCGTCTTCAGGCTCCGGCAGGGGGTGAAGTTCCACGACGGCCAGCCGCTTACCAGCAAGGACGCCAAGCACACCTTCGACCTGGGGCGGGGCAAAGGCGAGCCCAAACTGCGCATTTCCCCGCGGAAGGACTGGTTCAGCAACGTCGAGGAGATCGCGACCGACGGCGATCGCGAGGTGATCTTCAGGCTGCGGCGCCCTCAGCCTTCGCTGGTGGCGATGCTGGCCACGGGCTACGCGGCCGTCTACCCCGCCCACATCCCCGTCGCCGATTGGCGCACCAAGGCCATCGGCACCGGGCCCTTCACCTTGAAGGAATACAAGCGCGATCAGTACCTGGTGCTGGAAAAGAACCCGGAATACTGGGTGCCGGGCCGTCCCTACATGAACGGAATCCGCTACACCGTGATCCGGGCCCGGCCCACGCGCCTTGCGGCCTTCCAGGCGGGCCATGCGGACCTGAACTTCCCGCTGGAAACCCCCCGGCCGTTCATGGCCGCGCTCAAGCAGGCCGCGCCCAATCTCAAGTTCGCGGAATCGCCGCGGCTGACGTTCCCCGCCGTCTTTGCCAACCCCAAGGTCAAGCCCTGGGACGACCGGCGCATGTGGCAGGTGCTCAACCTGGCCATCGACCGCGAGGCGTTCGTGAAAACCGTGTTCCAGGGCGGCGCGGTGGTCGGCGGAGCCAACCTGCCGCCGCCGGGCGGAGCCTGGGGGCTGCCCAAGGACAGGCTGATGGCCATTCCCGGCTATGCGCCCGACCCCGACCGCAAGGAGAAGGCGCGCCAGATCATGGCGGCGCTGGGCTACGCGGCGGATCATCCGCTCAAGACCAAGCTCGTCGTACGCGGCGATACCCAGTTCAACGTGGATTCGGCGGTGTGGGTGGTCAGCCAGCTCAAGGAGGTCTGGATCGATGCCGAGCTGACGCCCAAGGAGACCGCCACGTTCTTCGCAACGCTGGCACGGCGCGAATTCGCGCTGGGCGTCCACTCCAGCGGCAGCGCCACCGACGATCCCGACGTGACCTTCTACGAGCACTATGCCTGCCGCTCGCCCCGCAACTACTCCGATTACTGCGTGGAGGAGATGCAGAAGCTGTACGCCACGCAATCGGAAATGTTCGATCCGGCGCAGCGCATGGAGCTGGTGCAAAGCATCGACGAGCGCCTGATGCGCGACGTGGCGCGCGTGATCCTGGGGTACCTCGTGGATTACAACGCCATGCAGTCCTACGTAATGAACCTGGTGCCCCACCAGGGCGGCTACAGCTACATGCGCCTGCAGGAGGTGTGGCTGGATAAATGAGGCCGGGGGCGTATACTGCCCCCGACCGGCCGCGGGGGGAACGCGCGGCCGAACCTGACGACGCGCTGCCGGCGCCGGCGAAGGTCGCCGCGGCCGGGCAGCGCGAGCCTGCTATGTCCCGTTGGAGGGGGTGCACATGACTCTGATTCGATCCGCCGTGGCGATCCTGGTAGTCGTCGTGGCGACTGGCCTTTCGGCCACGGCCGTGCAGGCGCAGAAGTACGGCGGCGTCCTCCAGGCGTTATTGATCGGGAACCCGCCCAGCCTTTCCATGCACGAGGAGACCAGCTTCTTCATGGTGTTCCCCATGGCCCCGGTCTTCAACAACCTGGTCGCCTTCGACCCCGACGTGGCCCGCGAAAGCCTCGAGACGGTGTTGCCCGACGCGGCCGAGCGCTGGAGCTGGAGCGCCGACGGCAAATCCGTCACCTTCGCGCTGCGCTCCGGCATCCGGTGGCACGATGGCAAGCCGCTCACCGCCGCCGACGTGAAGCGCACGTACGACCTGGTGCGCGGCATCGGCACGCCCAAGCTGCGCCTCTCGCCGCGCAAGGACTGGTACGCGAACGTCAAGGAGGTGGTGACCAACGGCGACCGCGAGGTGACCTTCAGGCTGGGCCATCCGCAGCCCTCGCTGCTCGCCATGCTGGCGACCGGGTACTCGGCGATCTATCCCGCGCACATCGCGCCGCCCGAGTGGCGCATCAAGGCCACGGGCACCGGGCCGTTCGTGCTCAAGGAGTACAAGCGCGACCAGTACCTCGTGCTGGAGAAGAACAAGGATTACTGGGTGCGCGGCCGCCCCTACCTCGATGGCATCCGCTACAACATCATCCGGGTGCAGTCGAGCCAGATCGCCGCGTTCCAGGCCGGGCAGGTGGACGTGAACTCGCCGCTGAGCACGGGGCGGCCCTTCATGGTCGCCCTCAGGGAGGTGGCGCCGCACCTGAAGTTCGTCGAGACGCCGGTAACCGTCTTCCCCGCCGTGTTCGCCAACCCCAAGGTCAAGCCCTGGGACGACCGCCGCCTGTGGCAGGTGCTCAACCTCGCGCTGGACCGCGAGGCGTACATCAAGACCGTGTTCCAGGGAGGCGCGGTGATGGGCGGCGCCAACCTCTCGCCGCCCGCCGGCGCCTGGGGCCTGCCCAAGGAGCGCCTGCTGACCATCCCTGGCTACGCGCCCGGCGCCAACCGCAAGGAAGAGGCGCGCAAGATGATGGCGTCCCTCGGCTACGGTCCCAACAACCCGCTCAAGACCAAGCTCACCGTGCGCGGCGACACCAAGTTCAACGTGGATACGGGGGTGTGGGTCGCCGGCAACCTCAAGGAGGTCTGGATCGAGGTCGAGCTGCGGCAGATGGAGACCGCCACGTTCTTCGCGGCTCTGGCCCGGCGCGATTTCGTGCTGGGCACCCACTCGAGCGCCAGCGCCGCCGACGACCCCGACGTGGCGTTCTCCGAGCACTTCAGCTGCGGCTCCCCGCGCAATTACTCCGACTACTGCGTCGAGGCGTCGCAGCAACTCTATGCGAAGCAGTCGGCGATGACCGACCACGCGGCGCGGCTGCGCCAGGTACAGGACATCGACGAGAAGCTGATGCGCGACGTGGCGCGGGTGGTGCTCGGCTACATGGTGGACTACAACGCCATGCAGCCCTACGTGAAAAACTACGTCCCCCACCAGACCCTCTACAGCTACATGCGCATGCAGGACACTTGGCTGGACAAGTAGACCCGCACCGCTCGCGCCTGCTCATCGAGGGCCGGCCTCAAGGGGCGCGCCGGCGTGCCGCACCGGCGGCCCCCACTCCCAGCCGCCGCGTCGCAAGGCGCGGCGGGTTAGCACCGCGGGGCCGGGTCGTGCCGGGGACGGCAAGCGCGTGGTGCAACCCATCCGCGCGGCGCCGCACCGACCCGTCGACGGCGCCTGCGAGTGGCATACGGCGCGGGCGCGGCCCGCTCACCGACCGGTTCATCCGCGACACCGTACACGCGGCAAGGAGACTCATGGGATCACGCATCACCACCTGGATCGCAGTGCTGGCCCTGGCTTCGGCGCTAGGGGTCCCGCCGGCAGGCGCGCAGAAGTATGGCGGCGTGCTGCGGGCTATGCTCACGGCCAATCCCCCGAGCCTGTCCGTGCATGAGGAAACGAGCTTCTTCGCCGTGTTCCCCACTGCACCCGTATACAACAACCTCGTCCTGTTCGATCCGCTACAGGCCCGGGAGAGTCTGGAGACGGTACAACTCGAGCTGGCCCAAAGCTGGAGCTGGAGCGCGGATCGCAGCTCCCTGACCTTCACGTTGCGGCAAGGGGTGACCTGGCACGATGGCAAGCCCTTCACCAGCAGGGATGTCAAGCACACCTTTGACCTGGTGCGCGGCATTGGGGAGCCCAAGCTGCGCCTTTCGCCGCGCAAGCAGTGGTATGCCAATGTGCGGGAAATCAGGACCAACGGCGACCAGGAGGTCACGTTCGTGCTCAACCGGCCGCAGCCCTCACTGCTGGCGATGTTGGCCACCGGCTACGGGGCGATCTACCCAGCCCATATCCCCTCGGCCGATTGGCGCATCCGCGCCGTGGGCACCGGCCCGTTCGTGATGAAGGAGTACGTGCGCGATCAGCATGTCACGCTCCAGAAGAACAAGGACTACTGGGTGCAAGCTCGGCCCTACCTGGACGGCATCCGCTACACGGTGCTCCGGGCGCGTGCCACCCGTATCCCCGCATTCCAGTCGGGCCAGGTGGATATCAACACGCCGCTGGAAACGAGCCGGCCATTCATGCTGGCCCTCAAGGAGGCAGTGCCCGGGCTCAACTACGTGGAAACGCCGCTGACGGGATTCCCCGCGGTGTTCGCCAATTCCAAGCTCAAGCCCTGGGATGATCGCCGCCTGTGGCAGGTGCTCAACCTGGCGTTGGATCGGGAAGCGTTCGTCAAGACGGTGTTCCAAGGCGGCGTGGTCATCGGCGGGGCCAACCTGCCGCCGCCCGCCGGGGCGTGGGGGCTGCCCAGCGACCGCCTGATGGCGATCCCGGGATACGCGCCCAACCCCAACCGCAAGGAAGAGGCGCGCAAGATCATGGCCTCGCTCGGGTATGGACCCGGCAACCTGCTCAGGACGAAACTCACCGTCCGGGGCGATACCCAGTTCAACGTGGACACCGGCGTGTGGGTGGCCAGCAATCTGAAGGACGTGTGGATCCTGGCCGAGCTCCGTCAAATGGAGACGGCCACCTTCTTCGCGGCCCTGGCCCGGCGCGATTTCGCGCTGGGCATCCACTCCAGCGCCAGCGCGGCCGACGACCCCGATGTGGCGTTCTATGAGCACTTCAGCTGTGGCTCTCCCCGCAACTACTCCGATTACTGCGTCGAGGAGGTGCAGAAGCTTTACGACAGGCAATCGGTGATGACCAATGCGGCGGCTCGATTGAAGCTGGTGCACGACATTGACGAGCGTCTGATGCGCGACGTCGCGCGCGTCGTGCTGGGGTATCTGGTGGACTACAACGCCATGCGGCCCTATGTGAAGAACTATGTCCCCCACCAGACGCTCTTCAGCTTTTATCGCATGCAAGACGTCTGGCTGGACAAGTAGGTCGGGCGCAGGCGGGCTGAAAAACGCCCCCGCTCTCGCGCACCGGCACCTCGCCCTCCGCGGCCCTCCCTCTCCGTCGACCGCGAGGGAGGGAGCCGCGCATCGACCCGTGCAGCGTTCGCGCGGCCCACGTCGCCCCCTCTCCAATTCTTGGAGAGGGGGCAGCCGGCGCCAGCCGGCGGGAGTGAGGTTGCCGCCCGCGCCCTCCTCCTCTCCCGGAAGCGGGAGAGGGGGATCGAGGGGGTGAGGGCCCCCGCCTTGACGGCGCGGGGGCCGCTGCGCCATGGTGGGCCGTCCCGCAGGCCGACCCGCTCCCGACCGCCGCCGCCCATGCCACCCGATTCGCCCGACCTGGCCGCGCTGCCGCTCGCCTCGACGCTGTTCCTGCCGCTGACCGGCAACCCGGCGGGGTTCCACCACTTCGCCTCGGCCGAGTGGATGCTGCGCCGCGACCCCGCCCTGCGGCGGGTGGTGCTGATCCTCTCCAACGGCCGCCACCCGGACCCCACCAAGCCCGGCATCGCCGTGGACGCGGAGACGCGGCTCGCGGTGCTGCGCGCGGCCCTCGCGGCCGTGGCCGACCCCGCCCGCTCCGCGCTGGCGCGGCGCGCCGAGGTGGCGGGCGAAGTCCTGCGCGTCTCGCCGGAGACCGTGCTGGTCTCGACACTGGAGTTCGCCCACGCCCGCGCCGTCCCCACCGCCGAGACCCTGGGGCTGATCCGGGCCGCCCATCCCGGAAGCGCGGAGCCCATCCACTGGTTCGCCGGCTCCGACCTGGTGCGGCGCATGGCCGAGCCGCGCATCTTTTCCGACCCCGACGTACGGGTGCTGGCC
>JACQKK010000148.1 GCA_016204605.1 Candidatus Lambdaproteobacteria bacterium
ACGGCCGGCCCGCCGAGCTGGTCGGCGGTGATGTGCTCCCCGAGCGCCTCGCGCACCACGTCGGGGCCGGTGAGGCCGAAGAAGGTCTCGGCGGGCTGGATCACGTAGGAGGCCTGCCGGGGCAGGTAGGAGCCGCCCCCGGCGTTGTAGCCGAACATGACCATGATCGAGGGCACCACCCCGCTGATCCTGCGCATGGCGGTGAACGCCTGCGCGTAGCCATCGAGCCCGCCCACCCCGGCGGGGACGAACGCCCCGGCCGAGTCGTTCATGCCGATGACGGGAATGCCCTTCTCCGCCGCCAGGTACAGGAGGCGCGCCAGCTTGGCGCCGTTGGTGGCGTCCATCGAGCCCGCGCGCTGGGTGAAGTCGTGGCCGTACACCGCCACGTCGCGCCCCTCGACCCGCAAGAGCGCGGTCACGATCGAGGCCCCGTCGAGCTCCGGCCCCCAGTTCTGGAACAGGATGTTGGGCGCCTCGACGGTGAGCACCCGCAGCCGTTCGAGCACGGTCATGCGGCCCTTGGCGTGCTGCTGCAGGATGCGCGCCGGGCCGCCCAGCCCCCAGGGCTTCGCCATCAGCTCCCGGCCCCGCGCCAGGGCGCGGGCATAGTCGTCGGCAGGCTCGGGCGGGGCCTGCGCGGCGCGGCGCTCGGTCTCGAACGGGTTGTCCAGCCGGAAGGGCAGCGGATCGGCGGGCGGCTTGGCGGGCGTGCTCAAGGCGGGTCCGGAGATGCGGGGTGAAACGCTCGGACGGGCGGCCGCCCTCGATCCGGCGACGGGCGCGCGACCGCGTTCAGCATCGTGTACCGCAAGGGCGCGGGCGAGGCAACGGCGGAGCAGCCGGGGTAGTGGATCAGTGCGGCGAGTGCGGATGGGGACGCGAACAGCAGGTTCCTCGCTTTCGCTCGGAATGACATAGGGTTGTCATGTCGAGCCCTTCGATAGGCTCAGGACAGGCTCCGCGAGACATCTGCCGTTGGAATTCAGACGGACCCACTACCACGGCCGGGCTTCCGCAGCGGGCGTCGAACCCCTGCGCCCGCCGGCCGAGAGCCGGCGGGCGCCGGGGGGCCGGATGCCTACTTGTCCAGCCACACGTTCTCGAAACGCGAGAAGTTGTAGATGCTGGAGACGTGGGGGACGTAGTTCTTCACGTACGGCCAGTGGGCGTAGAAATCCTTCCGGTACACCAACATGGGCCGCGCCCCGTCGGTGGTGATGGTGCGGTCGATCTGGCGTACGGTCGCCAGGCGCTTCTGGTAGTCGGCCTCCATGGACTGCCGATCGTAGAGCTTCTCCAGCGCCGGATTGCAGTAGTCCGAGTAGTTGCGCTGGGAGCCGCACTTGTAGTTCTCGTACAGGTTGGCGTCCGGGTCGTCGATGCCCACCGCCGTGGCGTTAATGGCCATGGTGAAGTCGCGCTGGGCCACCGTGCTGAACCAGAGCCCGCCTTCGATGACATTCAGCTCGGCCTTGATACCCACGGCGTCGAGCTCGCCCAGCGCCCAGGCTGCCGGTTGCGTGTAGGTGGAGGCGTTGCGGGTGGACATTTCGAACGTGAACGGCTTGTCCGGCTCGTAGCCTTCTTTCGCCAGCAGTCGGCGCGCCTCCGCCTTGTTCTTCTTCGGATCGCCGTAGCCGGGCATTTTCGCCAATTGCTCCTGGGTCATGCCCCACACGCCCTGCGGAATGGCCATCATCACGCTGCCCTTGTACCCTTCGCCGCCGAAGACGCTCCGGATCAGCGAATTCCGGTCCAGGGCCAGCGTCACAGCCCGGCGCAGGTTCTCGTTGTCGAAGGGCGGCTTGTGGATGTTGACGATCACGTTGATCGTGGCCTGCGTCGCCAGGGGTGTGAACTGCACCTGATCCGTGCCGAGAGCGATCGTGTCGCGCTGCGGCTTCAATGTGAACAGCACGAAGTTCACGTCCACCTGATTGGCGATGACCGCCGCGACGAGCGTGGAACCCGACCTGAAGATCGGGAACCGGATGCCATCGAGGTAGGGGCGATTCCTGCGGAAGTAGTCCTTGTTTTTTTCCAGGACGATCATCTGACCCGGATTGTAGCTCTGCACCTTGAAGGGTCCGGTGCCGTTGGCCTCAGTGCGAAGGTCGCGGATGGGCACGTGGTGCGGATAGACCGGCGAGTATCCCGAGGCCAGCATGGCCAGCAGCGACGGCTGCGGCCGCTTCACCTTGAACGTCACCTCGTAATCCCCGTTGGTGACGATTTCATCGATATTGAAATACCAGAGCTTGCGCGGATTGAGCTTCAGACCCGCCTTGGAAGCGCCGCGCACCGCATCGAACGTGTGCTTGACGTCGGCGCTGGTGAACGGCTTGCCATCGTGCCAGCGCACGCCCTGCCTGAGCTTGAAGGTCAGGCTCTTGCGGTCGGCGCTCCAGCTCCAGCTTTCCGCGAGCTCCGGCACGATGGTCTCCAGCGACTCGCGCACCTCGCGCCAGTCGTAATAGACGAGGTTGTTGTACACCGGGCCCATGGGCCACGAGGTGCGGTTGGTGGCCTCCTCGTGAATGGAAAGGCTGGGCGGTGTCAGGTTCATGCCTACGCGGAGAACGCCACCGTATTTCTGTGCCAGCACAGGAGAAGAGTTGCCCAGCGCAGCGATGGCGAAGACAACGGCTGTACACCAGTGTATTGACGAATGAATGCGCATATTCCCCCCTATGTATTATTTATAGAGTACGCTAAAGGCTTCCGGAGGCTGTTCCCGGAGCCAATACCAGCGGCCTGCAGCCCCCCAAGGCTGCTGCGGCTCTCGATCATTCTAGGCAGCGCAGCCCCATGTGTCAAACGTAAGTATTCCCCATCGCCCGCTATGCCTTTTCTGGCGCGGATTTCACGGGCATGCGCCCCAGGCCGCGTGCCGGAAGAATTCTCGCATTTCGTGCCGAAGGGGCACCGAGACCCGCGGCCGGGAGGCTCACGGGACACCAGCGGTACCGATCGCGAGGAGGGGCTGAGCCTGCGAATGCCCGCACCCCGCCGCGCCGCTCACGTCCCGCCTGCCGGACGCGGGATTCGGGTCGGCCGCGGCGGCGAGTCGGGGCGCGGGGGCTAGAGCTGCGCCGCCAGCAGCGGGGACAGCCGGTCGAAGGCGCGGCGGCGGTGGGAGATCGCGTTCTTCTCGGTCGGCGTCATCTCGGCATAGGTGCGGGGCGGGCTGCCCGCGGGCTGGCCCTCAGGTTGCTGCTCCGGGCGGAAGATGGGGTCCCAGCCGAAGCCGGCGCTGCCGCGCGGCGCGACGATCCGCCCGGCGCTGCGCCCCTCGAAGTAGTGCACCGCCCGGCCGTCGTGGTAGCCCAGGCCGCAGATGGCCTCCGCCGCGTCGTCGCCGAAGGGGGCGAGCGCGCGCACCATCCCCGCCAGCCCCAGGTGCTGCTCGAAGTGGCGGATGAACGGCCCCGGCAGCGCCCCCCAGGCCCGGAACACCAGCGCCGTGTCCTCGACCAGCAGGGGCCGCCCGAGCTGCGCGAAGGCCCGGGCGGCCTTGTGGCGCACCACCTGCTCCAGGTCGCTCGATTGCAATTCCTCCAGCGCCAGTGCTACACCCCTCACCGGCGCGCCGAGGCACTCCGCGGCTTCGCGCAGCTTGCCGGCGTTGGTCGTGACGAACACGAGCGGCGCGCGGGCCATCGGTGTATCCTGCACGGGTGAGGTGGCGGCGGGGGAAGCCTACCATGGCCCCTCGCCGCCGTGCCAGCGCCCGAAGCTTCCCTCTCCGGTCCGGCCCATGAGCGATCTGTTCCTGCACGACGTGCGGCTGCCTTCCGGCGAACGCGCCGCGCTCGAGCTTCGCGGCGGGATCATCCGCAGCATCCACGCCAGCGGCTCCGGCGGCCCGGGGCTGCCGGCGCCGGCCGACCTGCCGCGCGAGGACGGGCGCGGGCTGCTCGTGCTGCCGGGCGCCATCGACATGCACGTGCACTTCCGCCAGCCGGGCGGCGAGCACAAGGAGACCCTGCTCACGGGCGCCCGGGCCGCGGTGAAGGGCGGCACCACCACCTGCGGCGACATGCCGAACACCAGCCCCCACACCACGACGCTGGCCGCGCTGGCCCAGAAGGCGGCGCTCGCGGCCGAGGCCCCCTGCCATCTGCTGTTCAACTTCGGCGCCGCGCCGGAGAACCTGCTCGACGTGCGCCAGGCTGCGGCCACGCCCTGGGTGCGGGCGCTCAAGATCTACATGGGACCCTCGACCGGCCACGGCGGGCTGGCGCCCGAGCACACCGAGGCCCACTTCCGCCAGGCGGGGCGCATGGGGCTGCCGGTGATGGTGCACGCCGAGCACATCGAATCCATCGCGGCGGCCGAGGGGCGCTTCCCCCACGACGCGCGCCACCATGCCGACCTGCGCAGCATCGAGGCCGAGCTGACCGCCGTGCACGAGGCCCTGCGCATGGCGCGCGACCACGGCACGAAGCTCCACCTGTGCCACGTCACCTCGGCGCGGGTGCTCGACTTGGTCGAGGCGAGCGGCATCCGCGAGCGGGTGTTCGTCGAGGTGTGCCCGCACCACCTGCTCCTGAGCACGGCCGATATCCACGGCCCCGTCGAGAACCGCTACAAGGTCAACCCGCCGCTGCGCCCCGAGCCCGAGCGCGCGGCGCTGCTCGCCGCCCTCGCCGCCCGCATCGACGGGCTGGCCAGCGACCATGCCCCGCACACCCTCGCCGAGAAGCGCCTGCCGTACGACGAGGCCCCGAGCGGCATCCCGGGCGTCGAATACGTGCTGCCGTTCGCGCTCGCCTGGTGGGCCGAGGGGCGCTACGACCTCGCACGGCTGATCGCGCTGACCTCGGGCAACGTCGCCCGCTTCCTCGGGCTGAACCGGGGCGCGCTCGAACCGGGGCGCGAGGCGGATCTGGTGCTGGTCGATCCCGACGCCCGCTGGACCCTCGGCGCGGGCGACGACCGCGTCGCCAGCAAGTGCGGCTGGACGCTCTACGCGGGCACGCCCCTGCGCGGCCGACCCCTCGTCACCCTCGTCGGCGGCCGGGTGGTGTACCGCCACGGCGGGTGAGGTATGCTGGGGCGCGCCCTCGCCGGCGCGGCCACGGCATCGATCCGCCACGCACCAGCACCCGGCCCGCCCCCATGCACCGAGCCAGCGAGAAGCCAGCCATCCAGGACATCGAGCGGCTGATCGCGCAGGACCCCGGCCGGCGCGGCATCGGGGCGCTGGTGCAGCCGGGCCACCTCGAGGGGGCGGCGCGGGCCCTGCTCGCGGTGGGGCGAGTACTGATCGCGGGCGGCTTCTACGTGCTCGAAGCCGGCGCGGGGGAGACCGACGGCCCGCCGGGCGTCAAGGCGCTCGGGCAGGCCCTGACCAAGCTCGGCGCGAATCCGCTCTATGTCACCGATGCCCTCAACCGGCCGCTGTTCGAGCGCCTGGGGCTGGCGCCCCTGCACGAGCACGGGCCGGGGCTGCTGGCGCGGCTCGCGCCCGATGCGCTGGTGGCCATCGAGCGGGTGGGGCGGGCCGCGGACGGCCGCTACTACAACATGCGCGGGCGCGACATCTCGGCCGTGACGGCGCCGTTGGACGAGATGTTCCTGGCGGCCGCCGCCGCGGGACTGCCCACGGTGGGCATCGGCGACGGCGGCAACGAGATCGGCATGGGCCGCGTGGCGGAGCTGGTGCGGCAGACGGTCGCCGAAGGCGCCCGCATCGCCTGCGTGGTGCCCACCGAGCACCTGATCGTGGCCGGCGTCTCCAATTGGGGCGCGTGGGGGCTGGTCGGCGCGCTGGGCGTGCTGGCGGGTCGCGACCTGCTGCCGTCGGTGGTCGAGGTGCGGGCCGACGTGGCGGCGCTGCTGGCCGCCGGTGCGGTGGATGGCGTGACCCGGCGCCCCGAGCCCACCGTGGACGGGCTGCCGCTCGAGGCCAGCCTGGCCGTGCTGGAGGCCATCCGCGCCGTCGTGACGGGGTCCCTCGGCGCGCGTGAGGCGCAGCCGTCCGCGGCGGGCGACGCCGCGTGCTGAGACCCTCGGCGAGGCATGGTGGTCAGTCAGGGTCGCAAGTTCGGGTAGGATTTCCGGTAGCGCCCGACTTGCTGTGGTCGAAATACAGATTCCTCGCGGAGCCTGTCCTGAGCCTGCCGAAGGGCTCGGAATGACAACTCGCTGTCATTCCGAATGAGATGAGGAATCTGCTTTTGCCGTTCGCGAAGCGTCACCCACGTCTGCATCCCGAACCCGCTCAGCGGAGCTACACGCCATGCGCACCAACCGTCAGGTCCTGCTCGCCGCCCGCCCGGTGGGGCTGCCGCGGCTCTCCGACTTCCGGCTCGTGGAGACGCCCGTGCGCGCACCCGCCGAGGGCGAGTTGCTGGTGGAACTGCACTACCTCTCGCTGGACCCTTACATGCGCGGGCGGATGAGCGACGCGCCCTCCTATGCGCCGTCCGTGGCGATCGGGGAGGTGATGGTGGGCGGGGCCGTCGGGCGGGTGATCGCCTCGCGCCATCCGCGCTTCCCGGAGGGGGAGATCGTCGAGGGGCGGCTGGGCTGGCAGGAGCTGGCGCTCTCCGACGGCCGGGGCATCCGCCGCGTGGACCCCGCGCTGGGCCCCCTCTCGACGGCGGTCGGGGTGCTCGGCATGCCGGGGATGACCGCGTACTTCGGCATGCTCGACGTCGCGCGACCCCAGCCCGGCGAGACGGTGGTGGTCTCGAGCGCGGCCGGGGCGGTGGGCAGCCTGGCCGGGCAGATCGCCAAGCTCAAGGGCTGCCGTGTGATCGGCACCGCGGGCGGCGCGGAAAAAGTGCGCTACGTCACGGAGACGCTCGGCTTCGATGGGGCGTACGACTACCGCGCCGCGCAGGATCACGCCGCCGGGCTGGCCAGGCTCTGCCCGCGGGGGATCGACGTTTACTTCGACAACACCGGCGGCCCGGTGACCGATGCCGTGTTCACGCTCATCAACCCCCGGGCGCGCGTCGCGGTGTGCGGCCAGATCGCCCATTCCAGCGCCACCGGGCCGGAGACCGGCCCGCGCATCCTCCAGACGCTGGTGCGCAAGCAGGCGCGCGTCGAGGGCTTCCTCGTGGTGCAGTTCCTCGACCGCCACGCGGAGAGCCTCGCGGCCATGGCGCGCTGGCTGCGCGAGGGCAAGCTCGTCTTCCGCGAGGACGTGACGGTGGGGCTGGAGAACGCGCCCGCGGCGTTCATCGGCATGCTCGGCGGCAAGAACTTCGGCAAGGCGCTCGTGAAGCTGCCCGCGGCGTGAGGGTGGTCGGCGCGGCCCCGGCCCTCCCCCGCGAGGGGGGAGGGAGAGCGGCGCCGGCGCACGATCGGAAAGCGCGCCCGGCGTCCACAGGGCGCTCCCGCCCATCCCCGAATAGACCGGTGCCCGAGCCATGCCGCGTTCCAGCAACCCGTCCCGGCCCGGCACGCCGCCCGGCCGCCCCGCGCGTGCGCCCGGCGTCACGGCGCCCGCCGGCGCGGCGGCGGCCGGTGGACGAGTGCCGCCCCGGGTGCGCCGCCGGGCCGTCCCGGCCCTGGTGGCCCTTTCGGGCGTGCTGCTCGGGCTGGCGATACCGGGGCGCGGCACGGGTTGGGTCTGGCCGGTCGTGTTCGTGCCGTTGCTGGTGGCCCTGGATTGGACGCTCGACGCCGAGGGCGCCGGCCCCGCGTCGGGCGGCTGGCGACGGCCCGCCTGGCGGGATTGGGGGCGGCTCGGGTGGCGCGCCCTCGCCTGCGCCTGGCCGG
The DNA here is from genome assembly GCA_016204605.1 of Candidatus Lambdaproteobacteria bacterium. Taxonomy (GTDB): domain Bacteria; phylum SAR324; class SAR324; order SAR324; family JACQKK01; genus JACQKK01. Next base: position 7,741 of record JACQKK010000148.1, read on the forward strand.
TGGGCGTGCTGATGGCGGCGCTGAGCGGGGGCTGGGTCGTCAACACGGCCCACGTCTATGGCCGGTTGCCGCTTGTGCTGGCCCATGGCGTCAACCTGCTCGGGTACGGCACGCTGGTGGGGCTGGAGGTGTTCCTGTTCCTGGCGCTGCCCTTCGCGGTCGGCCGAACCCGCCCCCGCTGGGGCTTCGCGCTGGTGACGCTCTGGAGCGCGGTCGCCCAGGCGTTCACCCCGCGCTTTATCTCCTGGAGCTACGGGCAGATGATGTACCCGCTGGCCGCGCTGGTGCAGGCGGCCGACGTGCTGGGCTCGCCCGGGCTGAACCTGCTTTATGTGCCGCTCCAGCTCCTGCTGTTCGGCTGGCTGCGCGCGGGATACAGGCCGGGGAGTGCGCCGGGGAACGTCCCGCGCCGGGCGCTCGCCTGGGCCTCGGCGGCGCTGGCCATCGCCTTCGCCGCGGCCTTCGCATACGGCCAGTGGCGGCAGGCCGACGTGGCACGGGCCGAGGCCGTGGGCGCGCCCGTGCAGCTCGTGGGCGTGCAGCCCGATTTCTCGCTGCGTCGGCTGGCCTCGAACCCCGACCTGGCGATCTCGACCCGCGAGGCCAGCCTCGACGACCTGCTGGCCGATTCGGAGCGCGGCCTACAGGCGCTGGCCCGCCGGCCCGAGGTGCCGGTGGTGGTGGTCTGGCCCGAATCGGTCTATCCCGAGCCGTTCCTCTACGCGCCCCGCGAGCGTGCGCGGGTCGAGGCATGGCTGCGCGGGCGCGGCGTGCAGCTCGTGCTGGCCACCACCGACTTCGCCTGGGCGCCCGGCACAGCGCCCGGAACCCTGCGGCCCCAGGGAATCTACGGCGCCGCCGTGCACCTCGGCCCGGAGGGGCGCGTCCTGGGCGTCTACCACAAGCTCACCCTGATTCCGTTCGGGGAGACGATCCCGTTCGCCTCGTGGTTCCCGGCCTGGCGGGCCGCGCTCAAGGCGTGGATTCCCCAGATCGGCGAGTTCGAGGCGGGCACGCGCTACGCCGTGTTTCCGGTCAGCGACCGCGTGCGGCTGGCGCCGATGATCTGCTTCGACGCCACCGTGTTCCACGTGGCGCGGGGGATGGCCGATGCCGGGGCCAACCTGGGGCTGGTGCTGGCCAACCTGGCCTGGTTCGGCCGCACCAGCGTGGCCGATCAGTTCGCGGCCTTTGTGCGCTTCCGCGCCATCGAGAACCGCATCCCGATCCTGCTGCTCTCGCAGAACGGCCGCTCGCTGCTGTTCGACGCCCGGGGCGAGGTGGCTTCGCCGGTGCTGGGCCAGTTCGAGGCGGCGCGGCTGGCGCTCGACGTGCGCGTGCCCGCCACCGGCTCGGTCTACCGGCGCTGGGGCCCCTGGATCGAGCGCGGCTACGCCCTGCTCCTTGCCGCGGTGCTCGTCTGGGGCTGGTGGGGACGGCGCCCGGCCCCGCCGGCGGCCGAGGCCCGCGCCCGTGCCAAGGCGGCGTGAGGGTGGGCGCGTCCCCACCCCTGCCCCTCCCCACCAAGTGGGGAGGGGTGACCGCAGGGCGGGGTGGAGACGCGGGAAGCCACCCTCCGCACGGATGCCGGCGGTTGAAGACCCGCCCGTCACCCGTCACGACCGGGGCAGGCCGAGCACGTTCTGGCTGACGTAGTTGAGCACCATGTTGTTGGTGACGGGGGCGGTCAGATAGAGCCGGGTCTCGCGGAACTTGCGCTCGATGCCGTACTCGCGGGTGTAGGCGTAGCCGCCGTGGGTGTCCATGCAGGCGTTGGCGGCCTGCCAGGCGGCGTCGGCGCCGAGCAGCTTGGCCATGTTGGCCTCGGCGCCGGGGTTCTCGCCCTGGTCGAACATCTCGGCGGCGCGGTCGCGCATGAGCCGGGCGGCCTCGACGGCGGCGTAGGCGCGGGCGATCGGGTACTGCACGCCCTGGTTCTGGCCGATGGGCTTGTCGAACACCACGCGCTGGTTGGCGTAGGCCACGGAGCGCTCGACGAAGTAGCGGCCGTCGCCGATGCTCTCGGAGGCGATCAGGATGCGCTCGGCGTTCATGCTGCTGAGGATGTAGCGGAAGCCCTGGCCCTCCTCGCCCACCAGGTTCTCGGCCGGCACTTCGAGGTTCTCGAACGTCAGTTCGTTGGTGTGGTGGTTCATCATGGTCTCGATGCCGCGCACCTCCAGGCCGTGGCCGACCGCCTGGCGCAGGTCCACCAGCAGCACGCTCAGCCCCTCGGTGCGCTTGCCGCGCTGCTCCTTGGGCGTCGTGCGCACGAGCAGCAGCATCAGGTCCGACTGCTTCACGCGCGAGATGAACACCTTGCGGCCATTGACGAGGTACCGGTCGCCCCGGCGCGCGGCGGTGGTGGAGATGCTGGTCGTGTCCGAGCCGGCATCGGGCTCGGTCACCCCGAACGCCTGCAGGCGGAGCTGGCCCTTGGCGATGGGCGGCAGGTAGCGCTCCTTCTGCGCCGGGCTGCCGTGGCGCAGCACCGTGCCCATCGTGTACATCTGGGCGTGGCAGGCGGCCGCCGTGCCGCCCGAGCGGTTGATCTCCTCGAGGATCAGCCCGCCCTCGGTGACGCCCAGCCCCAGCCCGCCGTAGCTCTCCGGGATCATCGCCGCCAGGTAGCCGCCCTCGGTCAGCGCCCGCACGAACGCCTCCGGGTAGGCCTGCACGCGATCCACCTCCTGCCAGTAGCTCTCGCCGTAGCGGGCGCACAACTCGCGCACGCCGCGGCAGAGCGCCTTCCGGTCGTCGTTGAGGCCGTATTCGGTGTACTGCATGGCCGGCTCCTTATACGATTTCCGGAGCGTTCCGGGTGACGGCTCGCGGTGCCTCACCCCCTCCCCTCTCCGTTTCATGGAGAGGGGGGATCGCTCCCGAACATGCGGACAGCCCGACTCTGCGCCGCCACCTCCCCTCTCCATCACCGGTGGAGAGGGGCCGGGGGGTGAGCCCGGCCGCGGACCTCACCCCCGTCCCCTCTCCATTTCATGGAGAGGGGCGATTGATCCAGCCCGTGCGAGCCGCCTCGCCACGTCGGCGCTGCTTCCCCCTCCCCCCTTGCGGGGGAGGGTCGGGGTGGGGGGTGCCGCCTCTACCTGGCCACGCTCGACGTGTAGGCGCCCACGTGTTGGATCTCCATCTCCAGCGTGTCGCCGGGCTCCAGCGAGCCCACGCCGGCCGGGGTGCCCGTCAGCACGATATCGCCCGGCTCGAGCGTGAAGTACTGCGACGCGGCGGCCACGATGGTGGGGATCTTGTAGATCATCAGTGCGGTGCTGTCGTTGTGGCGGAGCTGGCCGTTGACGCGCATCACGATCTTGACGTCCTGCGGGTTCGGCACCTGCGCGGCGGGCACGAACGGCGAGATGGGGCAGCTTCCGTCGAACGCCTTGGCGATCTCCCAGGGGTGGCCCTGCTCCTTGAGCTTGTCCTGCACGTCCTGCAGCGTCACGTCGATGGCCACCGCGTAGCCCGAGATGGCCGCCAGCACTTCGTCCTCGCGGCAGTGGGACAGCGTCTTGCCGATCAATGCCGCCAGCTCCAGCTCGTGGCGCGCCTTCTTCGAGTACGCGGGCAGGCGGATCGGGTCTTCCAGGCGCCGCAGGGCGGTGGTCGGCTTGAGGAAGAACATCGGGCTCGAAGGCTTCTCGTTCTTCAGCTCCTCGATGTGGGCCACGTAGTTGCGCCCGATGCAGACGATCTTGCCGACGGGTATCGGCACCCCAATCGGATCAGTGCGGCCCTTCATGGTGACGGTGTGGACGGCCATCGTGACGGTCTTTCCTGGTGAGAGGGGGTGGAGGCGGCGGCCCGCCGGGGCCGGGCCCTCGGCGGGCGGGCTGCCGCGGGTGCGCGGCGCGACCTGACGCGACGGGCGCCGATCAGTTCCAGGGCGCCATCAGCTCCAGGGAGGTGGCGCGCCCCAGGCGTTGAAGAAGGCGGTCTTCGCGGTCGGCAGGCGCGTGGTGGGGCCGAACTTCCCCCGCGGGTAGCCGAGCGGGATGCAGCAGAAGATCTCCACGTCGGCGGGCATCCGGAACAGCGCCCGCACGCGCTCATCGACCTGCGGGTGGAGCATCGTCAGCACGGAGCCGATCTCCAGCGCCCGCGCCGCCAGCATCAGGTTCTGCGCGCTGGGCAGGACGGAGGGGGCCGCCGTGCCCCTGGGCGCGCAGACGAGCACCACCGCGGGGGCGTCCTTCATCTCGTCGGCGAGCTGGGCGGCGTGCTGGTACTGGCTTCCGGGCGGGATATCGGCCTTGCTGCTCCACTTCTCGCGGTCGCGGCGCTTGGCCCACCACGCCTCGTGGTAGAGCGCGCCGAACTGCTGCAGCAGCGCGCGGTCGGTGACGACCATGAACCGGCCGGGCTGGTGGTTGCCGCCGTTGGGCGCCTTCACCGCCGCATCGAGGAGGGTGTGGATGTCCTCGACCGGGATGGGATCGGGCCGCAGCTTGCGGATGGCCCGTTGGCTGAACATCGCCTCGCCGATGGGCATGGTCAGCCGGGTTTGCGACGTCATGCGCTTGCCTCCTCTCAGGACGGGTCGGGGGACGCCGGACCATGGCGGTTGTGGAGCTTTTCTACATACAGCATTATCGCCCATAGTAAAATGGATGGAGCGGCCGCAGTCGCCGGTGGGCGATCGCGGCGCCCCCTCGTGCGCCGCCGTGGCGCACCTGTTCGAGGATGCACGCACCCAATCAGAAGAGCCCCATGGCCACCTACGAAACGCTGCTGATCCACCGGCCCTCGCCCCACATCGAGGTATTGACGTTGAACCGGCCCCAGGCCCTCAACGCCATGAACACCCAGGCCGGCCGCGAGCTGTTGCAGTACTTCCGCGCCTTCGACGTGTACGAGGAACCCGACCGCCGCGTGATCGTGCTCACGGGCGCCGGGGAGAAGGCGTTCTGCGTCGGGGCGGACCTCAAGGAGCGCCAGGGGATGGACGACATCGCCTGGAAGCGCCAGCACGAGATCTTCCGCGCGGGGCGCGACGCCATGCTGCGCGTGCCGATCCCGATCATCGCGGCGGTCAACGGCTTCGCCCTGGGCGGCGGCTGCGAGCTGGCGGTGCTGGCCGACCTGGTGGTGGCATCGGAGAGCGCCTCCTTCGGGCTGCCCGAGATCAAGCTCGGCATCATGCCCGGCATGGGCGGCACCCAGCGCCTGCCCCGCCGGATCGGGGCGGCCCGCGCCAAGGATATGATCCTGACCGGCCGCACCGTGCGCGCCCCCGAGGCCCTCGCCTGGGGGCTGGTGGACCGCATGGTCGAACCCGCCTACCTGATGGACGAGGCGGTGGCCCTGGCCACCCTGATCTCGGAGAACGCCCCGATCTCGCTGCGGCAGGCCAAGAAGGCGATCGACCGCAGCCTGGACCTCACCCTCGAGGCGGGGTTCGCCCTCGAGATCGAGTGCTACAACCTCCTGGTCGCCAGCGAGGATCGCCGCGAGGGCGTCAACGCCTTCAACGAGAAGCGCAAGGCCCAGTTCCGCAACCGCTGAGCGGGACCTCACCCTCCCCGACCTCCCTCGCCCCCAGGAGAGGGAGAGGGCGCCGTCTCCGCTCCCAGGGCGGAACAGCGACCTTCCCCCGCTCCGCCTGGAGAGCGAGCCCGGGGGTGAGGTAGCAGCGCCCCCCGCTCAACCGCCGCCCGCGAGGAACGTCGGGCAGGGCGGAGGCAGCATCAGCGCGGGGTCGGAGAGCAGTGCGAACAGCGCCTCCCGGAGCGATCCCGCCGCGGCGCCGGCCCGCTGGCTGGGGTGGATCAGCGCCCGATCGAACGCCGCGGCTGCGCCCGCGGCGAGGCTGGCGGGCAGCCACACCGGATACGCGCGGTGACGATCGAGCGGGGCGCCGGCGGCGCTCCGCAGCGCGGTGACCTCGCTGGCGCGCGGGGCGATCTCCGCGACGAGCCCGCCCGGATGGAGCACGACCTCGCGGGTGGCCCGGCGACTCTGCGCGTCGCGGGCGTAGCCTTCCAGCAGCAGCGCCAACTGGCGCCCGGTCACGCGGTAGGGGACGGGCGCGTCATCGCGGGGCAGCCAGCGGTACAGCTGCGCCCGGCGCAGGAGTTGCCCCCGCTCGCCGGCCCGCAGGGCGAAGCGCCGCCAGCCCCGCGGCAGCAGCGAGTACACCTCGGCCGTGGCCGGGCTCAGCCCGGGGAACGGGCGCCGCAGCGCCGCCCGGTGGGCCAGCTCGCCGAGGCACAGCGCCAGCGTGCGCCGATCGGGCGCGCGCGCGATGCGCACCGCCGTGGGTTCCGCCAGCCAGGCGCTCGTGGCGGCGAGGGGCCC
>JACQKK010000167.1 GCA_016204605.1 Candidatus Lambdaproteobacteria bacterium
CCGGCGCCGGCCACGCGGCCATGACCATCGGCATCGCGCAGTTCCGCGAGCCCAAGTACCTGCGCCTGGACTGGCTGCTGATCCAGCCCTGGCTGGGAGACACGGCGAGCTATCCGCTCGGTGCGCGGCAGGCCGCGCCCGGCCGGCCGGCCGCGGACGACCGCCCGGCATGAGCCCGCCGGCTGGCGGACTCCGGCGTGCGGAGATCGGCCAGCCCATTCCCTACCGGAGTCCTTCGATGGCAGTTCGACGTCTTGCGCGGCTCGTGCCGGTGACGGCCATTGTCCTGGGCGTCGCGCTGGGCATCGCGCTGGGCATCGGGTTCCGCGAGCACCTCGCCGCCGGCGCGCTGCTGGCCCGGCTCGGGCAGCTCGGGCCCTGGGCGCCGCTGGCGCTCATCGCGCTGTGGCTGATCGCCCCGGTGCTGTTCGTGCCGGGCGCGCCGATCACGTTGGCTGCGGGAGCCCTGTTCGGGCCGGCGCTGGGCGCCGTCTACTCCCTGATCGGGGCCACCGCAGGGTCTACACTGGCCTTCCTGCTGTCGCGCTACGCAGCCGGCGGGTGGGTGGAGCGCCGCGCCCGGGGGCGCCTGGCGCAACTCAAGGCAGGCGTGGAGACCGAGGGCTGGCGTTTCGTCGCCTTCGTGCGGCTGGTGCCGCTGTTCCCGTTCAACCTGCTCAACTACGCCCTGGGCCTCACCCGCATTCCGCTGGGGCAATATGTGGCCGCGACGGTGGTGTGCATGGTTCCCGGGGCCGCGGGCTATGCCTACTTGGGCTATGCGGGGCGCGAGGCGCTGACGGGTGCGCAGGGCTGGGTGCGCAGCGGCGGCATCGCCCTGGGCGTGCTGGCCGCGCTGATCCTGCTGCCCTGGATGCTGCGCCACTGGCGGAGCCACCGCACCGTGACCCCGGCCACGCTGGCCGGGTGGATGGACCAGGGCCGGGAGATCCAGGTGCTGGATGTACGTTCGGCCAAGGAATACCGGGGACCGGACGACCGCATCGAGCCGTCCCTGCTCATCCCCATCGACGAGCTGGAGCGCCGGCTGGGCGAGCTGGAACCCCAGCGCCACCGATCCGTCGTGGTGGTGTGACGCACCGAGCGCCGTTCGCGCCGGGGCGTTCAGGTGCTGAATGCCGCAGGCTTTCCCCGCGTGTATCTGCTCTCCACCGGTGTCGCAGGCTGGATGCACTCCGGGCTGCCGGTGGTTCGCGGGTGACCGGAACCCAACACACAAACGAAAACTTGGAGCTGGCACCATGGTGAGCGATTTCGGCAGTTGGGGCTGGGGCATGGGATTCGGCTGGCTCATTCCACTGGCCGTGATCGGGTTGATCGTATGGGCCGTGGTCACGGCGACCCGCTCCAACCGGGCCGGCAACGGCGACAGGGCCCTGGGCATTCTGAAGGAACGCTACGCCCGGGGCGAGATCGACCGGGAAACCTATCAGTCCATGCGGCGCGATCTGGAATGATCCGCTTCCTGGGGCCGCAGCGCCGCCTATCCTCATCGAGGTGTCCCATGGCTGGCACGCTCTTCATTCTCAACGACCCGCCCTACGGCACCGAACGCTGCTACAATGCCCTGCGCCTGGCCGGATCGCTCGCCAAGCGCGAGGGCGAACCGGTGCGGGTGTTTCTCATCGGCGATGCGGCCGCCTGTGCCAAGGGTGGGCAGAAGGTGCCGGAGGGCTACTACAAGATCGAGCACATGCTGCACATCCTCGCCCGCAAAGGCGGCGAGATCGGCGTGTGCGGCACGTGCATGGACGCGCGCGGCATCCGGGAGGAGGAGCTGGCCGAGGGCTGCCGGCGCAGCAGCATGGAGGAGCTGACCGGCTGGACGCGCGCGGCCGACCGGGTGCTGGTGTTCTGAGGCGAATCCGCACCGCGGAGATCGTGCAACCGGATGGCTAGCACGCCCGGCGCGAAAGCTCCCTCGTGCGCGGCTGGGCCGGCTCGCGCCGGTGGCGCGCGGCCGGATTTCCCACCGCCAGATAGCTGCGCCGCCTCGTGGTGGGAGCCGGGTTGCGCGTGGAGCGGATGCACGGTGCAGCGTTCTATCCACCGCAGGCCCCGCCGGCCCGCCTGCCGGCGCCCATCGAACCGTGGCTGGGTCGCGTCACCACGTGCGGTGCGGCCCTCATTGCGCTGGCGGCAGAAAAGCCGTCAACTCCCGGATATTCCCAAACTGGAAGATGAAAACATGAACGATCCGCGTACCGTCGTAGTGCTAGGCGGCGGCGTAGGCGGCCTGGTCACCGCCAACACGCTCCGCAAGCTGCTGCCCCGGCAGCACCGCGTGGTGCTGGTGGAGCGGGAAGCGAACCATCTCTTCGCACCGTCCCTCCTCTGGCTGATGACCGGACGGCGTAGCGCCGGGAACATCTCCCGGCCCCTGGAGCGGCTGCGCCGCAAGGGCATCGAGGTCGTGCGCGGCGAGATACGGCGCATCGACCCCGACGCGCGGCGGGTCTCGGTGAACGGCGAGACGCTGCACGGGGAGCACCTCGTGATTGCGCTGGGGGCCGAGCTGGCTCCGGAAGCCATCCCCGGCCTGCCCGAAGCCGGCCACAACTTCTACACGCTGGCCGGTGCGGAAAGCCTGCGTGATGCACTCCACTCGTTCCGTTCGGGCCGGCTGGTCGTGCTCACCGCCGCGCCGGCCTACAAGTGCCCGGCGGCGCCCTACGAGGCGGCCATGCTGCTGGAGTATGACTGCCGCAGGCGCGGGGTGCGCGATCAGGTGCAGGTGGAGCTCTACGCCGCCGAACCCGGACCGATGGGCGTCGCGGGGCCGGCCGTGAGCGCCGCCGTCCGGCAGATGGTGGAGCACAAGGGCATCACCTATCACCCTGAGCACCAGGTGACCTCAGTCGACGCGCAAGCGCGCCGGATCGCCTTCGCCAACGACCGCCATGCGGAGTTCGATCTGCTCGCCTACGTTCCGCCACACCGCGCCCCGGCGGTCGTGCGGGAAGCGGGCCTGGTCGCCGAGAGCGGCTGGGTGCCCGTCGATCGCAACACCTTGGAGACCAAGTTTCCCGGCGTTTATGCCATCGGCGACGTGACGGGCATTCCGCTCAAGCTGGGTAAGCCCCTCCCCAAGGCCGGTGTGTTCGCTCACGCGCAGGGCGAGGTCGTCGCGCACAACATCGCCCGCGCCATCACGGGCGAGGGGGCGCCCGCACGGTTCGAGGGCTACGGCGAATGCTTCATCGAGACCGGCGACCGCAAGGCCGGATTCGGCAAGGGCAACTTCTACGCCGAGCCGACCCCGCAGATGGCGCTGAAGGCGGTCGGCTATCGCTGGCACATCGCCAAGGTGCTCTTCGAGAAGAGCTGGCTGCGCAGGTGGTTCTGAGGTCCGGGCGCAGACTTGCCGCGAGGGTTGCCGGGGAGCAGGATCGAGGGCGGGGCGCCGATGTCGCCTCGCCTGGCGATGAGAGCAGCGGACATGGCACGTAAGTCGGCAGCACCGATCCTGGCCGCCAAGGCTTACGGCGCACCTTCCGAATTCGTGCCGGAAAACCTCCTGCGCGAAGCCCGGCGGCAGAAACGACTGCCCCACGTGCGCATGCCGGAGATGTGCGTGCTCGACCCGGACGGCGACATCGTCCGCCATCTCAGGCGCAGGAACGCCGCGCGCCTGAGCAGCGGTTGGGCCTGTTACCACACCGAGCTGCACGAGTTCGATCTCGCGGGCCGCACCCTCGGCATCATCGGGTGCGCGGTGGGGGCGCCCTTCGCGGTGCTGGTGGCCGAACAGCTCTTCGCCACGGGCTGCCGCTTCCTCATCAGCATCACCTCCGCGGGACAGATCACTCCACTCGCAGCGCCGCCCTACTTCGTCGTGATCGATCGGGCGCTGCGCGACGAGGGCACCAGCTATCACTACGCCGCTCCCAGCGAATTTGCGCATGCGGATCAGCATCTTGTCGCGTGCGCGCTGGGCGCGATCAAAGCGCTGGGCGTGCCCGTCCACCGAGGGGCGAGCTGGACGACCGATGCGCCCTTTCGGGAAACCGCGGATGCCATCGCAGCGGCACGGGCTCGCGGCATCCTGGCCGTGGAAATGGAGGCGGCCGCGCTCTACACGTTTGCCGCCGTCCACAAGCGCCCCGTGCTATGCCTGGCGCACGTCACGAACACGATGGGCCTGGCTGAGGGCGATTTCGAGAAGGGCGATGACGATGGCAGCGCGGCCGCGCTGCGGGTGATCGGCGCGCTGGCCGAGGTCGCAGCCGCGCACCGGTGATGTGGCGACGATAGCCGATTCCGGCCCGAGCCCACCCCGCCGGTCGGGCTTCGCCGCGCAGGCCGTCATCGGCGCACCGGCAAGGCGCTGTCAGAGCAGAATGGACGACCAAGGTGCTTCCGGTACCCATGTGCAGACTTCATGCGGGATGGCTGCTGCTGCTCGTGCTGGCCGCGGGATATCCCGTTCAGGCTCAGGAATCCAGACCGCGCGTGGCGGTGCTGCAATTCCAACGGGTGGGCACGGACGATGCGGAAGCCACGGCGACCGGCGACCAGCTCCGCACCGAGCTCGTCAACCTGCAGGCGTTCACGGTGCTGGAGCGCACCCAGACCGACGCCGTGCTGGGCGAGCTGGCTTTTCAGCAGGAGGGGTTCACCGATCCGTCCCGGGCCACCGAGGCCGGGCAACTCCTGAACGTGCAGTTTGTCGTCACCGGTCGCATCACGAGGCTGCAGGGCGGCTACCAGGTCAACGTGCAGATGACCGACGTGAAGACCGGCGAGATCGTGCGCAGCGAGTCGGTGCTGCACCGGGGGGATTTCGTCGGCCTGCTCTCCGCCCAGGTGCCCCGGCTCGCCGCGCGGCTGGCTCGCAGGGAAAGCGGGCCGCCTCCCGGCGCGCTATCGCCGCCACCACCGGCGGCGCCGCAGCGCCCGCCGGCCCAGCCGTCTCGCAGCGATGCGCCACGGCGATGGCCGATGATGGGCATGATGGGCGGCGTGACCGCCAACTGGCCCCTGGTGGTCGGCGGGATGATGGCCATGGGCGGCGCCATGATCGCGGCACGCTCCGACGGCGACAAC
>JACQKK010000149.1 GCA_016204605.1 Candidatus Lambdaproteobacteria bacterium
CCCTCAGCAATCCGTATGCTTGCTCTCGGAACATGGCGACGCACCTCCGTGTGCGAGTTGTCCAACTTAATCATCGCCATGTTCCACCAAATCATTGAAAACGAAAAGATTTCTCCTCAAGAAAAGTGAGGGGCGCTCAGTTTCGCGCCGGGCACCGGCGACCCGGTTTCCCGTCACGGGACCGCGCCAGATCGAAAGACCTCGCGCGGAGCCTGTCCCGTGCGGGCCGAAGGGCTCGGGGTGACACGGAAATGTCGAGTCGAGCGACGCGGGCAATCCGCTACCGTTGCCGATCGCCATGAACCACAGCGCCGCGAGCGGCGGCGAATCAAACCCGGCGGGATGCACGGGTGCCGGGTCGTCAGGGCGACGGCCGAGCCACAGCTCCAGGCGGCGCCTGCGCTCCGGTCAGCGGTACAGCTCGCGATAGATCAGGTACGAGGTGTAGACGCGCTTCACGTACATGCGGGTCTCGTCGAAGGGAATGCTTTCGACGAACTCGTCGGAGGGCAGCTTGCCGTACTGGCTCACCCAGCGGGCCACGGCGGTCGGCCCGGCATTGTACGCCGCGCTGGCCAGCAGGATGTTCCCGCCGAACCGCGCCAGCACCCGTTGCAGGTACACCACCCCCAGCGGGATGTTGCCCTCGGGGGTGAGCAGGTGCTCCTCCGCGTAGGGCAGGCCGAGCCGCTTGGCCAGCATCTGCGCCGTGGCGGGCATCAGCTGCATCAGCCCCTTGGCCCCGGCGCGGGAGTCGGCCACGGTCTGGAAGTGGCTTTCCTCGCGCATCACGGCCAGCACCAGGTACGGATCCACCTGGCGCGGCGCGCTGTGCTGGACGATCGTGCTCCAATAGGCCTGCGGGTATGCGAAGCGCCACAGGGGCGCATCGGCGAGCGGGCTCTGCTTGAGGTCCGAGAGGAAGTAGTTGGCGATCAGCCGCTGCTGGAGGTGGTACTGCCGATAGTGCTGGAGCAGTTGCCCCAGCTCCTCGAGCACGGCTGCGGAGAAGGGCCGGCCGATCAGGCTGTGCAGCAGCGCTTCCGCCTGGCGCTCCTCCCCCACGATGAACAGGAACGCGGCGGTGCGCAGCATGGCATCGCTCCAGACCGCCTGCAACGCGGGCGGGCCGGGATCGGGCGGCGGCCCGGCCGCCGCGCCGAAGCGCGGCAGCTCCACCCCGTGGCGGCTCACCGCGCGGGAAAGCATGCCATAGAAGCTGGCGGGCCAGCGCCGCTGCAGCTCTTCCCAGGTCTGCTGCGCCTTCTCCTCGTCGCCCAGCTCCTGCTCGATGCGGCCCTTCCAGTAGTAGAAGCGCGAGCGCACTTCGGCGTGGTAGGAGCTGCCGCTGGCGATGGCCTGATCGCACCAGCGGGCGGCCTGAACGTACTCGCCGCGCCGGAAGTGGTGCCAGGTCAACAGCCAATAGGCGTCGGCCGCCCGGCCGTTGCCGGGGAAGCCTGCCAGGATGCGCCGGGTCCAGCCCTGAAGCTGCTCGAAGTTGCCGCGGAACGCATGGTAGCGGGCCATCTCGAGATAGAATTCCGGCAACACCGCGGCGCGGGGCGCGATCGCCTCCAGGGCGGAGAGCAGCTTTTCGGCCGCCGGCATGTCCTGCAGCCGCAACTGCATCCGCAGCGCGATCGGCAGCGTCAGCCTGTCGTCGAAGGCGAAGCGGCGCCGCACGGCCTCCGAGGCGATCTGCGTCGCGGCGCGCTCGTAGGCCCGCAGCCGCGTCAGCCCCTGGAAGTACAGGCCGCCCAGCTGGCGGGCGGTTTCCGTATCCAGCGCCGCGAGGTCGCCGGTCTCGAGCTCTTCGACCAGCAGGCTGAACAGCCGCAGCGCGAACAGTTGGCGGCTGCGCTGCAACAGGTCGCTGCTGGTCGGCTGCTGCACCGCATCGGGTGGCGCTTGGCGCAGCGCCTGCTGCCAGCGCCGGGCGCTCTCCTCGTCCTTGGGCAGGCGCCAGAGCAGCAGGGGCAGCCGGCGGGTCAGGCGCGTCTCGCCTCTGGCCTGGGCCAGCCCCAGCAGGCGCGCCGCGAGATCGAAGTCGTCGGGCGCAGGCTCGATATTGTCGAGGTACGCCGTGAGGTAGGCGAACTCGGCGGCGGACGCGGCCGGCTCCCTCCCGTCGCGACCGGCGAGCGGGGCCCCCAGCGCGCCCAGCGATCCCAGCAGCTCCCGCAGTCGCTGGAGGGTTGCGGAGCCCGGCCGCATCACGATCAGCTCGCGCAAGGCGGAAAGGGCCGGAGCGGTCTGGCCCAGCTCCAGCTGGGCCTGGAACAGCCCCAGCCGCCACTGCTCGCGCAGGATGGGCTCGGGCGGCATTGCCCCGCCGAACAGCGCCACGGCACTGGCCTGGCGCCCCTGGGCCAGCTCGCAGCGCGCCCTGAGGAACTGCTTGCGGTACGATTCGTAGGGCTCCGGCAAGGCCGCCGGCCAGCGGGAGCGCCGCGCCTGCTCGAGCGGGTCGCAATCTGCGGGCAGCGCCTCCCGTGCGATGGCCTCCCGGGGCGCCTCCGCCGCGCCCGGCGCCACCGGCGCAGGCAGCTCCTCCGCGCCGAGCCGCTCCCAATCCGGCGGCTCGTCTTGCGCCCGTCCCGGGGCAGAAAGCAGCGCCAGCAGCAGCCCCGGCAGCAGCAGCCGCATCATCAGCCGCACCGGTCCAGGCTGGATTCGGCGTCCCATTTGCACCTATACTGTTCGCCAATGCCGCATCCGGCGGCAGCGGTGGGCGCCATACCGGCCCGCGCAACCCCGATTCCTGATGGTGCAGCCATGGCCCGCGACGGGGAACCGCGCGACCCGATCTGGATGTTTCGCCGCGCCCCTCGCGCCGCGCAGCCGGGCGCGCCGGACTACGATGCGGATCAGGCCGTCTACCGTCTCTATCGAAACACGCGCAACCCGTACCTGCAACGGGTGCTGGCCCCCTCGGTGCCGCGCCTGGAACGCTCGACCCACGAGCTGGCGCGGCTGTTCCGCCTGCTCGCCGCGCAGCGGCGCTACCGGGTCTCCCCCAGCAACGAGGAAGTGCCGTTCCGCCGGCGCAAGGTGGCTCCCGCCACGACCCCCGAGCCGGGCCGGCGGCCGCGGTTCCCCGGGCCGGCGCAGTTGCCGGGCGACAAGTATCGCACGCCCTGGGCCGTGGACGATTTCTTCCAATCGATCCTGGAGCGGCTGCGCGCCAACCCGGCCGAGTTCGCCCCGGCGGTGGAAGAGCTGATGCGGCTGTTCAAGGAACACAAGGTACAGCCGCGGCTCTACCAGGCCTACTACACGCTCGAAAGCTGGGACGATCTCATGGCCACCTTGGAGGAGATCGCCCGTTATCCGGCGGTCGAGACGTTCGATCTGTTCTGCGGGGCACTGCTCGCCTACTACGACCTGGCGTTTCCCGCCGACGAGGGCTGAGCCCGCCGCCTCACCGGAAGTAGTAGGCGTCCTTGCGCGCCGGATCGTGATTGATCATCGAGGTGGCGATGGGCCCGATGCGCCGCTCCACCTCCGCCACCACCTCGGCATCCGTGACCTCCTCGCGCAGGCTGGCGAGCAGCGCCGCCAGCCACGCGTCGCGCTCGGCTCGGCCGATGGTCACGCGCCGGTGCTTGAAGCGCAGGTACGCCTGTCCGTAGCGCTGGGTGTACTCGGGCGGTCCGCCGAAGAACTCGAGAAAGAAGGCCGCCTGCTTGACCCGGCTTTCCGTCAGCTCCGCGGGGAACAGCGGGGCGAGCAAGGCGTCCTGGCCGACTCGGTCGTAGAAGCGCCAGATCCAGCGGCGGATGCCCTCGGCACCGCCGAGGCGCTCGAGCATCGTCTGCGTCCCGTGCTCACCCATACTGCGACCATCCCCCCGTTCGTCGTCGCGCGCCGGCGCCGTGTACGCCCAGCGCCCCGGATGGAGAGCCCGGCGCACGGCGCCACGGCACCGGGCCATTACACCACAGGGTCGGGGGCGACACAACGCGCGCGGAGCGAGCGGCGGGCTCCGGAGGCGCTGCCGGGCGCGCTTCCCGGGCGTGACCCACGCGCGGAACCGCTCGACAGGCACACCGGCCCGTGGTATTTGCGGGAGAAGCCGGTCGGTGCGACGCCGCTGACCCGCGCCGATCCGGGCCGGCGGGGCGCGCCTGCCGCCAGGCCCTCCGCCCCGATCCGGCAACCGCCCGCAGCGACCGGAGGCAGACCCGCCGATGACGGTGCACCGACTGTGCGCTTCGCTCGTGGCCCTCCCCGCGGTGCTGCTGCTCGCGTCAGCCCCGGCGCTCCCGCAGGATCAGCCGCGCCAGCTTTGGCAGCGGCAGTTCTATGGCACGATCGCGGGCGGCGAGGCGCTGCTCTATGGCGGCAGTACGCGCTTCGCCAAGCCGGCCGTGGGCGATCTCAACGGCGACGATCTGCCCGATCTGCTGCTCGGCCGGCAGGATGGCCGGATCAGCTTCTACCGCAACGAGGGCAAGCGCCGGCAGCCCGCGTGGCGGCTGGTCGAGGAGGCGATCACGGCGCAGTTCCCCGCCGCCGCCGGCGCGGCCGGCGCGGTCGAGCGCGAGATCGCCGTGGGCGGGTTCGCCGCGCCGGCGCTGGTGGACATCGATGGCGATGGCGACCTGGACCTGTTCGTCGGCACGGCCGATGGGCGCCTGATGTTCTTCCGCAATACCGGCAATACGCTCGCGCCCCGCTTCGCGCTGGAAAACGAGCAATTCCTCTCGGGCGGGTTCGGCAAGCGCCTGGCGCCCTTCTTCGCCGACGTGGACGGCGACCGCGCCCCCGACCTGTTCCTCGGCAACGCGCAGGGCGAGGTCACCCTGATGATGAACCAGGGCGATCTCAAGCGGGCGCGCTTCTGCACGGAGTTCCCGTCCGCGAACGCGCTGCCCGAGGAGGCGCCGCCGTGCACGCCGGCGCCCCGCAAGCTGCTCAGCGTCGAGCCCATCGGCCACGCGGTACCCGCCCTGGTGGACTGGAACGGCGACGGCGACCTGGACCTGTTCGTCGGCAAAGCCGATGGCACGCTCGACTATTACGAGAACCGCGGCAACCGCCGCGAGCCGGATTGGATGCTCCGCCAGCTGCGGTTCCTGGCCATCGACGATGGCGGCTACGCGGCGCCGGCCTTCACCGACATCAACGCCGACGGCAAGGCGGACCTGATCGTGGGCGCCAACACGGGCCGGCTCACCGTATACACGGGACGCGATGCGCGGGGGCCGCTCGACGTGTGGAAGGCGACCGGCAACCTGCTCAACATGCAGCAGTTCGGCCGCCTGCCGGAACGCCTCGTGGTGGCGACGGGCGATCTCCGCGGCAGCGGGCTGCTGGCCATGATCGTCGGCAACCGCGACGGAACCCTGGCCTGGTACGACAATCTGGGCACCAGGCAGCGGCCGGCCTGGAAGCTCGTCACCGAGAACCTGCTGCCCGGGCTCGTCCATCGCAACGCCGCTCCGCTGCTGATCGATATCGACGGCGATGGGGACCTGGACCTGCTGGTGGGCGGAGCCGATGGCAGGCTCTGGCTGATCCGCAACGAGGGCACGCTCAAGCAACCGCTCTGGCGGCTGGACACGACGGAGTTCGCCGGCATCAACGTGGGCTCGAACGCCGTGCCCGCCGCCGTGGACATCGATGGCGACGGCGACCTGGAGCTGTTCGTGGGCAACGGGCGGGGCTTCGTGGTCTTCTACCGCAACCAGGGCAGCGCCAAGCAGCCCGACTTCGTGCTGGCCTCGACGCAGTTCGGCGGTTTCCAGTATGGCGCCAACGCCGCCCCCGCCTTCCTCGACGTCAACGACGACAAGAAGGTGGACATGATCGTCGGCGGGCGCGAGGGGCAGCTCATGGTGCTGCTCAACCAGAGCCCGGAGAAGGAGCCGATGCCCCGCAACTGGCTGCTCCAGAGCCGGAGCTGGGAGAACTTCCAGGCCGAGGGATTCAGCGCCCCTCATCTTGCCGACCTCAACGGCGATGGCAAGCCCGAACTGCTGGTAGGCGACGGCGGCGGCAACCTGCTGCTGTGGCTGAATGGCGGCGTCGCCAGGCCCGCCGTCGCCGCGTCCGCGGCCCCGGAGCCGGCCGCGAACGTGTTGCCGCTGCCGCCGGCTCCCCCGGCCCCCGTGGCGCCCGTGGCGGCCGGACAGGTGGCGCCCGAACCCGCGCGGCCGGCCGACGCCACGGAGAAGCCGAAGCTCGGCGAATCGCCCCAGCCGGTGTTGGGCCCGATCGCGCCGGTGTATGCGCTCGTGACGAACAAGTACGCCGATCTTCAGTTCGAGGGCCGGGCCGTCCCGGCGTTCGCGGACGTCGACGGCGATGGCGATCTGGACCTGGTGGTCGGCACCGGCAAGGGCCAGCTCGTCTACTTCCGCAACGACGGCACGGCCAAGGCCGCGCGCTGGACCAAGGTCACCGAGAACCTGGGCGGCTACAAGGGCGGGCGCAATCCCTCGCCGATCCTGGCCGATCTCGATGGCGACGGCCGGCCCGAGCTGCTGGTGGGTACCGAAGACGGCGCCGTGCTGCTGTTCAAGAACACGGCGGCGAGCGGCGACCCCGTGTTCGTGCTGCAAGCGGAGGCGCTCGCCGGCGTGCGCGTGCGCCGCTTCGCCGCTCCGGCCATCGGTCCGGTCAACGACGATGCCCGTGCGGACCTGGTGATCGGCGATTTCTCGGGCACGATGATGTCCTTTCTCGGCAAGCCGGGCGGCAAGGGCATCGCGTTCACCCTCAACTCGCGCGCTTTCCTCGGCATCAAGGTTGGCGTCTCGGCGACGCCGTTCTTCGGCGATCTGGATCGCGATGGTGTGGCCGAGCTGATCATCGGGTCGGATCAGGGGAGCCTGTTGAACTTCAGGAGGGTTCCTCCTAGTGTGAAGAATATCTGGGGGTGGGAGAAAGGGCCCGACTACTTCCGCGGTCTCAAGTTCCCGCCCGGCGCCACCCCCCGGCTGGTCGATCTCGATGGCGACGGCAACATGGATCTGATGGTGGGCAGCGAACGGGGCACCTTGTACCACTACCACAACGATGCCGCCCTGCCCGGCGGCGGCGCGCCCTGATCGCGCCGCACCGCGGGCCCGAGACCATGGAGGATTCGCGATGAGAGCAGGCATGCTCGCAGGCGGGCTGTCGCTGCTGCTGGGGTGCGGCCTCGCGCCGCTGGCGCGGGCGGTGGATACCGCCATCGAGGTGCAGCGGGTGGTGCTGGCCGAAGCGGAGCTGAAGCCGGGCGATGAGCAGGTGGTGCAGGTGTCGTTCACCAACGCCAGCGCCCGCGCCGTGCAGGCGGGGCTGCTGATCGAGTTCCGCAACCGCGAAGAGCGCACGGTCGGGCGCAGCCTGCGCCGCAGCGTGACTCTGCCGCCGCAGCGCGAGGAGCGCGTCTACGTTGCGCTGGCCGTGCCCAGGGTGCCCGGCCCCTATTCGCTGCGACTGGAGGTGTTCGATCCGGCATACCGCGAGCCGCTGCTGGTGGGCCGGCCCGTCTTCCGCATGCCCTTCACCGTGCTCGGGCGCGAGGCCGGCGCCGAGGCCGCCCCGCCGCTCGCCGGCGCCCCGCCGCCCCAGGCGACCGCGCGACCCGGCACGCCCTCCTTCCCGGCCCCCGCGGGGCTGGCGTTCGAGAAGGCGGACCTGCTCTGGGAAGGGCTCACCGTCGCGCCGCAGAGCGTGCTGGTCGGCGATGCGCTGAAGATCCGCGCGGAGCTGCGCAACGTGGGCGGCGACATCGCGCGGGGCGTGGAGGTGCGGGTCGAGGCGGTGAACACGCGCCTGCCGAACGAGGTGCAGCAGCTCGCCACCTCCACCCTGGCGGCGCTCGCCCCGGGCGAGAAGATCGAGCTCGAGTTCGAGCACACCTTCCCCGCCACCACGCTGATCGGCGACTACGAGGTCACCCTCAGGGCCGATCCCGGCAACCTGGTGCCGGAGCTGGACAAGACCAACAACACGACCCGCGCGCCCGCGCCGATCCAGGTCAGCCGCATCCGGCTGGTGTTCCCCGCGCCCGACTACGTCTTCCAGGAGGCCGGGCTGTTCCTGTTCCGCTGGGACAGCAAGCTCTACGACGAGTTCAAGGTGCAGGTGGGCGTGGACCCGCGCTTCGAGAACCGGGAGCGCTACTTCGACATCCCCCAGGGCGAGAAGTGGACGCGGGATCGCGAAGTGGTGCCCCTGGCGGGCGAGCTGCCCGGCATGGCCAAGGGGCTGATGCTCAAGGAGAAGGCGAAGCAGGTGTACTGGCGGGTCGTGGGCCGCACTGCCGCCAACGGCAAGGAGGATTTCTCCCGCGTGCTCGCCTTCAAGCTCGAGCTGGAGGCCCCCGCGGCTCCCCCCGGCGCGGATCTCCCGCCGCCCCCCGCCCTGGAGACGCGCCCCACCCCCGCGGCCGGGTCGGGCCGACCCCCGCCGCCGGCCAAGCCGCGCATCCCGCCGCCGGCAGAGCGGCCGTCGCCCGAGTCGCTGCCGGCTACCCGCGGCTGAGGGCGCGGCGCTACGATGCGTGGGGCGCTGGTGCGGGTTCGGGATGCGGTGCTAAGATGAAAAGGAGCGCTCAACTCGATAGCGCGCCGCCTGCCGGGCGAGCCGCCGCGAAGGATGGCGCTGCTCGCAACCACCGCATCGCCCGCCCGCCTGAGGGATCGCCGCCGCGGGCAGAGACAGGAGAGCTTCCCCATGACCGCCATCGGCATCAACGGCTTCGGTCGTATCGGCCGCAACATCGTCCGCGCGGGGCGCGGCAACAAGGCCTTCGATCTCAAGGTCATCAACGACATCGCCGACGTCAAGACGCTGGCCCACCTGCTCAAGTGGGATTCGACCTACGGCCGCTATCCCGGCGACGTGCACGTGGCCGACGGCGCGCTGATCGTCGACGACAAGCGCATCCACGTCACCTGCGAGCGCGATCCGGGCGCGATCAAGTGGGGCGAGATGGGGGCGGAGGTCGTGCTCGAGTGCGCGGGGCTGTTCAACGACCGCAAGTACGCCGACGGCCACATGAAGAACGGCGCCCGCAAGGTGGTGTTCTCCGCCCCCTCGAAGGGCGAGGATCTGACCGTGGTGATGGGGGTCAACTTCGACAAGTACGACAAGGCCAAGCACAACGTGCTCTCGAACGCCTCCTGCACCACCAACTGCCTGGGGCCGGTGGCCAAGGTGCTGCACGAGAAGTTCCGCATCCGCCATGGCCTGATGAACACCATCCACGCCTACACCAACGACCAGAACACGCTCGATCAGCCCCACAAGGACCTGCGCCGGGCGCGCGCCGCGGGGCTCTCCATGATCCCCACCAGCACGGGTGCGGCCAAGGCCATCGGGCTGGTGCTGCCGGAGCTGAAGGGCAAGCTCGACGGGCTCGCCATCCGCGTGCCCACCCCCACGGTGTCCGTCGTCGACCTGACGGCCGTCCTGGAAAAGACGGTGACGGTGCAGGAGGTCAACGCCGCCATGCGCGAAGCGGCGGCGGGCCCGCTCAAGGGCATTCTCGGCTACAGCGAGGAGCCGCTGGTCTCGGTGGACTTCAGGGGCGATCCGCGCTCGTCGGTCGTGGATGCGGAATCGACCGCGGTGACGGGCGGCAACCTGGTCAAGGTGCTGGCCTGGTACGACAACGAGTGGGGCTTCTCCAACCGCATGGTGGAGGTCGCGACGCGGTTGATGTAGGCCCCAGCGCGCGGGGCGACCGCCCGTCGCCCCGCCGGGCGGCTGCCCGATCCCGGGCTTCCGCCCCCCACGGCCTTACAGAATGTTCACGGTGCGCTGCGCCCATGGCGTGCCCTGCGGCGGGCGCCCTCCTGCCTGCGACCCGAGGTCCTGATCGGCAACGGGCGAAATCCGCTGAAGTCGGCGTTCCCCGGCCCGTTGCCGGTGCGGGCCAGCCGCTGTGACTCCCTCGCGGAGAACGACGCTTTCATGATTACGATATACGGGATCAAGGCCTCCCGGGCCTTCCGCTGCATGTGGCTGCTCGAGGAGCTGGGCGTGCCCTACCAGCGCATCGACGTGGCCCCGAAGGAGGCTTCGCAACGGCTGGACCTGCTGAAGGTGAACCCCAACGGGCGCGTGCCCGCGCTGGTGGATGGCGCGTTCGTGCTGTTCGAGTCCATGGCGATCAACGCGTACCTGGCCGAGCGCTACGACACGGTCGGGCTCTGGCCCGCTTCGCGCGAGGATCGCGCGCGGGTGCTCCAGTGGTCCTGCTGGGGGGTCGCCGAGGTCGAGGAGGCGCTGCTGGTCTGCATGCGCCACCGCCACACCTGGGCCGCCGAGCGGCGCGAGCCGGCCAAGGCCGCCGAGGCCGAGCAAAAGCTGCAACGACCGCTCAAGGTGCTGGAAGGTCACCTCGCCGGCCGCCCCTACCTGCTGGGCGAGGCTTTCACCGTGGCCGACCTCAACCTGGCGGCCATCTTCACCTGGGCGCGTTTCGGGCGGATCGACTTCGGCCCGTACCCCAGCGTCGCCCGCTGGATCGAGGGCTGCCTCAGCCGCCCCGCCCGCAAGAAGGCGGTGGCCTGAACCGCGCGGCCGCGCTCAACCGGCCAGTTGCGGCAAAAGCGGGCCTCACGCTCCCCGGCCCTCCCTCTCCTGGAGGAGCGGGAGGGAGCCTCGGATAGGCCATCCGCGCGGATCGCAGTACCCCCGCTCCCCCAGGAGAGGGGGCAAGGGGTGAGGCCGCCCCGCGCGGCCGCGCTCAACCGGCCAGTTGCGCCTGTCGGCCGCCGCTCTTGATGTGGTCGCAGATGTAGCGCGAGAAGGGGATCGAGCAGGTGAAGCCCGGGGAGACGGCGTTGAGCACGTGCATCGAGCGGTCGTCGTGCTCGAACACGAAGTCCATCTCCAGCTTCTGGGCCTTGATGTCGAGCAGCTGGGCGCGGATGCCAGCCTTGCCCCAGCGGCGGTAGTTCTTCACCTCGACGCCGCTCACCAGCTCGCCGGCCAGCTTCACCAGGTGGGAGCGCACGTATTTGCGCAGCTCCTCGAAGGCGAGGCTCTTGAAGTCGAAGTTGGAGCCGAAGAACAGCCGCGTCTGGCGCAGCGAGATATCGACCAGCTCGTCGAGGCGGAAGTTCCCCAGCCCCTCGTACTGCTCGCGCCAGAAGGCGGGGATGGCGGTGGGGCCGATCTTGACGTGGCCATCGGCCGTGACCGTGAAATGCACGCCGAGGAACGGGTTGCGCAGATTGGGCACCGGGTAGATGTTCGTGCGCAGCGCGCCGGCGGGCTCGTCGGAGTAGCAGTACAGCCCCTTGAACGGCAGGATGCGGTAGCGCTCCGAAAAGCCGAAGTCGCGCGCGATCTTGTCGGCATAGAGCCCGGCGGCGTTGACGACGTACCCGGCCTGGTAGCGCCCGCGGCTGGTGACGATCGCCCCGCCGTCGCGGCGCAGGTAGGCCTCGCCGGTCTGCACCCGCACGCCTTCGGCCTGGGCATCGGCCTTCATGGCCAGCACCACCGTGGTCGGGTTCACGGAGGTGGTGCTGGGGGAGAACAGGGCGCGCGCGTAGGTCTTGACCCGCGGCTCGATCTTGCGGGCCTCCTCGGCGGTGAGCCGGTCCAGCGGCACGCCGTTGACCTGCCCCCGGCGGTACAGCTCGTCCAGCGTATCGAGCTCGGAGGCGTCCTTCGCGACCACCAGCTTGCCGCACGGGTTGAGCGCGATGCCCTTGGCCTTGCAGTACTCGGTCATCGCCAGGTTGCCCGTGCGGGTGAACTTGGCCTTGAGGCTGCTGGCGCCGTAGTAGAAGCCGGCGTGCAGCACGCCGCTGTTGCGGCCGCTCGCGTGCAGTCCCGCCTCCGGCTCCTTTTCGATCAGCGTGACGGTGCAGTCCGGGTAGTCGCGGCGCAGCTCGCGCGCGATGTTGATGCCGATCACGCCGCCGCCGATCACCAGAAAGTCGCAGGTTGCCATGGAGCATCCAGAGGAGGTGCACGCTTCCGGGGAGCCCTTGGCCCCCCGCGCCGGCGCCGCTGCGCGCGGCGGGACCGACCCTCGCTAGTCCGGGCCGGGAGTCGATCCGTCGGGCAGGCTCTTGCCGAGCAGCCGCGCCCGCCAGGAGCGGTGCGGCCGGGGCAGCGCCGTCTCCATCTCGAAGGCGTCGTCGCCGTTGGGGTAGTAACCCGGCAGGCGCCGGGAGATCGCGAACGCGTAGCGGCGGTACAGGCGCTGGGCGTCCACGTTGGCCGTGTTGACCTGCAGCGTCAACGCGCGCAACTGCCGGAGCCTGCCGCGGGCGATCCAGTCCTCGAGCAACTGCCGGCCGTAGCCGCGGTTCCGGACAGGCTCGTCCACCGCCAGGTTGTCGAGATTGCTCACCGCGCCTTCCAGGTGGGCGATGGAGAATCCCCGCACGATCCCGAAGCGTGAGGCCAACACGCGCACCTCGTACTGGCGGTTCGAGATCGCCCCCTCCAGCAACTGGCGGCTCCAGGGGGTGGCGAAGGCCGCGTGCTCGATGCGGTCGATCTCGCCCAGGTCGGCCTCGTAGGCCGGACGGATTGCCAGGTTCAGCGTCACCGCTCGCATGGACGCCCGCCTCAGTTCGTGCCGCGCCAAGGGGGCTTCGCTGCTCCCAGCCCCCAGGCGAGCGTTCACACGTTGGTCAACACCTCGACGCCGGGCAGCTTCCGCCCCTCCAGGAACTCGAGCGAGGCGCCGCCGCCGGTCGAGATGTGCGCGATGCGGTCGGCCACGCCGGCCTCGGCCACCGCCGCCGCCGAGTCGCCGCCGCCGACGATGGTCACGGCCTTGGATTCGGCCAGGGCGCGGGCGATGGCGAACGTGCCGCCCTGGAACGCGGGCAGCTCGAACATCCCCATCGGGCCGTTCCAGACGACCATCCTGGCCGTGCGGATGGCTGCCACGAATCGCCCGACGGTTTCGGGCCCGATATCGAGCCCCATCCGGTCAGGGGGGATATCGATGCCGCTCGGCTCCGCGGCCACACCGGGCTTGGCCTCCCGGGCGACCAGGTGATCCACCGGCAGCAGCAGCTCCTTGCGGAGTTGCTCTGCCTCGGCCATCAGCTCCTTGGCCAGCTCCAGGTGCGGCTCATCCAGCAGCGATGTCCCGACCTGATGGCCCATGGCCTTGAGGAACGTGTACGCCATCGCGCCGCCGATCAGCAGCCGGTCGGCCCGCTGGAGCAGGGAGCGGATCACGGCGATCTTGTCGCCCACCTTGGCGCCGCCCAGAATCGCCACGAACGGCGACTCGGGGCTGTGGAGCGCACGGCCCAGGAAATCGAGCTCCTTGGCAATGAGGAAGCCCGCCGCGGCCTTGGGGAAGAACGCGGCCACCCCCGCCGTCGAGGCATGTGCCCGGTGCACCGTGCCGAAGGCGTCGGAGACGTACAGGTCTGCGCACTCCGCCAGCGCCTTGGCGAACGCCGGGTCGTTCTGCTCCTCCTGGGGGTGGAACCGCAGATTCTCGAGCAGCAGCACGGCGCCCGGCTTGAGGCCGTCGATCGCCTTCCGCGCCTCGGCGCCGACCACGGTGGGGGAGAAGGCCACCGGCACCCCCAGCAGCTCGCCCACGCGCCTCGCCACCGGCGCCAGGGAGAGCCCGGGCGTCACGCCCTTGGGACGCCCGAGATGGGACATCAGCACCACCTTCGCCCCCTTGCCCATCAGGTGGCGGATGGTGGGCAGCGACTCGCGGATGCGCGTGTCGTCGCCGACTTTTCCCTCCTTGAGGGGCACGTTGAAATCCACCCGCACCAGCACCACCTTGTTCCGGCACTCGACCTGATCCACGGTGAGCTTGTGGAGCGCCGGGGTCTGCGCCGCCGTCGTCGTCATCGCTGCCTTTCCGCTTCCGTTGTCGCCGGTCGAAGTGCGGGCGTCGCCGCCGGGCCGAGGGCAGGCCGGTGCGCAGGTTGCATTCTACGGCGATGCGTATACCGTAGGGGAAGATTCCGGAGGGTGCGGGCGTCCTGCCGCGCATCCGTGGCCGTTCGATGCCCGCGCGCTCTCGCGCGGGCGCTACGCTGGTGCTCCTGCCGTCGCCCCGAGGCGTGGCGTGCGGCGTCTCACTTCCCGCCGGCGAGTCGACCCGTGGGCCGAGCCGGCCGCACCCGAGTGCCGATCCATGTCCGAACCGACCGTGCCTTTCGCCCGCAGAAGCTTCATCAAGAACCGCCGGCCGGCATCCAGAGAGGCCATGGACGAGGATACCCTCTCACACTTCATGATCAACAAGCAATCGGCCGTGCCGTTGCACATCCAGCTCAAGGAGCAGGTGCGCTACGCGATCATGAGCGGCCGGTTCGAGCCGGGCAGCGCCCTGCCCTCCATCCGGGAGATGACGGCGCAGCTCGGCGTCCATCGCAACACCGTGCATCGGGTCTACCTGGAGCTTCAGGCGGGGGGCTTGCTGGTCTCGCGGCCCGGCAAGGGGGTGTTCGTGGCCGATTCGCTCGCCGAGCGGGTTTCCCCGCGCGAGGTGGGCGCCGTGGATAAGCTGATCGAGGCCTACTTCGAGCAGGGCAACGGGCTGGGGGTGAACCCGATTACGCTGGCGAAGCTGGTCGGCCAGCGGGCGCCGAGCTTCGATGCACGCCACCCCATCGTCGCGTTCGTCGAGTGCACGGCCCACCAGTCGAAGGAGGTGGCGGGCGATCTGGCGGAGACTTTCGGGGTGAACGTGCACCACCACCTGCTCGATACCCTGCGGCGCTCGCCGGAGGCGCTGGAGCCGCACGTCAGGCACGTCGTCACCAGCATCTTCCACTACGACGAGGTGCGCGAGCTGCTGGGCGGCTCCCGCACGCGCGTGTATCCCGTCACCTACGACCTGCACCCCGAAACGCGCAAGCTGCTGCGGGAGATCCGCCCCGATTGCCGGCTCGGCTTCATCTGCCACGATGCCAACACCGAAGAGGTGGTGGGCGCGCAGATCAGGGAGCGGGTGCCGCCGGGGGTGCTGATCGGCTGCGCCAACCTCGAGACCCCCGACCACGCGCTCGAGCTGATCGGGCAGGTGGATACGGTGATCCTGACCGAGCCCGCCAGCGCCTTCTGCGTGAAGCACTGCACGCCGGACCACGAGCTGCTCGAGCTGCACTTCGCGCTCAATGCCGCGTCGGTGGAAGCGATCGGCCGGACGCTGCTGTTCCAGCCGTAGGACGGCGGCGGGGGGATTTCCGGCGGCCGCCGGAGCGGGCTCAGCCGTTGTAGTCGGCGAACAGCCGCTGGAGGTCAGCCTCGGCCTGGGGCAGGCTCGCCGGTTCGTCGATGGCCTGCTTCAGGTAGTCGATGATCCCGTCGATCTTGGCCAGGGCGTAGTCGATGCGGGGGTTGCTGCCGCGCACGTAGGCGCCGATGTTGATGAGGTCTTCGGCTTCCTTGTAGGTAGCGAGGGTCGAGATGAAGGCCTGCGCGTAGTTCTTGTGCTCCTCGGCTACGACGTCGGTCATGACGCGGCTGGTCGAGGCCAGCACGTTCACGGCCGGATACTGGCCGCGCGCGGCGAGCTCGCGGCTGAGGAAGATGTGGCCGTCCACCACGGAGCGCACCGCGTCGCCGATGGGGTCGTTGGGGTCGTCCCCTTCGACCAGCACGGTATAGAAGCCGGTGATGGAGCCCTCCGTCTCCGAGAGCCCCGCCCGTTCGAGCAGCTTGGGCAGCGAGGCGAACACCGAGGGCGGATAGCCCTTGGTCGTGGGCGGTTCCCCCGCCGCCAGGCCGATCTCCCGCTGCGCCATGGCGAAGCGCGTGATCGAATCCATCATGAACAGCACCTGCTTGCCGCGGTTGCGGAAGTACTCCGCGATGGTCGTGGCCAGGTAGGCGGCGCGGGTACGGATCAGCGGGGGCTGATCGGAGGTGGCCACCACCATCACCGAGCGGCGCAAGCCCTCCTTGCCGAGGTCGCGCTCGATGAACTCCAGCACCTCGCGACCGCGCTCGCCGATCATGGCGATCACGTTCACGTCGGCGGTGGTGTGGCGGGCCATCATGCCCAGCAGCACGGACTTGCCCACCCCCGAGCCCGACATGATCCCCACGCGCTGCCCCTGGCCCGAGGTGAGCAGACCGTTGATCGAGCGCACCCCCACATCGATGGGCTTGACGATGCGCCGCCGGTAGAGGGGATTGATCACCGGCGCGTAGAGCGGCATCTCGACGGTGCAGGCCAGCTCGCCCCGGTCGTCCATGGGC
Source organism: Candidatus Lambdaproteobacteria bacterium (assembly GCA_016204605.1). GTDB lineage: Bacteria > SAR324 > SAR324 > SAR324 > JACQKK01 > JACQKK01. The sequence continues at coordinate 16,162 of JACQKK010000149.1, forward strand.
CGGCCCAGGCCATCCAGCACGCGGCCCAGCAGCTCGTCGCCCACCCGCACATAGGGGGGGCGGTCCTCCGGGATCACGCGGCAGCGCGGTCCGATGTCGGGCATCTGGCCGAGCGTCATCAGCAAGATCTTGTCGTTGCGGAACCCGACCACCTCCGACATGACCCGCTGGCCGGAGTCCGGGTTGTAGATGGTGCAGAGGCTGCCCACCGCGCTGCCGGGGTTGTATGCCTCCAGCACCTGGCCGATGAGCTGGGTGATCTTGCCCTGGCGGCGGATGGTCTTGGCCTGCCGCACGGCCTCCGTGTACCCGTCCAGGTTCGGCAGGTGCTCCGGGTACATCGACGCGGGCTCGGGACGGGCCACAGGGCTGGGTTCCGTGCGGGGCTCTGCGCTGGGCACGGTGCGGGGCTCGCTCATGGCGCCTCGCGGCCCGCCGCCGCCGGATCGGTGGGATGGGCCGGGCTCGTGCCATCTCCCCGTGCGGATGGGCCCCGTGCGGATGGGCCCCGTGCGGATGCATCCGGCGCCGGCGCGCCGGGTCGCTCCGCCGCGGCTTCGCCGGTGGTGGCCCTGGCCTCGCGTTCGGCGAGCATCTGCCGGATCGGGCTTTCCAGGTGGTGGAGCTGCGTGGCGAGAGAGAGGTCGATCACGTCGCGGTCGGTCTCGATCAGCACGTCGCCCGGCTGGAGGCTCGGGCGCGCACGGAAGGTGATGGCCTGATCCTCGGCCAGATACTGCTCCAGCGCCGGGCGGGCGGCCGCCGCGAAGCGGTAATCCTCGGGGCTGAGCCAGATGTTGAAGGTGCCTTTGTCTTCGAGCTCGCGCAGGGTGGTGGCGAGCATGTTCCAGACCGCCTTGCGGTTGATCGTCAGCTCCTGGCGCAGGAGTTTGCGGACCATCAGCATGGCGAGCCGGATGCCGTCCTTCTCCGCGTAGTGGATGACGTGCCGGCGATACTCGCCCAGCTCGCGCAGGATCGTGTCGAGGCGCTCCAGGTTGACGCCGGCTTCCTCGTAGCGCCGCTTCAGCCCCTCGGCGCGGCCCTCCTCGAACCCTTCCAGGCGGGCCTGCTCGCGAATCTCCTCCGCGCTCTCGCGCGCATCGGCCACCAGCTGGTCGGCCTGCTGCTCGGCCTCGGCGCGGAGGCGCGCGGCTTCCTCGTAGCGCCGCTCGGCCTGCTCATCGAGGGCCTGCACCTCGCGCCGCAGTTGCTGCACGTAGAGGTCGGCTTCCTCGCGGATGCTGGCCGCGTAGCTTTCCGCGTTGGTGAGCAGCGTGTTTTCGCGCTGGAACTTGATGGCGGCGAAGTCGGCCTGCGGCGCCGTGCGCCGGCGCGGCTCCCGGCCCTGGAACCCCTCGCCCGAGGGGCGGTCGCGGGGCAGGGCCTCGGTGGCGGGGAGGAACTCGGCCCCGGCCGCTTTCGGCAGCGCGGCGCCCGCCTGTTGCTGCTGCTCCTCCTCGAACACGGGCACCTGGTAGCTGCGATAGCCGGGCACGGTGCTCTCGCCATCCATGGGGGGCCTCCGCCGGGATGCGGGTTACCGTTTGTCGCGCAGCCATGCGCGGATGAGCGAGGCGGTCGCCAGCGGATCGGCGCGGGCCACGTCGAGAATCTTGTCGCGCGGCGGAATGCCCGCTTCCTTCTCGGTGGGAATCTCCAGCTCCTCGCCTTCGAGCTCGCCGATCGTGGCGGGCAGCCCCATCAGCAGGTCCAGGTCTTCCGGCTTGGCGCTCAGGCGCTGCACCATCGGGCGGATCACGAACATGATCAGCGCCAGCAGCCCCACGCCGAGGAAGGTGTAGCGCAGGATATCGAGGAAGAACGCCCGGTTGCGCGCCGTCTGCTCGATCTGGCGGGAGACATCCTCCTCCTGCGCCTTGCTGAAGCGCATGTTGACCACCTCCAGCACGTCGCCGCGCTTCTCGGTGAAGCCGACGGCGGCCTTGACGAGCCGCGTGATCTCGCGCTTCTCGTCGGTGGTCCACTCCTGGTACTCGCGGGTGATGACGCGGCCCGATTCCGGATCGGTGATGGGCTTGTACTTGCCATCGATCAGCACCGAGACGCTGAGGCGGTTCACCTTGCCCACCGAGGGCTCGCTCACCACGGTCCTCCGGCTGGTCTCGAAATTGCGGGTGGCGCTGGTACGGGCCAGTTGGGAGACGTTGGCCACCTCGCTGGCGCCGGCCTGGGTCTCGGGCAGGTTCGAGGTCACGCCGGGCACGCCCACCGGGATGGAGCGGGTGCCGGTCGAGTTCTCGGTGGTGGTCTGCTCGCTGCGCACCACCACCCCCTCCGGATCGAAGATCTCCTGCTGCGTCGAGATCTTGTCGAACTCCAGATCCGCCGAGACGTGGGCGCGCACCCGGCCCTGGCCCACCACCGGCTCGAGCTGGTTCACGATCTTGGTTTCGAGCTGCTGCTCGACGCGGCGGCGGATGGAGAACTGGTCGCTGATGTTCGCGGCGCCGGCGTCGTTGGGGTCCGGAGTGAGCATGGTGCCGCGGCTGTCCACCACCACGACGTTCTTGCGGTTCAACCCTTCGACGGAGTTGGCGACGAGTTGGGCGACGGTCAGCACCTCGCCGCGCTCGAGCTCCGCGCCCGGGTGCAGCTCCACCAGCACCGACGCGGTCGGCTTCTCCTCGTCCTTGCCAACGAACAGGCTCTTCTTGGGCAGGGCCAGGGTGACCTTGGCCGAGCGCACGGCGCTAATCTTGCCGATCAGGCGGGCCAGCTCCCCTTCGAGCGCCATGCGGTACTTGACCTGCTGCTGGAACTCCGTCTCGCCGATGCCGGTCTTGCCGATGAACAGGTCCGCGAAGCCGAGACCGCCGCCCAGGCTCACCCGCTCGCGGGCCAGCACCAGGCGCGCGTCATCGGCCTTGCCGGCCGGCACGAGGATCGAACGGCCCCCCGCGCCCACCAGCGTGGCGATCTGGTTCTGGTTCAGCTTCTCTTTGACGAGCGCGGCGTCTTCGGTGGAGATGTTGGAGTAGAGGGGAACCCACGCCTCGCGGTTGGCGACGTAGATCAGCGTGGCCATGCCCATCAGCACCACGGCCAGGATGGCGAACAGCGTGATCTTCTTGGCCAGGGTGAGGGATTCGAAGAATCCCTGAAACTGCGTGCGGACGTCGTGGAGGACGTTAGCGTTGTCTTCGGCCATGACGGCAGAGGCTCCCAGATCTAGAATCCATTCGTCCGGTCGTGCGATGCGCCATGGGCCCGCCGATTCCGTTCGCCGGGCACCCGCTGGGATGATCCAATCCTGGCGCAGAGTCTGTCACAGCCGGCTCCTGCGGGCAACGGCCGGGGCGACCGGCAAATCGTGCGCAGGGACGGTGTTGGGGGAAGAAAAGCAAAACTCATTCCATCGGGCCGGATGCGGCGCAGCGACCCCATGGCATGCGAGCGGAACGGGCGGAACGCTCAGGCGAAACCGGCGGCTCAGATCTGCATCCGCACGATATCCTGGTAGGCGGCAGTCAGGCGGGAGCGCACCTGCAGCAGCAGCCGGAGGGAAATATCTGCCTTCTGCAAGGCGATCATCGTGCCGTGGATGTCCTTCTCGGGCGAGGTGGCGAACTCCTCGATCTTGTGGTCGCTTTCCAGTTGCAGCCGGTTCACCTCGTCCAGCATCTTGCCGAACGTCGCGGAAAGCTCGCTCACCAGCGTGCCGTCCTTGCCGGCCCTGGACTGGCCCTGCAAGGCGCTCAGGGTGGGGTTCTCGATGCGCATGGTCAGGCCTGGTCGGGGTCGTCGGTTGGCGTGGCGGTCGCGTGCAGACCGTGCTTGACCTGCTGGAAGAACCGCTGCTTTAGGTTCCCCGCGGCGAGCAGCAGCTTGGCGGTTTCGTTGTTGGCGCGCTCGATCTCCGCCTGCAGGCTCTTGACCGCATCCGGCACCGTCGCCGGGGTCGCAGCCTGCGGCCGGTTCAGCTCGGCCTGGAACGTTTCAGCGAAGGGCTGTCCCTCGTTCACGCCCTTCGCCCTCGGCTTGTCGGCCGGCCGGGGCTCGGCGATCGGTCGGATGTTCGTGTGCAGCTTGATCCTGTCCATACGACCCTGTGGGGTGACCCGTGCTTCCGTTGCCTGCCCGCGCCGGCGTTCGACCCTGGGCGTGCCGTCAGCCGATGCTGCGCCGCGGTGCCTGTACGTTTTGCGCCTCTGGCGCCACCTGCCTTCCGGTTACGTCCTGATAATGCAAAATACCTGCCTCGTTCACGTCAGATGGCCTTACACCTTGCCGATGTCGAGGGCCTTGAGGGCCATGGACTTGGTGGCGTTGAAGGCGGCGACGTTCGCCTCGTACGATCGGGTGGCCAGCATCAGGTTGACCATCTCCTCGGTGGCATTGATGTTGGGCATGGCCACGAACCCTTCCTCGTTGGCATCGGGATGGGAGGGATCGAACTTGAGCACCGGCGGCCGCCGGTCCACCGTCACGCCGAGCACTTTCACGTGCAACGGCTGCTCGGGGGTCACGCGGCTGCGCAGCTCCTCCTCGAACGTGCGCGGCGCGGGCAGCGCGCCAAACACCACGTCGCGCCGGCGGTAGGGGCCACCCTCGGGCGTGCGCGTGGTCTGCGCATTGGCGATGTTCGCGGCGATGACGTTCATCCGGAACCGCTGGGCGGCCAGTCCGGAAGAGCTCGTCTCCATGGCGGTGAGGAAATTCATCAGAGGCTATCTCCCCGGATGGCGTTCTTCAGGTTCGCGAACTTGTGGCTGATCATCGTGCTGAGCGCCTGGTAGGCGAGCTGGTTCTCCCCCAGCTTCGCCATTTCGCGTTCCAGGTCGACGGTGTTCCCATCCACCGAGCCGACCGGCGTCGCCGCGTGGATCAAGTGCGGCTTCACCAGCTCCAGCGGCGTGTGCGGATTGCCGTCCATGTGGCGGGGATTCGTCACGCGCAAGGGGCCGGGCTCGCGGTGGTGCAGCGCCTCGCCGAGCGCCTTCTCGAAGACGAGGTCGCGGGACTTGTAGCCCGGCGTTTCCACGTTCGCGATGTTGCTCGAAAGCAGGGCGTTGCGCTGGGCCCGGAAATCGAGCGAGCGCTCGATCAATCGTATCTGGCTGTCGAACAGGCCGCTCATGGTTCTCTGCGTCCGAGGGGTGAAGGGCGTCCCGCCCGCGGGTCTCGCCCCTGCGTAAGTGGGGGGCGGCGATCCTCGGCCGGGATTACCGACCTGGGCGAAGGGATGCAAGGGGCGGACCCAGCGCGCGGGCTCCGCGCCCGCCTCAAGGCGCGGAGGCGGGGGTGGCCTCGGGCAGCACCAGCTTGCGGACGACCGGCGCCGCGGCCTCGCGCGGCTCGCGGATGCGCAGGTCGATGCGCACCGGCGGGCGCTGGCGCTCTCCGATCAGTCGCACGGGAAATTCCGCGCTGTAGGACTCGCGGGGTGGGAGATACAGCAGCATCGGCTCGGGGCGCGCTTCGAAGCGGCCGTACCACGCGTTGAACTCCACCAGCAGGCTGAGCGGGACTTCGCCGGGGTTCGTCAACCGAAGCCGCAACGTGCCCTCCTGCACCAGCCGCTTGGGAATTGTTTCCACTTCGGCGAGAATCTTCTCCCGCTGCTGGCTCCAGAGGGTGGCGCCGAGGAGCGCGGCAAGCCGGTCGGTCAGCTCCCGTGTGCTGGCGAAACGCTGCCCCCGCAACGGCATCATGCGGGCGATCGCCGAGACCGGAACACTGCCGGTGTGGAAGTTCTCGAAGCTGCGCCGGGTCAACGCGAGCTGCAGGTCGTGCTCGGGATCCCAGGGCGCGGGCGGCTGGGTCTGCAGGAACGAGAACTCCTCGACGCCCAGCCCGAGATCGAGCGGGATGGCGCTGGCGGGCCGCAAGGCCCAGAAGGTGCCGAGCAGCACGTCGCGCTCGAACCCCGGTTTCAGCGCCGGCAGCGACTCCAGCAGCCGCGGGATGTCGTCGGCCGCGCCGAATTCCTGGAAGTGGTGAAAGAGGCGCCACCGCGTCGGTGCCGGCGACCCCTTGCGCTCCTCGAGGCCGTACAGCAGCACCTGGCGCGCGATCTCGGGCATGGCGCGCAGCTCGGCGACGGTTTCCAACCAGCGGCCGGTGTCGCGCGCCAGCAGGCCGCTCAGATACCGTTCGTATTCCGCGGCGGAAAGCGGCGGCTCTCCGATGTCCTCGACCTCCTGAGCCCAGGCGCCGCCCGCGGCGCTCAGCAGCGCCAGCGCTACCGCAAACCACGCCGCGAAGGGCGGCCGGGCGGGTTTCGCGTCATGGGACACGACTCGCATCGCACCATCGGAAAAGTGGGGTGGATCGCCGAGCCCGCGTGCGGCCCACCTCGCGAAGGTCAACCCCGCCCCGCGGCGCCCCCCACGGTTGGAGCCGGGGCGTGGCGCTGCGGGTCATGGGTCGCCGCAAGACGGTGGGGTCACCCGCCCGGTTCGTCCCACGTTAACGCAGCCGGGCAGAAAACCACAGCCGGAGTGCGGAACGATGCCATGCCTTTGCCCGCGGCGGGCGTCCCCGGTAGAATCGCACCAGCCACGCGCCGCCCGGGGATGTTCCCGGTAGCCCACCGCCCCGGCGCGCGTCCGCCGCCCCCGTAGCTCAGCCGGATAGAGCAACGGATTTCTAATCCGTCGGTCGCTGGTTCGAGTCCAGCCGGGGGCGCTTCGAGATCAATGGGTCAGGGATAAGGCCAATGGTGGGGAGAATGCCGAGGCAACACCGAGGCAACAGGTTGGGGCTAAAGGAGGAGTGTCGTCGGGGAAGCAGGGGAGGCACAAGGACCGGGCGAGATGAAGCAACGAACTGGGCGTTTCGCGCAGCCCGGACTCGGGTCCCGTGGAGGCAGGCCGTTGAGGGGCGCGCGCCGCGATGTGATCAGCGTATGATGGTCAGGTCCGGGGCCGCTTACCAGGAACGCAGCGAGTAGGACGAATTGCAGAGTCGGGGTTGTGGGTTCAAGTCCTGTTTCCCGCTCTACGCGCCCCTGGGCGCGTCACACCGCGGGGTAGAGCAGTCCGGAAGCTCGTTGGGCTCATAACCCAAAGGTCGCAGGTTCAAATCCTGCCCCCGCTATTCGCAATATCAAAGACTTGCGGCCCGATTGCCGGCCCGAAGCACCTGAGGCGACGCGAGGCGAACAGCCCGCGTCGCCTTTCTTGTTTGAGGCGGGGGTGAGGCGGGCCTGCCAGCGCCCCCGGCGCGAGACGTCTTTCCCTCAGCCCTCCTGTAGTTCCTCGTCCGGTACGCTTTGAAGGTTGGCCTACTCGTAGAGCGCCATGCTGCGGCGCTTCTCCTTGGCCGGTCGGCCGGCCAGCCGACGGTCCGGAATTCACCCTCGTCGTCCAGGACCGGAATTTCGAAAGGCAGTGCGCAGCCAACGGGCGCACCAGCGATTCGCGAGGCGCAGATTCCACTGGAGATCGCTGCGCAAACGAGCGAGACGAGCAATCGCGATCCCATCGCCAACCCGTTTCGCACTTGTTTGCACCGGAGTCTCCGATGACCGTGCGCACGCTCGCCGTCCTGCCCCTCCTGATTCTCCCC
>JACQKK010000044.1 GCA_016204605.1 Candidatus Lambdaproteobacteria bacterium
CTGGCCACCATCCCCCCCGATGACCCCGCCACCTACGACATGCTGTGCCGTGCCGAGACGATCGGGGTGTTCCAGGTGGAGAGCCGCGCCCAGATGGCCATGCTGCCGCGCCTGCGCCCGCGCAGGTTCTACGACCTGGTGGTCGAGGTCTCGGTGGTGCGCCCGGGGCCGATCACGGGGGGCATGGTGCACCCCTACCTGCGCCGGCGGCGGGGAGAGGAGCCGGTCGAGTACCCCCACCCCTCGCTGGAGCCCGTGCTGAAGAAGACGCTGGGCGTGCCGCTGTTCCAGGAGCAGGTGATGAAGCTGGCCATGATCGCGGCCGACTACACCCCCGGCGAGGCCGACCAGCTCCGGCGCGACATGGCCGCCTGGCGCCGCACCGGTCAGATGGACAAGCACTACGAGCGCCTGACCGGCCGCATGATCGCCAAGGGCATCCCGCGCGAGTTCGCCGAGCGCGTCTTCAACCAGATCAAGGGCTTCGGGGACTACGGCTTCCCGGAGAGCCACGCGGCCAGCTTCGCGCTGATCGCCTACGCCACGGCCTGGATGCGCTGCCACCATCCGGTGGTGTTCACCTGCGGGCTGCTCAACGCGCAGCCGATGGGCTTCTACCACCCGGCCACCATCGTCGAGGACGCCCGGCGCATGGGCATCGCGCTGCGGCCCATCGACGTCAACCTGAGCGCCTGGGACTGCACGCTCGAAGAGACCGGCCGCCCAGGGCGGCGGCGCTTCGCCCTGCGGATGGGGCTGCGCTACGTCAAGGGGCTCGGCGCGGAGCAGGGCGCCCGCATCGAGACCGCCCGCCGCGCCGGCCCCTTCCGCCAGATCGAGAGCTTCGCCGCGCGCACCGGCTTGGGCGAGAAGGCCCTCGCCGCCCTCTCGGCCACGGGCGCCTTCGAGAGCCTGGGGGTGGACCGGCGCGGGGCGCTCTGGCTGGCGCGGGGCGTGCTGCGGCTGCCCAGGCCCGCGCTGCCGCTCGACCCCGCCGAGGCCGCGCCGGGGTTCGCCCCGCTGGACCGGCTGGAGACCATCGGCTGGGACCGCCGCCACAGCCACCACAGCGTGCGCGGCCACCCGCTGGCGCCGCTGCGCCCGGCCCTGCGCGCGCTGGGGCTGCCCGAGGCGCGCGCGCTCAACCGGATGCCCGATGGCCGGCGCGTGCGCTACGCGGGGCTGGTGCTGAACCGCCAGCACCCCTCGACGGCGAAGGGGGTGGTGTTCATGACCCTGGAGGACGAGACGGGGCTGGTGAACCTGGTGGTCTGGCCGGCGGTGTTCGCGGCCCAGGCCGCCCTCGCCCGCACGGCGAGCTTCCTCGGCGTCACCGGCACCCTCCAGGCCCAGGAGGGCGTGACCCACCTCGTCGTCGAGCGCTTCTGGCTGCCCGAGCTGGAGCGCCGCCCCGAGGCCATGCAGAGCCGCGACTTCCGGTGAGACGGCGTCGTCTTCCCATCGCGGCACGCCTTGCCGGGGCGAAAGCCCTCCGGCACCTCGGGATTCCCTTTGACAAGCGACGCCCAATCCTCATACGAGTGAGGGCAACACCCCGGTGCACCCGCGGCCGGACGATCCGAGTTCCCCCATTGATGCCGGAGCCCCCCATGCCCGCAGCCCTGCAACTGTACGAAGTCGGCAGGCCCTACACGACCGTGGCCCACCACGCCGACCACGGTTCCGCCAACCGCATGCACGCCGACGGCCTGCCGCAGAAGCTCGGCTTCCGCGGGGCGTTCGTGCTGGGGCTGGCGACCTACGGCAACATGACGCGCTCGCTGGTGGGCCAGTTCGGCGAGGAATGGCTCGGCAAGGCCGTGATCGAGATCAAGTTCCTCAAGCCCGTCTGCGAAGGGGAGACCCTGCGCGTCGAGACCAAGCCCATCGCCGGCCGCGAGCAGGAGCGCGCCTACGAGGTGACCGCCTACAACGAGTCGAACCGCGGCGAGGTCGCCGCGGTGATGCAGACCTGGAAGCCCACGCCGTTCCCGACCGTGGACGCCCACGCGACCATGAAGCCCAACGAGTGGGAAGGGCCCGTCACCCAGCGCCGCACGTGGGACACCATGGTCATCGAGAAGCCCTACCGCTCGCTGCGCTACACGCCGACGATGGAGCACAACCAGCACTGGATCCGCATCCTGAACGACGACCTGCCGCTCTACCGGACGGGCGAGCACCCGCCGCTCCACCCGACCCAGGTGCTGCGCAACGTGCAAATGGGCTCCACCAACCAGTACATCGGCGACAACGCCGTGCACGGCGGCACCCGCGCGGTGATCCATGAGATGCTGCGCGTGGGCGACCCGCTCGACGTGCTGACCGTACCCATGAAGAAGTGGGAGAAGAAGGGCAACCACTGGGTCACGCTCTACGCCGCCGTGCGCACCGGCGGGCGCGTTTGCGCCGAGATCTACCACACGCAGATCTTCAAGCTGCGCGGCGCCGAGGCCGTGCTGGGCGTGGGGAAGAGCGCCTGACGCCATGGGCGGTCCGCCGGAGGCTGTCGGGGGAGCCGCGGATGCAAAGGCGATGCAAAGGCGTTGACCAGTGGGTGCCGTCCGCTCCTGTGGCTCTTCTGTGGGTCGTGCGCGAAGCGAGCGTGACATAGGCATTCCGACGTGCGCGTCCCCACCCCCTACCCCTCCCCACCAGGTGGGGCGGGGTGCCCAACAGGCGAAGTGGGGATGCCGGGAGCCGCGATTCTCCCGAAGGCGCGCACCGGGGCCGGTGGGTCTCAGAAGAAGAACCGCCCCACCTTCACGCCGAGGCACCAGGGCTTCTCCCGTCCCTCCACTTCCATCCGGTACTCGACCGCGACCCGCAGCGAGCCATCAGTCGCCTCGTCCACGCTGAGCAGCTTGGAGCGTGCGCGCACGCGGGAGCCGCTGACCAGCGGCGTCAGGTAGCGGATCTTGTCCCAGCCCTGGTTGAGCGAGTACTTGCGGGGATGGCGGCTGTAGACCGAGGTCTTGTGGCTGAGCTTGGGCATCATGGCGATGCCCAGGTTGCCCGGGGCGATGGTGCCGCCGAACTTGGTCTCCTTCTTGGCGCGCACGGGGTCGGTGTGCACCCACCCTTCCTCCCCGCTGATGGCGATGTACCGGTCGATCAGCGCCTGGTCCACCGTGAACCACTCGCCCGGCGGGTCTTCCTTGCCGACCGTCTCGCGCAGGTCGGCCAGCACGGATTCCTTCGACATCGGGTGTCCCTTTCCTCGGGGGTTGACGATCCGGCGCGGCTGGCGCCCGAGCGGGCGCGGGCGCCGCTGCCTCGTTAACGGTCCAGCCACACGTCCTGCATGCGGTGATACGTGTAGAGCGACTGGTGGGGGATGTAGTTCTTCACCCAGGGATACATGGCGTTGAAGCTGACACGAAAGCCCATCACGATCGCCGCGCCGTCTTCCACCATCCTGCGGTCCAGCTCGCGCACCATCGTCAGGCGTTTCTGCTGGTCCGCCTCGCGCGACTGGGCATTCATCTGCTGCTGCAGCTCCCGGTTGCAGTAGTCCGAGTAGTTGCGCTGGGAGTCGCAGGCGTAGAACTCGAAGAAGTTCACGTCGGGGTCGTCGGCGCCCGGGCCGTGGGCCTTCATGGCGATGGAGAAATCGCGCCGGGCCAGCACGCCGTACCAGGCGCCCAGCTCGACTTGCTGGATCTTGGCGTCGATCCAGATGTCCCTGAGCTGATCCACGGCCCACACGGCGGAATCGACCAGGTAGTTCACGTTGCGGGCCTTCCAGACGACCTTGAGCGGCTTCTCGGCGCTGTAGCCCTCCGCCGTCATGAGGGCGCGCGCCCGCTCGATGTTCTGCTTCGGGTCCCCGAAGCCCGGCAGGGTATCCAGCCCTCTGGAATCCAGCCCCCAGTTCCCGTCGGGCGCGGGCAGGTTCAGGCCGCCGGGCACCATCCCGCCCTTGAACAGGCTGTTGATGAAGGCCCGCCGATCGAGCCCGAGGCTCACGGCCAGCCGCAGCCGGGGGTTGTTGAACGGGGGCTTGCGGGTGTTGAAGACGATGGCCTCGTACAGCGTGCGCGGCGTGGCCTGGAAGGAGATTTCCGAGCTCGATTTCTTCAGCGCGTCCATGGTCGCCTTGACCGTGATGTTCGGCTGGAAGATCTCGATCTGTTTGGCGACCAACGCCGCATCGCGGCTGCTGGGGCTTTTCAGCACGGTGAAGTTGATGCCGTCCATGTACGGCCGGCCCTTGACGAAGTAGTTGGGATTCTTCACCAGCACCAGCGAATGGTCGCGCCTGAACTCCTTCATGAGGAAGGGGCCGGTGCCGAGCGCCCCCGTGCGGAGGTCACGCGGCAGGACGTGCGACGGGTACACGGGAGACCAGCCCGAAGCGAGCAGGGCGATCAGCGCGGGCTGCGGCTGCTTCAGGCGGAACGCCACCTCGGCATCGCCGTTGGTGACGATCTCCTCGACGTTCGCGTACCAGGCCTTGCGCGGGTTCAGCTTGGTGCGGAGGGTTGAAGCGCCCCGCACCACGTCGAACGTGTGCTTCACGTCCTTGCTGCTGAAGGGCCTGCCGTCGTGCCAGGTCACCCCCTGCTTCAGCTTGAACGTGAGCGACCTGCCATCGGCGCTCGTGCTCCAGCTTTCCGCCAGCTCGGGGATGACCGTCTCGATGCTCTCCTTGCCGATCAAGGGGTCGTACAGCGCGAGGTTGCTGTAGACCGGCATCATGGACCAGACGGTCTCAGAGGAGGACTCGTCATGCAGCGAGAGGCTCGAAGGGTTGGTGTTCAGCATCGACTTCAACACGCCGCCGTACTTCTGGGCGGAGGCTTCGCCCGGATGGAGCGCCAGCAGCATCCACAGGCCTGTGACGGCCCAGACGATCCGTGTTCCCATACATGTGCTCCCAGTCGGTCGTTGCTTGATGGGCGTGGCTGCGCGCCCGCGGAGTACCCCGCACTTGCGTTGCATTGCAGGCATAGCCGAACGGCCTTGTCAACGACATCGACAGGCTGGCGGTGGGTAAGTCAGGCGGAATCGAGCGGGCAGACGCCGCAGCCTCACCCCCGCCGCCGGCGCGGCGTCCCCACCCCTGCCCCCCCCAACAAGTTGGGAGGGGTGATTGCATCCCGCGCGGGTGCCCTCACCCACCCAGGCCCTCCCTCTCTTCCAGGAAACTGAGACTCTACCCTCGGCACGCCGCGCTGGCCTTTCGGACTTCCCTGCACTAGCATCGCTTCGATTCGGGGCACCATGCAGGCACCACGCAGGCGCCTCGCCGCGTTCCGCCGATGGCGCGCCCAAAGGACAAACGCGGCGCAAACGAGGCGCAGACGAGGCCAACAGGGAGAACAGCTATGGCAACACGCAGCGAGATCGACGCCAGCAGTCCCAAGCATCTGCGCGACAAGTACGCCATCGCCGGCATCGGCGAGACCACCTACACCCGCGGCTCGGGCTGCACCACGCGCGCGCTCGGCACCTGGGCCGTGCGCAACGCGATGCTGGACGCGGGCATGCAGGCGTCGGACATCGACGGCATGCTCTCGTACTCGGGCAACGACTCGACCTTCTCGACCTTCATCGCGGGCGACCTGGGCATCCGGCTCAACTTCTACATGGACGTGCACGGCGGCGGCTCCAGCAGCGAGGCGCTGGTCGGCATCGCCATGGGCGTGATCGAGGCCGGCATGTGCAGGACGGTCGCCATCTACCGCGCCATGAACGGCTACTCCGAGGTGCGCATCGGGGGCACGGGCGCCCGCTCGGCCCCGCCCATCGCGGGCGACCAGCTCCACAGCCGCGCCTACGGCTGGCAGGCGGCGGGGCAGATGTTCAGCCAGACCTTCATGCGCCACATGTACGACTACGGCACCACCCCGGAGCAGGTGGCCCAGGTCAAGGTGGCCCACAGCCACCACGCCTCGAACAACCCCAAGGCGCTCCACCCCGAGCGCGTCACGGTGCAGGACGTGGTCGGCAGCCGCTTCATCGTCAAGCCGCTGCACCTGCTCGATTGCTGCCTGGAGACCGACAACGCCACGGCCATCATCGTGACCCGCGCCGAGCGCGCGCGCGATTGCCCCCACCCGCTGGTGCTGATCCGCGCGGTGGCGGGGCGCGTCTGCAAGCCGCGCATCGACATGCACTACCAGCACGGGCCGATCTCGACCGTGGCGGGCCACTACGCCAAGGACATCCTCTGGCCGAA
>JACQKK010000159.1 GCA_016204605.1 Candidatus Lambdaproteobacteria bacterium
AGTTGGACGCATCCCTCTACACTTTGCTACAGATTTTCTCGGTCACGCTCTTCGAGAAAATGCCCATCCAGCAAGCCTTTGCGGGCCGCGACCACAAAATCGACACCGCCATGCCCGATAACCAATTGAATCTATTCGAGACCTGATTCCGTGAAGCTTAGTGCGATTCGTTCAGACGACGCTCAATCTCTTCTATCACTCTTCTATCATAGGTTGAGCGAGGGGCATCAACGGGGCGCAATGCGCAGGGCGGTTGCTGGTTGCGGTGCGTGGCCGATAGCAGACGGTGCGATTTTACGGATGGCGGGCAAGGCGGCCCCTGTAGCGGTTGGGCGGCGAGAGAGTAGCGGCGGTCGTGACGGCGAGACGACGGGTCAACTGGGGCAGGTTTGCAGCACCGCCATGACCCACCGGCTGTGGGCGGTGAGGCGGCCCAGCTTGAGCACGGCGCGGCGGGCGTGCTGGACGACGATGCCCGCGTGGTACATCAGCACTTGCATGACGGTGCGCAGGCGGAAGCGCACTTGGTTCAGGTCGCGCAGGCGCTTGGGGAGCAGAGGGCGGTTCTGCTTCATGCGCCCGCCCAACAGCCGCAGCACGTTGAAGGCGATCTGAGCGCAGGAGAACACGAGGCGATTGGTGGCGAATTTGCCGGAGGGGAAGCGTTCCAGGCCGATGTCCGACTTGAGCTCGGAGTGGAACTGCTCGCAGGTGGCGTGCTGCTGGTAGAGGTCGATCACGTCTTCGACCGGCAGCTCGAGCGAGGTCCAGTAGCCTTCGAGTTCGTACTCGGGCGCGAGCAGGAGTTGCTCTCGCTCGGCGGTGCGGCGGGTGATCAGCGTGAGGCGGCGCACGGAGCGTCCGTCGGAGAGCGGATGAGTCTGGTCGAGCACGGCGGTGAAGTATCCCGGGCCGGAGGCCCAATGCACCTTGTCCTCCCCCAGGGCGTGCCACGCCTCCGCTGCGTTGTGACTGCGCGGATTCCAGCGCAGGAGAAAGTCGCTCCGTTCGTCCAGACAGGCGGCCAGGGTTTCCTCCGCGTCGTGCGCGGCGTCCATGCGCACCAGCAGACGGCCGCCGGTCAGACTCCGGGCGGCGGCAAGGGTCCGCTTGAAGAAAGGAATGAAGTCCTTCTGGGCGTGCTGCGAGCCGGGGCGCAGCTCCTGCGCGAGCCAGTAGCCCTGCTCGCCCAAGTAGGCCAGCAGCGGATGGAAGCCGTCGAAGCCCTTGTAGGTGTACGACACGCCCTCGCGGTGGCTGCCCGAGTTGTCCATGGGCGTGGTGTCGATGTCCAAGGGGACGAAGCCCTGCCGGTTGGCCAGCGGCTTGCCGTGCGCTTGCAGCAGGCTCAGGTTGGCCTCGCGCAGACGCTCGATCGTGTCTTGCGGCGCGCCGTCCAAGCGCTGGCGCAGAATTTCCGCCGAGGGCAGGCGCTTGAGCCCCAGCAGTTGCGTGAAGGCCGGATCGTCGCGGTAGGCGCTGACGGCCTCGAAATCGGTCTTGCCCAGCGCCAGCAAGGCGATCTCGGTCGTGAAGATCGCGCTGTCCGGGATGGCCTTGAGCGACGGCCCAAATGCCGCGCGCAGACGCGCCGACTTCAGCAGGTGGCTGAACGCCGGGAGTCCGGCGTGGCTGGTCAACAATAGATCGGTGAATCCGTAGCCGAGTTCCATGCCGAATCCTCCGTGGACAGGGCGAAACTATCCCGCACCCAGCGGGTGAACTCAGCGGACCGCGGCGCAGCCGCTCCTGTCAAGGGGAAATCGGCAATGGCACAGCGTGTGATCACGGAGTCAGGCGAGAGTTAACCGGACAGTAGTGGTGCCGATATTGTGACTTGCATCACGGAATCACGAGTGGTAGGGGGGTCCAGGATTTCGGCGGTGTTAGCCAGTTGTCCCGCCTGCCCTGATGGGCGGAATCAAGACAAGCTGGAGAAATTTTGCAGTACGCAGGCCATTGGTATTGGAGATACCATGGTCAACTGTGGCGGTAAGGGTTTTTTATGCTTGTTTGGCGTGAGCCAGTGGTTTAGGCACGGTTATTGCTCCCCCCCCCCCCCGAAAACTATAAGTACAGTCTCGCATTCGTTACCGCTATTATACGTATCTCTTCTTCTTACCCCGCTGGCCCCACGCACGAAGAGCCAAGTTCCGCCCCGCGATACCGCAATTTCGCCAGTTCCCGCGCTGTTACCGTTTCGTCTCCTCGGTTCCGAACCGATCCACTCGAAACCTATGCTCAACGGTTATACCTATCGCGATGTCTGATGATGGCAGGCCGAGCACTCCAGAGGACACCGCATGGTGATGCGGCCGGCTGGGCCGTGGCCACAACGGGGGCAGACAAGGCGCCGCGCCCAGCGGGCCTGCTACAGCCCGTTCTGACATGCAACATCGGCGGCGACACGCCGCTGAGTTTCCAGCAGCGACAACGCTGCGTAGCCCATTCCGCCTAACTGGCTTGGGGCTCAACTCCCTGTTGACGCTCGAAAATTACCACAAGTGCTGAGCCAACGCCGGGGGCGATGATGGAAATGTAATTAGATCTCGATGCTACTGCTAGGCGGGAGGAGCACCTCCGAAGGAACCCTTAAATAAAGTGCACTCATCGCGCTCAATCCTTCGATGCCGGTGTTTTAATGGACCTGCTGCTGCTCCTTCTCGATCATCGTCGCTTCGCGATCGAGGCCCCCGCCGTGCAAGCGGTTTCGCGGGCCGTAGCCGTACTCGCGCTGCCCAAGGCGCCCGCTGCCATAGAAGGCATCGTCGATTTCCGGGGCACGCTCGCCCCGCTGATCGATCTTCGAGCCCGTTTCGGATATCCGCCGTCCGCCCTCCACCCCGCGCAGCACCTGGTGTTCGCCCGCGCGGCAACGAGGCTGGTGGCCTTCCGCGCGGACGAGGTGCTGGGGCTCTCCACGGTGTCGGACACCGAGATCGAGCCTATGGAGCGCCTGGCCGCCGGGAGCCGGTACGTCTCCGGCGTCGCCAGGCTGCCGAACGGGCTGGTGCTGATCCACGATCTGGACGAGTTTCTCTCGCACTCGGAATCGATCCAGCTGGAAGAGTCACTGGCACGCCTTGACTTGGCCCAACAACCGGGGATGGAGCGATGAGCATCTCCGATCAGGACTTCGATCCGGTCATGGACATTGTGACCGCCCGCACGGGCCTCACGTTCCCGGCGGTGCTGCGGGCACACGTCGCAACGGCCGTGGGGCAGAGCGTGGCCCAAGCCGGGGTGCTGCGGCTCCAGGATTATGCCGTGGGGATCGCTTCGGGAGCGATCCCGTTGGACCCTCTGATCGAACGGATCACGATCAAGGAGACGTACTTTTTCCGCGAGCCCGAGCAGTATCGCCTGATCGGGGATGAGATACTCGCGGTTGCCCGGCCGGCCGGGGGGCGACCTTTCCGCATCTGGTGCGCGGGCTGCGCGACCGGAGAGGAACCCTATTCCCTCGCCGTGCTGGCCGAGGAGTTCGGGCTCGCCGACCGCTGCGACATCTTGGGCACCGACCTCTCCGTGGAGGCGTTGGCGCGCGCCAGGCTGGGGGCGTACCGCCGCTGGTCCTACCGCACGCCCGAGGCGGAGCGCGTGCTGCGCCACTGCACGCCCGACGGCGAGGGCACCCACGTTCTGCACCCGCGGTTTCGGCAGCGCGTGCGCTTCTTGCGCCACAACCTGTGGTGCGATCCCATCCCCGTTCCAGAGGCGGGCGACGGGGCGTTCGATCTCATCCTCTGCCGCAACGTGCTGCTGTACTTCGGCGAGGCCGCGCGCCAGGCGATCGGGCACCGGCTGGCTTCGGCGCTGGCCGAGGGCGGTTGGCTGATCCCCGGCGCCTCGGACCCCCCGCTGGGGCCGCTGCCGAGCTGCGAATCCATCGTCACGCCCGCGGGGCTCGTCTATCGCCGCACGTCGGGCGGCGAGCCGAAGTCACGCCTCGATCCCGGCGCCTCGGAGCCGGCCGCGGCTCACGAGCGTTTCAATCCGTTCGAGCCTGACCCCTCCGGGCCGGCGGCCCCCTGGGACGACCCAGCACCGGTGCACTCGCCGATTGCGTCTGATTCAGCGGCCGCGTTGTTGGAGCAAATGTGGCCCGTGCCGGAGAGCGCAGCGGGCGCCGAGCCGCCCGCATTTCCGCACCTGCGTCCGGCCAGGCCGGCGGGGGCCACCGCCGCGCCGCACGTGCCGGCGGCCGGGGGGCGGCCCCCGGAGACCCTCGCCGACGCGGAGCGGTTCCTCCGCCAGCATCCGTTCGATATGCAGACGCATTTGGCGGTGACCCTGCTGCTGACCGAGCAGGGGCGCTACGCGGAGGCCGCCGAATCCGCCCGGCGGCTGCTCTACCTCGACCCCACGCTGCCCATCGCCCACTTCACGCTGGGACTGGTGTCGAAGGCGCTCGGCCAGCCCCGGGAGGCTTGGCGGGCGTTCCGCGGCGCGGTGCGGCTCTGCGCCTCGCTGCCTGAGGATGCCACGCTGCCGGGCACCGAGGGCGCGCGTGCCGGGGAGCTGACCCGCGCGGCTCGCGCAGAGCTGCGCCTGCTGGAGACGACGCGATGAGCCCGATGCAGAGGAAGGCGGTGTTCGACTGGGATCGGGTGCGCGCCCGGCTGGATGCGGTGGCCAAGGCCCTTGCGGGCGCGGGAGCCTATACCCCGGAGCAGGCCCGGGCCGTGCTGGAGGAACGCGCAAGCGCCCTGGCGCAGCCCCTGGCGCTGGCGGTGTCCGCCGCGGGCGCCGGTACGTATATCGAGTTCGGGGTGGCGGGCGAGCGGTTCGCGCTCGACCTCGCCTGCCTGCACGGCAGCGCGAAGCCCACAGCGGTGGCGCCCGCCCCCGGCGCCCCCCCGCACGTCCGCGGCTTCGTGGCCTGGCGCGGGGAGATGCTTCCCCTGATCGACCTTCCCGTCTGGCTGGGGGCGGGCCAGGGTACCGTACAAGGCAGGGTGCAGGCCCCCCGCTACGTGGTGGTGCTGGGGGAGGCTCGGCCCGAGTGCGCCCTGGCGGCGGACTCGCTCGATCGGATGCCCGCCCTGCACCGCGCTGCGCTGCAAGCTCCGCCCGCCTCGCTCAAGGGCCCCCGCACGGCGTGTGTGCTCGGGATCACCACAGAGGGCACGACCGTCCTCGACGGGGCGACCCTGCTCGGACTCATGATCGCGCCGGCAACCTACCGGCGCGATTGAATCACTTCGCTTCCAGGAGGGCACCGATGTCCGACACCTATGCGTGGTACACCGGCATTCTGGCCAGGCTGGGCGGCTCCCTGCTGCTGCTGGCCGCGATGTTCGTGGCGCTGCTCACCTACAACTGGTCGCTGCTCGGATATATTGGCGGGCAGGCTCCCATCGTGAACTTGCTTGGGCTGGGGCGTACCTACCCGGTCCGGATGCTGTACCATGCGGAGCAACTGCGCGATCCCGACGCCAAGGTACGCAAGGAGGCCGTGGAAGACCTGCGCACCCTCGTCGTGGCGATGGACCACCGCTACGAGGCGCTGCTGCAGGGGGACAAGGAGCGCGGCATTCCGGCCGTGGAAATCGCCTCCATGCGCAAACAGCTGACCGCCCGCCGCGAGGAATGGCAATCCCGCGTCAAGCCCTTGCTGGTCGAAACGGTACGGATGGGCGCGAAAGGCGAGGCCCCTTCGGAATTGCCCGCATTGCGCAGGGAGCTGGAGTCGTTCTCCGAAGCGCGGCTCACCAGCATCGACGTCGAACTGGATGAGCTGCGCGAGGAAACGGCAGTGGGTCAGCGCGTGCAGCTCGCCATCGCGCTCGCCGTGGCGCTGGTGCTGGCGCTGGTGCTCTGGATCTCGCTGGGGCTGACGCGGCGCATCCGGAGCCTCTCGGGGGTCGCCGGCCGGATCGCCGGGGGCGACCTCGCGGCCGTGGCCGCGGAGGGGGGGCGCGACGAGGTGGCGCTGCTCGGCGCCACCTTTAATGAGATGACGGCCAAGCTGCGCGCCATGATCGAGACGGAGCAGCAAGCCCGCCAGCAGATGCAGCAGCTGGTCGATGCGATCCGGGAAACCGCGGGCAGCCTTTCCTCGAGCGCCGCCGAGATTCTGGCCGGCACCACGCAGCAAGCGAGCGGGGCGCAGGAGCACGCCGCCTCGGTGGCCGAGACCGTCAGCACCGTGGACGAGGTGTTGCAGACCTCCAAGCAGGCCGCCGACCGCGCCAAGAAGGTGGCCGACATCGCAAAGCAGAGCGAGGAGGGGGGCCAGTCGGGTCTGAGCGCGGTCGAGGAGACGATCCAGGGCATGGCCTCGGTCAAGGAGCAGGTGGAAGCCATGGCCGACAACATCCTGCACCTGGCCGAGCAGGCCCAGGCCATCGGGGAGATCATCAACACCGTCAACGACTTCGCCGAGCAGACCAACCTGCTCGCCGTCAACGCGGCCATCGAGGCGGCGCGCGCCGCCGAGAGCGGCCGCGGCTTTGCCGTGGTGGCGTCGGAGATCAAGGCGCTGGCCGAGCAGTCCAAGACGGCCACGGCCGAAGTGCGCCAGATTCTGGGCGATATCCAGAAGGCCACCAACTCCGCGGTGATGGTGACCGAGCAGGGCACCCGCAGCGTCGGCGCGGCGATGGGGCTGGCCAACCGCGCCGGCGAAACCATCCAACTGCTGCTCGGCAATACCAAGGAATTGGCCCAGTCGGCCGCACAGATCGCCGCCTCGTCCAATCAGCAGATGGTGGGCATGTCGCAGATCCAGCAGGCGATGAAGGAGATCAACCAGGTCTCGGCGCAGAACCTCGCCGCTACCCGGCAGACCGAGCGTGCCGCACAGGACCTCACGGCGCTGGGGACGAAATTGCGCGACCTGCTCGCGCAAACCGCCGCCTGACCACGAGCGAAGACCCGACCCATGGCACAGGAATCCCTGCATGACCGGTTGATCCGCACCTTCCTCGCGGAGCTGGAGGAGCGGGTGCGGGCCTTCAGCGCCGAACTGCTGGCGCTGGAGAAGGAGGGCGGCACCGAGGCCCGCGCGAAGCTGGTGGCCAGCCTATTCCGGGGGGCGCACAGCCTCAAGGGCGCGGCCCGGTCGGTGGGTTTGGCACCGCTGGAGAACCTCTGCCATCAGGTGGAATCCGTGCTGGCCGCCGTGCGCGACCGGCAGCTCGATGCGACCCGGGAGCTGATGGACACCCTGTTCGCCGCGCTCGACGCCATCCAGGACGCCGGCAGGCGCCTGCGCAGCCGGGAGAGCCTCGCGGATGGCGCGTTCGCCGAGATGCTACCGCGGCTCGCGACCTTGCTGGGGCGCGCCGCGTCCCAGTCCGGCGGGCCGTCGCCGGACGTACCCCAGCCTTCGCGGGCGCGGCCGCAACCGCTTCCGACGCCACCGCCGGAGCCGACAGCGTCTGGCGGGGCGGCACAAACCGGGGAGCCAACACGACCGACTGAAACGGCCCTGGACGGCCGCGTCCCGGTACCGGCGCCCGAATCTACCACCTCCGGTGCCGCCCCGCCCGGTGCTGCATCGACCCGTGTGGAGGCCGGCACCTATGTCCGCGTTCGGGCGGACAAGCTCGATGCACTGATGGCCTACGAATCGGACCTGTTCGCGCTGGGCGAGCTGATGCGGGTCTGGCCGGGGCTGGTGGCCGAGCTGCACGACGTGGTGCGGCAGGCGCGCCGGAGGCACCCGCCCTCCCGCGCTGCCGCTCCCGGAGGCGCGGACCGGTTCCTGGACGCCGAAGCAGCGCGCCGGCCAGGCGGCGAGCAGCCAGGGGATGCGGGCGCCGCGGCTCTGCACCGGCTCGACGAGGGACTGGAGGGCCTGGGGCGCAGCATCCGCACAGGCGGCGCACGGGTAGCCCGAGCCGTCGATGCGCTCGCCAAGGACCTGCTCGACATCCGTACCGTCCCCTTCGCGGAGGCCTGCGAGGGGTTTCCGCGCCTGGTGCGCGACTTGGCGGGGGAACAGCGAAAGCGGGTGGAGTTGACCATCGAGGGAGCGGCGATCGAGCTCGACCGAGCCATCGTGCAGGGCTTGAAGGACCCGCTGGTGCATCTGGTGCGGAACGCCATCGAGCATGCCATCGAAGCCCCCGATGCCCGGCTCGCGGCCGGCCGGCCCGAGGTGGGGCAGATCGTCGTCGGCGCGGAGCTGCGGGGTAACCAGGTCAGCGTCTCGGTCAGCGACGACGGCTGCGGGCTGGACCTGGGGGCGATCCGCGGGCAGGCGCTGGCCAAGGGGCTGCCGGCGAGCGAGGAGCCCGCGGAACTGGCCCAGCTGATCTTTCTTCCGGGATTCTCGACGACCACTGCCCTGACGGCGGTCTCGGGACGCGGGATCGGCCTGGACGTGGTCAAGACCCGGGTGGAAGGGCTGCACGGTACGGTCAGCGTGGCGCCGCGGAGCGATGGGGGCACTCGCTTCGAGCTGCGGCTGCCGCTCACCCTGCTCGCGGTGCCGGGGCTCGTGGTGCAGGCCGGCGGGACACCGCTGGTGCTGCTGGACCCCGGCATCCGGAGGGCCGTGTGGGTGGAGCCCGCCAGCTTCGTGCCCATGGGCGGCCACGATACCGTCCCCTACATGGGCACCCGGGTCACGGCCGTCTCGCTCGCGGCCACGCTGGGTCTGCAGCCGGCCACAGGGGCGCCGCCTGCCGGCAAGGTGCCCGTGGTGGTGGTCGCCGCCGGAGAACACCAGGTGGGGTTCGTGGTGGACGCCATCGACGCGGTGCGCTCCATCGTCGTCAAGCGGATGGACGAACGCTTCGGCAGGTTGCCCCTCATTTCCGGCGCCACGGAGCTGCCCGACGGACGGCTGGCCCTGGTGCTCAATATCGGCGCGCTCATCGACCGTGCCCTCTCGCGCCCGGATCGCGAGCGGCTGCGGGAGGCCCGCGCGCCCCAGGCCCAGCGCCGGTTCCGGCTGCTGCTGGCCGAGGATTCCCTGACCACGCGCACCCTGGTGAAGACGCTGCTCGAAGCGGCGGGCTACGAGGTGCTGGCCGTCGCCGACGGCGACGCGGCCTGGCGCGTGTTGCAGGAGCAGGAGGTGGACCTGATCGTGAGCGATATCGAGATGCCGGTGGCGACCGGCCTAGAGCTGCTGCAGCGGGTGCGCACGACGCCCCGCTTCCAGCGCCTGCCAGTGGTGCTGGTGACGGCCCTCGAAACCGAAAAGGACAAGCAGCGCGGGCTCGAGCTGGGCGCCAACGCCTATCTGCCCAAGAGCGCCTTCGACCAGACGCGGCTGATCAGCACGATCCAGGAGTGGTTATGAGCAAGGAGGCCACAGCGTCTCAACCGAGAACACCGATGGGACCGATACGTGTGCTGGTGGTGGACGATTCGCCGACGGTGCGGGCGCTGCTCGTGGAGATCCTGCGGGGCGATCCCGGGTTCGACGTCGTCGGGGAAGGCGCCGACGGGCGGGAGGGTTGCGAGCTGGCGGCGCGGCTGCGACCGGACGTGATCACGATGGATATCGAGATGCCGCGCGTCAACGGCCACGAAGCCACGGCGCGCATCATGGCCGAGTGGCCCACGCCCATCGTGGTCATCACCGGCAGCGACAGCGTCCCCGAGCGGATGCGCACCATGGAGGCCCTGGCAGCGGGCGCGCTGGCCGTGCTGCCCAAGCCGCACGGGCCCGGCGAATCCGCCTTCGAAGAGGATGCGCGGCGCATCGTCGAGACCGTGAAGGCCATGGCGGACGTCAAGGTGGTGCGCCGGCACCTCTCCAGTTCCACCTCCACCGCGCCCGCCGGGCCGAGGGCCCTCGCTTCGCCGCCGCGCCCGGATACGCCCCCGAAGCGCATCGTGGCGATCGTCGCTTCCACGGGCGGTCCCCAGGCATTGAAGGCGATCCTGACCGCGCTGCCGGCGAGCTTCCCGGCGCCGATCCTGGTGGTGCAGCACATGGCGGACGGCTTCGTGCCCGGCTTCGCGGAGTGGCTGGACGCGGCGTGCGCGCTCGCGGTGCACCTGGCGGAAGACGGCATGGCGGCGGAACCGGGCCACGTGTATATCGCGCCCAACGGGCGCCAGATGGGCGTTACGGCGGCGGGACGGATCGAGCTCGCGGACGACCCGCCCATCGGGGGGTTCCGGCCCGCGGGCACGTACCTGCTGCGTTCCGTGGCGCAGGCGCACGGAGAGGCGGCGCTCGGGGTGGTGCTCACCGGCATGGGCTCCGACGGGGCCGAAGGGGCGCTCTCAATCCGCGAGCGCGGCGGCACCGTGATCGCCCAGGACGAGGAAAGCTCGGTGGTGTTCGGGATGCCGGGCGCTGCCGTTCAACTTGCCGCAGTCCATGAGGTCGTTGGGCTGAGGGGTATGGCTGCGGCCATCCTGCGGCTTACCGATCGGGAAAGGAGCGAGCCATGACCCGAGTCCTGATCGTCGAGGACAGCGCCACCCAGGCCGAGGAGATCCGGCAGCTCGTGGAAAGTGCCGGTTATACCGCCGCCACCGCGCCGGATGGGGAAAGCGGCCTCGCGCTCCTGCGGCAGGAGCGCTTGGATGCTGTCTTGACCGACGTGATCATGCCGGGCATGTCCGGCTTCGATCTCTGCCGCGCGCTCAAGGCCGACCCGGCGCTCAAGGACATCCCGGTGATCATCCTCACCTCCCTTGCCGAGCCCCTGCACATGATCGAGGCCCTGGAGGCCGGGGCGGAAAACTACATCACCAAGCCGTTCCATCCGGAATACCTGCTGAGCCGCTTGCACACGATCCTGCTCCATCGGCGCCAGCGGGATGCGACGCGGTTCGGCGTGGAAGTGGAGGTGATGTTTCTCGGCCGCCGCTTTTCCATCAATTCCGACCGCCAGCAGATCCTCGGCATGCTGGTCTCGGCCCTGGAGGACGTGTTCCGCACGAACCAGGAGCTGGTGAAGGCCAAGGAGGAGCTGGATCGCGCCAACACCCAGGTGCGCGCATACGCGCGCCAGCTCGAAGGGGTGCTGCGCTTCTCGGAGGAGAAGTATCGCGTGCTGATGCACGAGGCCAGCGACGCCATCTTCCTGATCGGCGGCGACGATCGGATCCTGGAGGCCAACGCCCAGGCGGAAGCCCTGCTAGGGGTGGAAGCCTCCCACATCGTCGGGCGGAACTTCCTCGAGTTCGTTGCACCGCAACACCGCGACCGCGCGGCATCGACGGTTCGCGGATTGTCGCAGGAGAAGCGCATCAGCCATGAGGAATCGCAGATCGTCCGCAGCGACGGCTCCGTGCGCTGGATCGAGGCCAGCTCGACCCGCGTCGAGATGGGCGATCAGAGCGTGCTAATGGGCATCCAGCGAGACATCACCGAGCGCAAGGAGCAGGAGCAACGCCTGCGCGAGAGCGAGGAGCGCTACCGCAACCTGGTCGAAGATTCGGTGCAGGGGCTGATCATCGTCCAGGATCACAGGATCGCATTCTGCAACCGCGCCGGCGCGAGAATGTTCGGCTACGAAACCACCGCCGACCTGCTCGGCAGCGTTGCCGGCCGAATGGTGCATCCGGAAGATCTCGAACGGGTGTCAGCCCACCGAAAGGCGTTGCTTCGCGGCGAATCGGTCGCGCCGACCATCGAGTACCGCGGCGTGCGCAAGGACGGCTCGATCGTGTGGATAGAATCCTATCGCCACTTGATCGTCTGGGAAGGCCGGCCCGCCATGCAAAGCCTGACGATCGACGTCACCGCCCAGAGGAACCTCGAACAGCAGCTCCAGGTGGCGCAACGCATGGAAGTGGTGGGCCGCCTCGCGGGCGGCATCGCGCACGACTTCAACAACATACTCGCCATCATCTCCTCGTATACAGACTTCGTGCTGGATGGACTCGGGGAGAAGGATGCCGCGCGCGAGGACGCCACGGTCGTCAAGGACGCGACCCTGCGGGCCGCCGCCCTGACGCGCCAGCTGCTGGCGTTCAGCCGGCGGCAGACGATGCAGTTGCGTACCCTCGATCTCAACGCGACGGTACGCAATCTGGAGAAGATGCTGCGCCGGCTGATCGGCGAGGACATTGCGCTCCATATCCGGCTCGACAAGGATCTCGGCCCGATCCGCGCCGACGAGTCCCAGATCGAGCAGGTGCTGATGAACCTGGTGGTCAACTCGCGCGACGCGATGCCCATCGGGGGCGACCTTTCGATCGAAACGTCCAACCAGGCGCTGGACGAGAACTACGCGAAGATGCACACGGATGTGAAACCCGGAAACTACGTCATGCTGGCCGTCGAGGATACCGGCTGCGGCATGGACGAGCAGACCCGACAGCGCATCTTCGACCCCTTCTTCACCACCAAGGAGCAGGGCAAGGGCACGGGGCTCGGCCTTGCCACCGTATACGGCATCGTCAAGCAGATGGAGGGGGCCATCTTCGTATACAGCGAATTGAACAAGGGCACCACCTTCAAGGTGTACTTCCCCATGACCATAGAGCCCCGAGCGGCCGCGCGGAAACAGGCCGTGCCGACCGTGCCGCATCCGGCCGCGGGGACGATCCTCGTCGTCGAAGACGACGCGGGGGTGCGCTCGGCGGCGGTACGCATTCTCAAGCGCGAAGGTTACACCGTGGTCGAAGCGGCCAACGGCGCCGACGGCATCGCCGCGGTGCAGAACCATGCCGGCGCGATCGACCTGGTGCTGAGCGACGTGGTGATGCCCGGCATGAGCGGTCGCGAACTGTGGGAAGGCCTCCAGGGCATCCGGACGCTTCCGGTGCTGTTCATGTCGGGCTACACGGACGACTCCGTCGTCAACCACGGCATCCTGGAAGGCGACTTCCCGTTCCTGAACAAGCCATTCACCAAGGAGTCGCTGCTGGCCAAAGTGCGGGAGGTGTTGGCGAGCGAGCCGAAGACCTCCTAGCGGTGCCATCGCAGTCGACCCTCGCCTGCTGCCCAATGGGCGGGGACGGTCCCCGGCAGCCACGTTGGGTTCTCACCTCCGGCGGGGGCCTGCCATTTGGATTCCGCGAGGTTAACAGCCATGAGCACACCTCCTCCCAGCACGCCACCCGAGCAGCGCTCGATTCTGGTGGTCGACGACGAGGCGAACATCGTCGCAGCGCTGCGGCGCGATCTGGAAAGCGCGCAGTGCGAGGTCACCACCGCGTCGAGTGCCGAAGAGGGTTTGGAGCTTGCTCGCGGGCGCGAGTTCGCGCTGGTCATCTCGGACAACATCATGCCGGGCATGCGGGGCCTGGAATTCCTCTCGATCATCATGTCCCTCCATCCGCACACGAGGCGAATTCTCGTCACCGGATTCACGGATTACACTCAGGCCATCGACGCATTCAATCATGGCGTCCTGCACCGGTATTTGCAGAAACCCTGGAATCGCGGCGCGCTGCACACGATGGTGCAGGAAGAGTGGCAGGCCTTCGTGCGGACAAAAGCGGATTGGGTTGCGCTGAACGAGTTGGACGCAACGTTGCGCAAGCGGAGCGCCCTGCTCGACGATGCGCTCAGCCTGATCCGGCGAACCGAAGCAGAGCTCGGCAACTTACCCGAACAGGCTCAGGTGCAGCGCAGGCTGGTGGTTGTGCTGATCGGCGACGTGGCGGGTTTCAGCCGCCTGATGGGCGAAAATCATGAGCAGACGTTGAAGACGTTGACGGTCTGCCGGGGAATCATCGTCCAAGGCGCAAACCGATACCACGGCCGCCTCATCAGCGCGGTGGGAGACGGCGTCCTGGTGGAATTCCCCAGCGCGATCGACGCGGTCGTGTGCGCCGTCGAGCTACAACAGGAGTTGCACCGGATCAACGCGGGGCTATCGGAATCGCGCCGTATGGAATTCCGATTCGCCGTCAACATCGGAGACGTGCTCGTCAAGGGTGGGGACCTGTTCGGCGATGGCGTAAATGTGGCGGCCCGCCTGCAGGCGCTTGCACAGCCCGGGGGCGTCTGCATCTCCGAGTCCGTGCACCGGCAATTGAAATCCCGCTTGCCGTATACGTACGAAAATATGGGCGAGAAGGACCTGAAGAACATCGCGGAACCCGTCAAGGTCTATCAGGTCGTCTTTCCTGCGGACCCACTGAATCAGCAATAACGAACTCCTCACTGCGGACTTATTGATTTATTCTACGATTGCAACATCCGCTATCCCAACCGGTGCGACCTGAACGATGCTCTACGGACAATTGAGACGCCTCGACCCGCGGTTGTCGTCAAGATCGCACTGTTGCAGCATAAGGAATTGCGGGAGGCGCTGGAGATCGGATCGAGCACGTACTACGCCGACCCGGTGAAGCTTTGTCCCATCTTGCTCACGCCATTGAAGGGGGTGCGATGAGCAGAATCAGTCACGAAGATGCATCCCACGGAAACCATGGACGCGCTACCGACGCAGGATCCGGACGTCGTCGGTGCAACGCCCGATGATGTCGACGTAACCCTTCGCGTCCTGATTGTGGACGACGACGAGGGCGTACTGAGCGCACTAAGGGGAGACCTGCGTGACCAGCCGTTCGAGATCACCTCGTTCACGAATCCCAGGGCCGCGCTGGAGGCCGTCCGGCAGCAGCCGTACGCCGTTATCATCTCCGACAACCGCATGCCGGGCATGACGGGAATCGAGCTGCTGGAGGAGGCCAAGAAGATCGCACCGGATACCGTGCGCATCATCCTGACCGGCTACACCGATCTGGAGAGCGCCATCGGCGCTATCAACAAGGGTGAGATCAACTTCTTCGTCACCAAGCCCTGGGATCGCCAGCAACTGCTCGCCCAAATTCGCGAGGCGCTGGAGAAGTACCGTCACCGCGCTACCAACCAGCGACTCGCCGAGGAGCTGAAGGCGCGCAACGACGAGCTGGCCGGCGCCAACGAGACACTCCGGCGATTGGCCGAGCGCGACCGCATGACCGGGCTCTACAACCACGCCCTGTTCGAGGAGCACCTGCTGCGGCAGATCCGGCTATTCCAGCGCGACCGCCAGCCCTTCTGCCTGGCGCTGGGCGACATCGACAACTTCAAGCGCGTAAACGACACGTATGGCCATCCGGCGGGCGACGACGTAATCAAATCGATCGGCCAGATTCTATTCACCGTGCTGCGCGATCAGGTGGACACTTCCTACCGTTACGGCGGGGAGGAGTTCGCCATCCTCATGCGCAATACACCGGAGGAACTCGGGTACCTGGTGATGACTCGAATCATCGCACGCGTCGCGGCAAACAAAGTGCCGATCACAGGCAGCGCGATCGCGTTCACGATGAGCTTTGGTGTGGGCCAGTTCAATCTCGCCTGGAGCAGGACGGAGTTTGTCCAGCGTGTGGATCAGGCGCTCTACGCCGCCAAGCATGGGGGCAAAAACCGAGTCGAGATGATGCGCCCCGCGTCGATCAGCGAACGCGCTTGAAATCATGGGTGCTGGAATCGGGGGTCGATCCCGCGAGGCCGACCTGGGCAAAGTGCAGGCGGGCGCAATCGTCTGCGGAAAGCGCGAGACCCTGAAGTCGGCCGGTGCCCGCCTGCAGGCTTCTTGCGTCAGTCCTGATTCCATGGTCTCGATTCATGCCATCGCCGGATTTTGCTCCCCGACTTCGTGACCACAAATTGTGCCACCCCTGGTTTGCCCTCGATAGGACGGGCTGGAGGGGTTCGCCGGAAACTCCAGTTGGGCGCTAATAACGGTGAGTCTTTCCACGGAAGATCAGCACAGAGTAATTCCATTTCCATAGCATAGGTGAAATAATCCCGGCATCTCGGTCAACCCAAGGATGGGAGGTGCCAGGATGGCGAGACGAGCGAGCGGTGCGGATGTTTTGGCGCAGGCGAAGGAGGCGATCGCGTCGGCCAGGACCATC
>JACQKK010000151.1 GCA_016204605.1 Candidatus Lambdaproteobacteria bacterium
CCGTATGCTTGCTCTCGGAACATGGCGACGCACCTCCGTGTGCGAGTTGTCCAACTTAATCATCGCCATGTTCCACCAAATCATTGAAAACGAAAAGATTTCTCCTCAAGAAAAGTGAGGGGCGCTCAGCAGGGCCTATCCGTTGACCCGTGCGCGACAACTCGGTATGGAAGACGACTGCACACGGGCGGGGCGCCGCCAACTCACGCCGGTATCGACGGCGGAGCATCCCAGGCCCGCGATACGTCCGCGCAACTCCCGGCGCAGCCTCGCCAGGCCGGAGTGAACCTTCGACATCCGCCTCAAGCGCGCCGGCATGCACTGGATCCTCGCCGGCGCCAACGCCATCACCGCGCTCCGCACCTCGATCCTCAGCGGTCGCTTCGACGACTTCTGGCAGCGCCGCTCCGCATCCCAAACCGCCGCCACCCCATGACCCGTCCTCACAAATTTGTCGTGCACCCAACAGCCGAACAGCCGACTGCGCTTCGCCGTGTACGCATCCGCGGGGGCGGGGCGAGCGACCACGGAAGTTGGCAGGGATCGGGGTGCCGGGCGGAGCGAGCCGGGCATGGGTGCGCAGGTCCATGGCTCGCCGCGAGTGGCCGAGGTCATTCATCCTCACGAACCGGCGCCTTGGTGATGGAGCCTCCCATGCGCGCACGCTCGGCGCGTGAGCGCAGCCGACGTGATAGGATGGCCGGGCCGGGAGCCGGGTGACCAGGTGGGCGGCCGCCCGGCGCCAGCCCCCCTGCGATGGTGCGGGGCTGGCCTCGGCTGGCTGGCTGCTCCCGGCGTGGAGCGCAAGGCAAACAAGCGGCGCTGTTCGCGGGAGAATGGGCTCACGCGGTATGCCCGCGGCGTCGGACGTTCGGTGACCGAGCGGCGGCGTCGGCTGGCGCGTGCCCCGCCGAAATGACGTGCAAGGGATCGACCATGACGAACCACGCCCGCGTTGCCGTGATCATCGTCAACCTCAACGGCGGCGACGATGTCCTGCGGAGTCTCGAGGCGGTAAGGGGCCAGACGATTCGGCCGCACCGCGTCATTCTGGTGGACAACGGCAGTACCGACGGCTCTGCCGAGGCCATTGCGACACGTTATCCCGACATCGGTCTGATCAAGGCGGGGCACAACATCGGATTCGCGAAAGCGAACAACTTGGCGGTCCAGGCGGCGGGCGACTGCGAGTGGATCGCAACGGTCAACCCGGACGCATTCCCGGAGCCCCAGTGGCTGGCGGCACTGCTGGAGGCCGCACGGGTGTTTCCCGATTGCGCCTTCTTCGCGAGTCGCCTGCTGTTGGCGAGAGATCCGAGCCGGCTGGATGGCGCTGGCGATGTGTACCACGTGAGCGGGCTGGCGTGGCGTCGCGGCCACGGCCGCCCAGTATCGCCCGTGGTGTCGCATCTGATCGAAGTCTTCTCTGCCTGTGCGGCCGCGGCGTTGTATCGCAGGGATGCTTTCCTCGCCGCCGGAGGGTTCGACGAGAGCTTCTTCTGCTACATGGAAGACGTCGACCTGGGCTTTCGTCTGCGGCTCCTTGGCCACCGTTGCCTCTACATACCGGAGGCGGTGGCGCACCACGTTGGCTCATCCACTACAGGGCTGCAGAGCCATTTTACGGTGTACCACGGCCACCGCAACCTCGTGTGGGTGTTCTTCAAGAACATGCCGGCCCGATTGTTCTGGCGGTACCTGCCCCTGCACGTGCTGGCGAACCTCTACATGATCGCCCGCTATGCGTTGCGAGGAGACGGCCCCACGATTCTCAAGGCAAAATGGGATGCACTGCGCGGAATACCTCGCGTCTGGCGCGTCCGTGCCAATATCCAGTCCCGGCGCGTGGTGGACGTGCAGCACCTGCTGCATTCCATGGCGCGGGGGATACCCGGACGATGACCATGCTGAAGCGATATGCTTGCGCGGTTCGCCCAGGTGCGTGTTCACGGTCGCATTCGCCACCTGACAGGCCGAACCGCAGCCGCTCGACCGACACGTCGCCGGATCGGCGACGCCCCCAAGGCGCCGCAGAAGCTTTGCCAGGAGCCCCAACCAGCTCGCGGCTCTCCTGGCCCAGCGTCAGCGCCTGCTGATGCTGCGCCTGCGGCGGCTGCCCATCAATCCGAGCGTGCTGCGCCTTGTCCCATTCGGAGCGCAACGGCGCATCAAGCGCATGCTTTCGCGGCGGCCCCTGCATGAGCTGGAGCCCTAGCCCGGCCCGATCCCGCCAATGACGCCACGCACCACGTGCGCCAATGCCGGAACCCCTCGTGCCTAGGCTCTGTTCGGAAATAGGATTGGACCTTTACAAATCAATGTATTAGCCTCTTGGAAGGGGCGATGCGCACGGACGCGCATGCCGGATGGCAGGAGGGCCACGATGCGACGACATGAGGTTTCCGACCAGCAATGGGAGTTGCTCAAGGACGTGCTGCCGCACCGCAAGCAGCGGGACCGGCCACCGGCCGAGACGCGTAATTCCGATTCCAACTCAACGGTATGAAGAATCCGCGTGGCTGAGGAGGCCCGCGTAGCGGGCCGTCTCGAAGGCCGCGGCCCGCACCACCGTGCCCTTCGAGACGCGCTTCGCGCTCCTCAGGGACACGGTGTTTTCATCCGTGATTGATCTGGAAATTGAGTAAGGTGCTCAATGGGATGCTGTGGATCCTGCGCACCGGCGCGCCGTGGCGCGACCTGCCGGAGCGATACGGGCCGTGGAGGACGGTGTATGACCGCTTCAGTCTTTGGAGCCGGGACGGCACGCGCGATCGCATTCTCGGCAAGCTCCAGGTGCGACTGGACGCGGAGGGCCGCATCGACTGGGAGTTGTTCTGCATTGACGGCTCGGTGGTACGCGCCAGCCGTGCGGCGGCAGGGGCGAGAAAAAAACAGGCCTAGTACTGCGGCATGTTGAAGACGCTGATCTTGTCGCGCGCGGTGTGCCAGCGCCACTGGTTGCCGACGAGGATGAGCATCTCCTGGTCCGAGCTTTCGAGAGGGGACAGGTCCCAGTTGACCACAGCCTTGCCGTTGATCTGGTCGGTGCTGGTGATGGAGCAGGTGCCTTCCGTCACGAAGCATTTCACGGTGACGGGCTGGGCGCCCGTCGTCCGACGCCAGGCGACGTCATAGTCGATACTCACGTAGTTGTAGTCGACGAGGCCGTAGTTGCTGATGGCGATACCACGCGCCGCGGTGTCGGTGTCGCCGTCGTTCTCCACCCACACCGCATCCTTGCCCGGCGTCACCCGGCCGGGGATTTGTCCGATGCTGGAGCGGACGTCGAGGGCATGCTGCCCGGTGCGGGTCACGCTCGACGCATCCGCCACGTCGTAGACGATCAGCCCGCGGTTGTCCTCGCTGGCGTAGAGCCTGCCGCCGGCGTAGGCGAGGTTCCAGAGCTGCGGCTGCCCCAGGAATTCGTTCGTCGTGAAGGCCAAGGGATCGGCCGCGTTGGTGAAGTTGACCGAGTACAGGTGCGTCTCCCCGTTGTTGCTCACGAGGAACGCCGTGTCGTCGATCGCCGCCACGTCGTTGATGCTCGATCCGACCGCGACGGTGTTCATAAGCATGGGACGGACCGGATCGGCCAGGTCCCAGATCTCGACCGACGCGTCGAGGGCGCGGTACAGGTAGCGCCGGGCCAGCGACGCCGGGCTGGCCGGCGGCGGGGGCGTCGCGATCGACGCCCGGCCCACCTGCACGGGCGCGCGCGGATCGGTGACGTCCACCACCACCAGGGCGGTGTCGTCGAGCAGGTAGGCGAACCGGTCGCGCACGAACACCCGTGTGATGTCGTCGCCATCGGCCGCGACCGTGGCGGTGAACGTGCTCAGCTTCAGCGGGGCCGACGGGCTGGTGACGTCCCAGATCTCCAGGCTGCCCTGGGTGGCGACGTAGGCGAGCCCGCCGCGCAGCGCCGCATCGGCCCCGGGGTTGATCGTGCCCGTGCCGAGGACGCTCGGGGCGGCGGGATCGGCGCCGTCCACCACGTCGAGCGCGCCACCGGTCGCGCGCACGGCGAGGTCGCCATCGGCGTCCTGCACCTCGCCCGTGCCCGCCACCACCCCCAGCCCGGAGCCGAAGGCGGGTGTGGCGACATCGAAGGCCCCCACGCCGGCGGAGCCGGCGGCGATGTAGAGGGTAGTGCCATCCACGGCGATCCCCCTCGAGGCGTCGGCATAGTTGGCCTCGGCGATCAGCGCCATGGCGGCCGGGTCGGTCACGTCGAAGATCAGCGCGCCCTTGCCCGGCGTCGCCATGTAGAGCGTGTTGCCGTCGGCCGAGAGCGCGAGCTTCCTGCCCGCGCCGAAGACCGTGTCCACCGTGCCCAGCAGCGCCGGGTTGGCGGGGTCGGCGATGCTCACGGCCTTCACGCTCAGGGCGTCGGGCGTGTAGAACACGGTGGTGCCCGAGAGGACTATGCCGCTGGGGGTGTTCGCGTCGTCGTAGTAGCCGATCGGGGTCGGGATCGGGGTCGTCGGGTCTATGGGCCCCTCGCAGGAGGGGGTCGATACGTCGTACAGGGCGAGCCCGCCCGTGTGCAGCACCGCCAGCGTGGTGCCGCTGATGGCGATGGCGCGTGCCTGCTTTGCGACGGCCATGCCATCGGAGATGGGCACTTCCGTTCTGGGGTAGTTGACGTTTAGATTGCTGATGTTCAGCGTGTACAGCGTCTGTTCGTTCGCCAGGAAGATGCAGTTTCCGTTTCCCGAGAGCACCATCGCCGTTTCCGCCCCGGTTTCGGTGAAATCGAACGGTTGCTCGGACTGGGTCGAATAAGGGCCCGACACCGGGTTGAACGGGTCCGAAATGTTCACCACCAAGGTCCTGCCATCGTCGCCCAGGAACGCCTCGTTGCCCCTCACGACCACGTCGGTCACGTGGTCGGCGAAGGGGTGCGTGTAGCGGGCCGCCTTGGTGATGTTGCCGTTGGCGATGTCGTTCAGGTTGAGGATCAGCAGCCCGCCGGCCACATCGGGCACCAGGCCGTAGGTGTTCCCGTCGCCGGGCTTGTAGAGGACGACGTTCCAGGCGTCGCTGGTGCCGCTGTCGTCGTTGCGGGGCACCAGCGGGTTGATGGTGGTCGCGCCGATGCCGGCCGTGTCGAACGCGGCGCCGCCCAAGTAATACGTGAGGTAATAGCTCACCGTGTCGGTGCTGCGGGCGCCCTGCTTGTCGATTGCGGTGAGCTCGAACGTCACGTACTCCTCCCAAACGCTCGTGTGCCGGAAGGTGGGCCGCACGCCGTCGGGCCGGTCCAGCACCGGCGTGAAGCTGCCGCCCACCTGCCGCCAGCGGTACGCGACGATCCCGCCCTCGGCATCGCTGCTGCGCGAGCCGTCGAGCGTGACCGTCTCGCCGGCGTGCACCAGCGTGCCATAGCCCGCATGGGCCACCGGCGCGTCGTTGACCGGCAGCACGTTGACGGTCACCGTGGCCGTGGCGCTGGCGGCGGTGCCGTCGCTGGCCGTGAAGGTGAAGGAGTCCTGCCCGTTGAAGTCGGGGTCCGGCGTGTAGGTGATGTCGCCGGTGCTGAAGGTTCCGCCCAGCGTGCCGTTGGCGGGCCCGGTGCCGGGGATGAAGGTCACGGCCTGGCCGTTGAGGTCGTGGGCCAGCAGCCTGAGGGCGAGCGGATTGTCCTCGAGCACCGTCAGGGTGGCGCCGAGGGCGATGGGCGGCGTGTTCGCGTCGCACACGTAGCTGGTGGCGGTGATCTCGCCGCCATCGAGCGCGCCGTTCAGGTTGCTGTCCAGTCCAGAGGACACTTTGGTGCCGCCGTAGACGCAGCCGGTCACGCCGTCGGTGGCCGAGGGGTTGGCCGGTTCGGCCGTGAAGGCCACCACGGCGTTCAGGCCGGCGCTGCCGGCGGTGCCGTTGCAGACCACGGTCGAGCCATCGACCTCGCCGGCCTCGAAGGTGTTGTTGCCGGCGATGCCGCCGCCGTCGCCGTTGTCGAGTCCCCACTCGATCCGGTTGCCCACGCAGGGCGAGGTCACCGCCACCGCGCGCACCAGCGAGGCATAGCCCGGCGCACCGGAGCCGCCGGTCGGGCCGGTGGCGCCGTCGCAGACCACGGTCGAGCCATCGACCTCGCCGGCCTCGAAGGTGCTGTTGCCGGCGATGCCCCCGCCGTCGCCGTTGTCGAGGCCCCACTCGATGCGGTTGCCGATGCAGGGCGAGGTCACCGCCACGGCGCGCACCAGCGAGGCATAGCCGGACGCGCCGGCGTCGCCTGTCGCGCCGTTGCAGGCGTAGGCGGTGTTCGTCACTTCGCTGGGGTCGAGCGCGCCGTCGCTATCCGTATCCAGCCCGGCGGTGATCTTCCAGCCGCCATACTTGCAGCCGCCCACGCCATCGGTGACGATTGCCGGGTTGGGGTCTTCGACCGTGGCGATCACCAGGCTGGTCTGGGGCGTCGTCCCGGTATCCAGCGCCAGGGCGGTGGTCGCGACGTTGAAGGTGTCCAGCCCTGCGAGGGTCGCGGAGGCCAGCGCCGCGGTGACGTAGCCCGCGTGGGACGCCGTCACCTGTTAGGTGCCCGGCGGCACGTTGGCGATCGTGTAGGCGCCGGTTTTGCTGGTGAACGCCGCGTAGCTCTTGCCCGCCAGGAACACCACCGTGCCCGTGTGGTCGGCCGCGCCGGTCAGGGTGACGGTGCCGGCGATCGTGCCCACGGGCGTCAGCGTGAGGTCGGCCGCCGTGACCGCCCCCGTGCTCACGGTGACCTGGGTGGTGCCCAGCCGCTCGACGCTGCGGTCGCTGGCCGCGTACACGTTGTACGTGCCGGCGGAAACGTCGGAGAACGCGTAGGCGCCGCTGCCGGCGGTGGTCGTCCGCGCGGCGATGGTGCCCGGGCTGGCCGTGTTCTCGAGCGAGACGGCGATGCCCGCGTGATCCGAGAGGCCGATGTAGCGGGCGTTCCCGGAGATGGTGAACGTCTCGGGGGCGGGGCTTTCCTTGCCGCCTCCGCCACCCGTGCCGCAAGCGGCAAGCGCCATGGCAAGGAGCACCACCGCCACGTGCACGTAAGTCGACAAGGCCCTGGTCGCCGCCATGAGGAACCTCCCTCGCATGGGCTTTCGGCGCTCGGCGCCTTGCGCCGCGCCTACCCCACGGACCCCCTGTGCATCCGCCCCTTGCGCATCTGTCGTTCATTATATCACCCGGCACCGTCGCCATATCGGCCGAGAAGCGACCTGATTCGCGGCGGTGGGCGGCAGCGGCGGGCAGCCGTGGGTGCGGCTTTGCGGGCAGCGGGTCGCGAGGAACGGAGGGCGGGACGGGCGCCGGCTGAGACGGACTCGGCTCCGGCGCCGCCGGGCGCAAGACCGGGGTTCCGCACAGCGGCCAATCGAATCGCCGGATGAGCCGATCGAAGACACCCAGGACGGCGTTTGACAGGCCGGACGTTGAGACACCTCGAGCCATGGCGGAGTTTTTGCCGCCTCACGGCGTGTAGGCTTCCACCGTGGCGTAGGTCGTTTCGCTGCTGTTTTGTCCTCCGACAGCGTAGACGATCCCGTTCACCGCCGCGACGCCTCCGCCCGCGCGCACGCTAGGGAGAGGGAACCTGCACCGGGCTGGACTTGCTGATAGTTGTGCCGTCGCCGAGTTGGCCTTGGGCGTTGTGCCCTCAGGCCCAAATGGTGCCGTTGGATTGAATCGCCAGCGTGTGGTCCTCCCCTGCGGCCAGGATTCTCCTGGCGCCGCTTTGGGGCGAGGGCTGCGCACCGGGCGCGGCCACCTGCGGCGTCGCGCATGCCTCGTTCGAGAGCGGCCCCTCGCCGACCCCATTTACCCCGCGGACGCGGTAGCAATACGGCTGGCCGTTGGTGAGGCCGGTGTGGGTGTAGGGGCTCGTGGCGCCGGCGACCCTGGTGCTGGCGGTCGTGACCCCGGCGCCGGCAGCCCAGTACAGGGCGTAGCCGGTGGCGTCG
>JACQKK010000024.1 GCA_016204605.1 Candidatus Lambdaproteobacteria bacterium
AAGATTTCGGGCCAAGATTACTTTGGAGGGAGCTGTTGCAGAAGTTCACTTGGAAAAACATTTGACTGCACTCAGAAATGCAGGAATAATCGCGAAATACATAGTGAATGACAAGGACAAAGAGCCGGATTTCCATGTGTGGCGTAGCGCTGACAAACCTCAAATCGCCATTGAATGCAAGAATGTGAGAGACGCGGAAGAAGGTTATTGGAAGGGCGGAAAAGTTATCGCGTACAAGGTGGAAACCCAGAAGACTAGAACCTCTAATAAGGACGCTAGGAGTCGTTTCTACGATGCGGGGTATTTCCAGATTTTGGCAGTATGTCTCGGTAAGAAGACAGGAAAATGGGATCAGTTTGTGTACATTAACGAGAGATTCCTAACAAGGCATTCTAAGTATTCAAACAAACTGGCCGTCATGCATCGAGTACCGCTGCCCACTGAACCAGATGTTCATCCTTGGCGCTTTTCTTTGGATGAAGTGGTGTCGGAATTCTAGGAGCACGTCATGGGAATTCGAGTTTACGAAACGGCACTTGGGCAGCAATACTGTTGCGATTGCTTGGAATACATGGCAGAAATGCCTGCTGCTTCTGTGGACCTAGTTCTAACCTCTCCTCCGTATGCGTTGCATTTCCAGAAGGAGTACGGAAATGCAAGCCAACGGAATTATGTGAAATGGTTTCTTCCGTATGCGCATCAAATCAAACGAATTCTAAAACCAACTGGTAGTTTAGTGCTTAACATCGGAGGAGCTTGGACCCCCGGATCCCCACTCAGATCACTTTACCAATTTCGCCTACTTCTTAGCCTATGTGATGAGGTGGGATTCCGCCTCGCGCAAGAATTTTTTTGGCATAATCCTGCGAAAATGCCCGCGCCTGCTGAATGGGTCAATGTACGTCGAATTCGTGTAAAGGATTCTGTTGAATACATTTTTTGGTTGTCGACAACGGATGATCCCAAGGCGGACAATCGGAAAGTGCTGGTACCGTATAGCAAAGACATGGAACGATTGATTGTAAGAAAGATCAGCCCTACTCGCAGACCATCAGGACACAACATCACGGCGAAGTTTTCTGAAGATAGGGGCGGTGCGATACCAGGTAATCTGATTATCAGCGGTAACAACGAGAGCAATAGTAATTACATCAAAGCTAGCAAAGAATCTGGCAAGAAAATACATCCTGCCAGATTCCCGGCTGAGTTACCTCGGTTCTTTATTCAATTGTTAACGGATCAGAATGACCTCGTGATGGATCCATTTTCAGGATCGAACACGACAGGTGCGGTTGCGGAAAGTTTAGGACGACGGTGGCTGTCGATAGAAATAGATCGGAAGTACGCCGAGGATTCAGGCATTCGATTCGAAGAGGCCGTGTCGCGGGACATTGCCAAGGCTGATGGCCGGCGGAAACCCGCTCGGCAAATGAAGCTGCTTAACCTCGATGGGCAGCAGTCGTTAATCGGCGACGACGAGACAGCAGCGTCGTAACTCGTGCGGGGCGGCTATTCCGTTCTACGAGTTATGCGGGTCCGCGAAGTAGTTCATCGTTCCCGCGCAGGCTCACTCCAGGGCCGCGGCCAGGGCGTCGGCGGACTGGCCCTGCCAGACCACCACGCGGCAGCCGAGCCGCTCCAGCGCATCCCGGGCGCCCGCCTGGTCGGGCAGCAGCACGGCCGCCTTGCGGCGCGGCCAGAACAGCTCGGCCATCTGGGCCGTCTCCTGGCCCTGCTCGTCCAGCAGCACGTAGCCCTCGAGCGGCGCCTCCCAGCCGGCGGCCGTGCGCCCGGCGACCAGCGCCCGCAGTGCTTCCGGCAGCCCGGGGGCCGCCGGCGCCGCCGCAGGCTCGGCCTCCTCGGCCAGCACGCCCACGGCGGCCAGGTGGCGGAAGTAGGCTCGCAGGGCGCCCGGCTCCAGCGGCGGACGGGGGTCGCCCACCAGGATCAGCTTGCTGCGGGCGCGCGTGATCGCCACGTTGAGGCGGCGCGGATCGCGGAACAGCTCGGGCGCGCGCCCGCCTGCGTTGCACAGGCTGATCACGATCGCCTCGCGCTCGGCGCCCTGGAAGCGGTCCACCGTGTCCACCGTCGCGTCGCGTCCGGCCCCGGCGACTAGGCGACTGCGGATCTCGCTCACCTGCGCCCGGTAGGGTGCGATCACCCCCAGCTCGGCCGGGGCGAGCCCGCCGCGCAGCAGCAGCGAGACGGCCTCGGCGGCGCGGGCAGCCTCGGCGGCCAACCGGCGCCCCTCGCCGCCCTCGGGCTCGCGCACGGCCAGGAACACGATCGCCCGTCCGGGATCGGCCAGGGCGGCGCGCTCTGCACCGCTCATGGGCGCGCGCCCCTCGCGCTCCACGGCCGCCACGTCCGGCGCCGTCGCGAGCGGCGCCCCCGGCGTGACGAACAGCCGGCGCGAGGCCACCGCGGGGCTCGATGCCACCAGCCCCTCCTCGTAGTAATGCTCGGCGGGGAAGCGCACCAGCGCCGCGTTCATGCGGTACTGCTCGCGCAGCCGCACCGCCTGGCCGGGAAAGGTCGCTCCCCAGCGCCGATGCAGGGAATCGCGCAGCGGTTCCAGCGCCGCCGAATCGGCCCCGGCCGGCGCGACCACCAGCGGCGGAAGCTGCTGGGGATCACCCGCCAACAGCGCCTGCCCGGCCAGCAGCAGCGGGCGCAGCGCCAGCGGCTCCATCACCTGCGTGGCCTCGTCGAGGATCAGCACGTCGAAGGGCGGCAGGCCATCGAGGGCGGGATGGTGCAGCCCCTGCACCGTGGCCGCGAGGAGCGGGGCGGCCTCCAGCGCCTGCCGCGCCCGCACCCAGCCCGACCGTTCCTCGCCCGAGAGATCGAGCAGCAGGTCGTGCAGGGCCGGGCGCACCGTGAGCGGATGGCCGAGCCGCAGCAGCCCCGGCCCGGCCGGCTGCGGCGCTTCGCGCACCAGCGCGAGGGCGTGATCCAGCGCCGCGTGGGTGTAGGCGGCGAGCAGCACGCGCCGCTGCCGGGCCAGCAGCTCCTGGGCGAGCCGGGCCAGCGTCCGCGTCTTGCCCGTGCCCGGGGGGCCGTGCAGCAGGATCAGCGGCTCGCCCGCCAGGATGCGCGCCACGGCCTCGGCCTGGAGCGCGTTCAGTCCGTCGGCGGTGAAGGGCCGGCCGGACTGGGGCGGAGACAGGGCCGGCGACCGGGCAGCCGGCGCCGGCTCCGCCAGCAGCCAGGGCAGCCACGGGCTGGGCGGGCGCGAGACGAGCAGCCCCGCCAGGGTCTCCAGGTACCGGGCGGGCGCCTCGCCCTCGCGACTGCGGAGACCCGTCATCCGTTCGAGCCCGAGGCCGTCGGCCGTGTGCAGCAGCAGCGCCGAGCCCGTGGCGGCGGCCACCATCGCCGGCCGCCCCCGGTCGGCGGGCGTCCGGGTCAGCAGCACGCGGTCGCCACGCCGCAGGCGTCCCGTGTCGCGGACCGCGTACTCAGCCTCGGTCTCGCCGGCCGGCAGTCGCCGCGCCCGTACCAGCCCCAGCAGCTCGACCGAATCGCGCGGCTCCTGTCCTTCCGCGGCGAGGCTGCGCGTCAGCGCCCGCAGCGAAGCCGACCAGCGCAGCACGTAGGCGTGCAGCGGATCGGCCGCAGCAGGAGGCTGCGGCGCAGCGGATGATGGGGCTGCGGATCTCCGGGCAGCAGCGGGCGCGGCCGGGCCGGCCCCCTCTGCCGCGAGGTGCGTGCGCAGCCGCTCGCGCGCGGCGGCGATGCGCGCCGCCTCGGCCTCGAAATCGGTCAGCGGCGGGAGCGCGGCATCCGGGGTGGGCCGCCCGGCCGGTTCCGGCGCCGGGGCCCAGCTCACGCCGGGACAGCCGCGCAGCTCCTCCAGGAACGGCGCCTGGGCGGCCGCGCCCCGGCTGGCCAGCGTGGCGGAGAGATACACCCGATACCGGGCGCGGGTGATGGCCACGTAGAACAGCCGACGCTCCTCGAGCCGGCTGCGTTGCCGCTCGACCTCGGCGATGGTCTCGTGGAGCTGCGTGCCCGCCAGGGCGAAGCCCAGCGCGGGGTCGAGCCGCCAGGGTATCCGCCCGCCCGGCGGCCCGGCCGGAAAGCTCTGGCGCCTCACGCCCGGGATCCACACCGCGCCGAACTCGAGCCCCTTGGCCTGGTGCACGGTCATGATGCGCAGGGCATCGCCCAGGGGATCGGGCGGCTCCTCGCCGAGGCGCTGTCCGCCCAGGGCGCCCTCGCGCAGCCGACTCAGCCACTCGCGGGCCGTCCCCAGCGGCTGGGCGCTCTCCCAGGCCGCCGCCAGCGCCAGCAGCCGCTCAAGGTTGTCGCGGATGCGCGCGGCTTCGAGCAACCCCTTGGCCGGAATCAGGTGCATCCCGACGGCTTCCAGCAGCGCGGCGAGCGTCTGCCCGAGCGGCGCGTGCGGAAGGCGCCCGTGGCCATCGCGCACGGCCGCGTGAAAGGTGGCTGTCTGCGGGTCGCCCGCCTCGCCGAGCAGGCCGAACGCGCTGCGCTCCATCCGGCGGGCCTGCGCGAAGAGGTCGGCGATGCGCCGCTCGCTCCAGCGCAGCAGGGGCGATTGCAGCAGGCGCAGCAGCGCGGCCTCGTCGGTCGGGTCATCAGCCAGCGCCAGCAGCGCGCAGCCATCCACCACCTCCGGCCGGCGCAGGAAGCCGAGCCCGCCGCTGATGACGAACGGCACGCCGGCGCGGCGCAGCGCCTGCTCGATGGGGCCGACG
The DNA here is from genome assembly GCA_016204605.1 of Candidatus Lambdaproteobacteria bacterium. Taxonomy (GTDB): domain Bacteria; phylum SAR324; class SAR324; order SAR324; family JACQKK01; genus JACQKK01. The sequence continues at coordinate 4,728 of JACQKK010000024.1, forward strand.
CGCCGCGATTGGATGGAGCGCATCAGGATCGCCATCTCCCGGAACGGCAGGGGGGCGCCGCCTGCTTCGCCCGCCCGCAGAGCCAGGATGCGCCGGGCGATTCCCTCCGCCTCCGCGCGCTCGTCATGCTCCGGCTTGCGGTAGAGCGCGACCTCGACCCGCGGCGCCCCGGCGCTCCCGAGCCGCGTGGCGCTGAGGCTCGGCTCGTCCCGATAGACGGGGCTGGCCTTGATGACCCGCTCGGCCACGTCCAGGATTTCCTGGGGGGAGCGGTAGTTCTCGTGCAGGGCCAGCGCGGTGCGCCCGGCCGGGAACACGAGGTCGGCACCGGCACCGCGCCAGCCGTAGATGCTCTGCTTGGCATCGCCCACGGCCGTCACGTTGGCCAGCCCCGGCGCCGCCACGAGCCCCACCAGCCGCCACTGCACGGGGTCGGTGTCCTGGAACTCGTCCACCAGCACCGCCGAGAATCGCGCCCTGAGGGCGGCCTGGAGATGCGCCCGCCCCGCCAGCAGCGCCACGGCCGCCGCGAGCAGTGTGCCGTAGTCGTGGCGGCCCTCCCCGGCCAGGCGCGCCCCGTAGCGGGCGATGATGGCCGCCGCGTGCTCGGCCAGTTCGAGTGACTGCCGGGCGGCGGCCTCGGCCGGGCTGCCCGGGCCATCGGCCGCCAGCCCCGCGCGAGAGCGGGCCAGGAGCGCCTCGGGGGCCAGGTCTGCCCGCTCCAGGGCGTCCTTCATGGCGGCGGCCAGCGCGCGCAGCTCGGCGGGGTCGTCGGCGGCGTAGTGGCGGAAGTCGCGCGGCGTGAAGGCGATTGCGCGCAGGTGGCGCAGCACCTCCTCATCCAGCAGGCGGCGCGCCTCCTCCTCGTCGATCAGGGCGGGCTCGCGGGGGGCGCCCGAATCGAGCGCCAGCTCGCGCAGCAGGCGCAGCGCGAACTGGTGGTAGGTGTGCACCCAGAGCGCCTCGCGGGCCGCGCCGGCCACGCCCAGCCCGCCCAGTCGGTGGGCCAGCTCGGCGGCCGCCTTCTGGCCGAAGGTGAGGCAGAGGATGGATTCCGGGGCGCAGCCGCACCCGCGCACGAGGTGCTCGAAGCGGGCGGCGAGCAGCGCCGTCTTGCCGGTGCCGGGCCCGGCCAGCACGTGCAGGGGCCGCTCCAGCGGATGGCCCACCGCCTGCCGCTGCTGCGCGTTGAGGTGTAGCGGTTCCGCCATGGGGTCATCCCACCCGCTGCGATCCAGCCGCTCCCCGCGCCGGGAACAGCCGGAGGGCCGGCCGCCGGCGCTCAGGCGCGGTAGAAGTCCGCGATCTGATCCACCACGTAGGCCTGCATGGCCTCCGTCAGCTCCGGGTAGACGGGCAGGGCCAGCACCTCGGCCGCGGCACGCTCGGCTTCCGGAAAGGCACCCGCGCGGTAGCCGAGGTACTGGAAGCAGGGCTGGAGGTGGAACGGGATCGGGTAATACACGCGCGCCGCCACCCCGCGCTCGCCCAGGTGCTGCTGGAGCGCATCCCGACGCTCAGCCCGGATCATATACTGGTTGTAGATGTGCGGATGCTTCACCGCGCGGTCGCCGTACAGCTCGGGGGGCGGCGTGACCTCTCGGATGCCGCGGGCCCGGAACAGCTCCGTGTAGCGCAGGGCGTTGCGGCGCCGCGCGCGGTGCCAGCCATCGAGGTGGGGCAGCTTCACGGAGAGCAGCGCCGCCTGGAGCGGATCGAGGCGGAAATTGCCGCCGATGCGGGCATGCTTGTACGCCGCCTCCTCGCCGTGCATGCGCAGCGAGCGCAGGCGGTGGGCCAGCGCCTCGTCGTCGGTGACGACCATCCCGCCGTCGCCCATCGCGCCCAGGTTCTTGCTCGGGAAGAAGGAGTAGCAGCCCATCAGGCCGAGCGTGCCCGAGGATTTCTCGCCGGCCGCCGCCGGGTAGGAGGCGCCGATGGACTGTGCGGCGTCCTCGATCACCGGGATGCCGTGGCGCCGGGCGATCTCGCCGATCGGCCCCAGCTCCGCGCACTGGCCATACAGGTGCACGGGCAGAATCGCCTTGACGCGCCCGCGCTCGGGCGCAGCCATCCCGGCCAGCGCGGACTCCAGCCCGGCGGGATCGAGGTTGAAGCCGCGCGGCTCGATATCGGCCAGCACCGGGCGCGCCCCCACCCGCGCCACCACGCCCGCGGTGGCGAAGAAGGAGAACGTGCTGGTGATGACGAGGTCGCCCGGGCCGATCTCGAGGGCCATCAGCGCCAGCAGCAGCGCGTCCGTGCCCGAGGAGACGCCGATGGCGTGCCGGCTGCCGACGTAGGCGCCGATCTCCCGCTCCAGCCGCTCCACGCGCGGCCCCAGGATGTACTGGGTCGAATCCACCACCTCCGTCAGCGCCGCCAGCAGCTCGGCGCGCAGCGGGGCGAGCTGCGCCTTCAGGTCGAGAATGGGCACCTGCACTGGGTCGGGCATCTTCTCCGCCATGGCCTCCCGGGGGCAAGGGGTCGAACCTGCCGCGTGCCGTGCCGGCTCTGGCGCACGACGCCACGCAACGCCTGGCCGCGTGCGTCAGCCTAACACGGGCCGGGTCGCCGCGTCCTGGGAGGTGGCGGGGCATGGAGCGTCGCCTTGACGGCTCGTCCCGATCGTGATGGGGTGGGCTCCTGCATTCACAGACCGACCAAAACCGCACGTCCTTCTCCCCGGGGGGAGGCAAAGGAGGCACATGTCCCGTTGCATGCTGGCGCTGTTCCTCGGCTTGGCACTGGCCCTCTGGGGCCCCGCGCCGAGCGCATTCGCCCAAAAGTATGGCGGCATCTGGCAAGTGGCCCTGCCGGGGAATCCCCCGAGCCTCTCGATCCACGATGAGGGCACCTGGTACACCTCGGGCCCGATGCAGCCCGTCTACAACAACCTTGTCTACTACGACCCGCTCAAGCCCCGGGAATCAGTCCAAACGATCATTCCGGAGCTGACCGAAAGCTGGGCGTGGAGTGCCGACGGCAAGTCGATCGCGTTCGGCCTGCGCGCCGGCGTCAAGTTCCACGACGGCAAGCCGTTCACCAGCAAGGACGTCAAGAGCACGTTCGACATCGCTCGCGGGGTCTCGACCCAACGCACCAAGCTCAATCCCCGCAAGGCCTGGTGGGCCAATATCAGCGCGATCGAGACCGAGGGCGACCTCGCCGTGACCTTCCGGCTCAAGCGGCCCCAGCCGGCGCTGGTGGCGATGCTGGCTTCGGGCTATGCGCCCGTGATGCCGGCCCACCGGACGCCGGCGGAGTGGCGCGTGGGCGCGCTGGGCACGGGGCCTTTCAGGTTCAAGGAGTACCAGCGCGACCGGTTCGTGGAGTTGCAGCGGAATCCGGACTACTGGGTGGCGGGCCGGCCATACCTGGATGGCGCGCGCTACAACGTCATCAACAGCCAGGCCAGCCGGATCGCGGCCATGATCGCCCAGCAGGTGGATGTGGACATCCCCTCCGACACGATCAAGCCCGTGCGGGATTCGATCGCCGCGGGCAGCTCGACGGTGGTGTTCGTGGAATCGCCCTCGACCGGCCACCCCCCCGTCCACTTCAACGCGAAGAAGGCGCCTTTCAACGATCCCCAATTCCGCAAGGTGGTGAGCCTGGCCATCGACCGGCGGGCGTTCATCAAGGCGATACTCCAGGGCGGGGCCGTCGTGGGCGGAATCAACGTCCCCGCGCCCACCGGGGCCTGGGGGCTCGACGAGGCGCAGCTCGCCTCGGTTCCCGGCTACGGCGATCTGGAACAAGGCCGCGCCGAGGGACGCCGCATCATGACCTCGCTGGGTTACAGCGCCGATAAGCCGCTCAGCACCGTCATCACCACGCGCATCTTCCGCAACTACGCCGACGTGGCGGCGTGGATGGCCAGCCAGCTGCGCGAGGTGTGGATCAACGCCGAGGTGAAGCTGATCGAAACGGGCGTCTACTACGGCGTGGTGGCCCGGCGCGAGTTCAACATGGTGATCCACCCCACCGGCATCGGCCTGGACGACCCCGACGTGAACTATTACGAGAATTACAGTTGCGGCTCCCAGCGCAACTACTCCGACTACTGCAACCCCGCGATCCAGGCCAAGATGGACGAGCAGTCGCAGGTCACGGACTTCGACAAGCGGCTGGCCCTGGTGCACGAGATAGACAAGGAGCTGCTCGCCGATACGGCGCGGATCGTGCCGGCCTGGTTCAAGTACTACAACGCCCGCCAACCTTACGTGCGGAACTACATCCCGCACCAGACCAACTTCAACTGGGGCCGGCTGCAGGAGGTCTGGCTCGACAAGTAGCGCTTCCCGCGGCGCGGCCGGGTGCTCCGGCGCAGGTGCGACGCGGCCCGCGCCCGCGGAGCCTTTCTCCCTGCACCGGCGGCCCGCCGCCCGCGGGCCGCATGGAACGCCCGTCATGAACCGGGGACTCGGTGCGCTGGCGCTCGGGCTGGGGCTGCTGGCCCTGGCCGGGTGCAACAGCAGGTTCTTCCAGCCCGATCGCGCGCAGTACCGTATCCCGGCCGAGCACGGCCTGTGGCGCGAGGACGTCAACTTCCGCAGCGCGGACGGGACGGAGCTGCACGGCTGGTTTCTCCCCGGCCGGAAGCCCGTGCTCGGCACGATCGTCCACTTCCACGACAGCGGAGCCAATCTTACCGCATACCTGGAGGCGGTCGGCTGGCTGCCGCCCCAGGGATTCTCCGTGTTCCTGTTCGATTACCGCGGCTACGGCGCATCGCAGGGGCAGCCGGAGCGCGCGGGAGTGATCGCCGATGGCGCCGCGGCGCTGGCGTATGTCCGCACCCGCCCAGAGGTGGAGCCGCAGCGGCTGATCGTCTACGGGCAGGGCTTCGGGGCAGCCTACGCCATCGGCGCCCTGGCCCGCGGCGACACGGCGGGGGTGAAGGCGTTGGTGGTGGAGGGGGGATTCGCCTCCTACCGCGACCTGGTGCGCTCGATTCTCGACCGGGGGGTCATGACCTGGGCGTTCCAGTACCCGGTGGCCTACCTGTTCTTCTCGGATGCCTTGCGGCCGCTCGACGACCTGCCCCGCATCGCGGGGGTGCCGCTGCTGGTGGTGCACGGCGCCTTCGACCAGACGGTGCCCCCGGAAAACGGCTTGCAGCTGTACAGGGCCTTTCCGGGCCGGAACAAGGCCTACTGGCCCATCCCCGGGGCGGACCACCAGGCCATCTTCGATTCCGACCAGAGCCCCTGGCGCACGCGCCTGCGCGACTACTTCCGCGACGCGGTGGAGCCGCCGCAGCGTTGACGGGAGCCGCCCCGGCAGAGGAGGCGCTGGTGGACCAACCCCTGCTCCCCTCGGCAGGGGCTGGCGTCGAAGCAGCGGAAAATTGGGACTTGATCTTGCGGCCCCGAATTGGCAAGTTCGGAAAAGGTCGTCGACAGAGCCGGGGCCGTATCACGGAAGAACCGCCCGGCTCAACGGAGCGCGACGGCTGCTCTGAGCGCCAGGGAGAGCACGGATGCTCGCCGCGAGTTCCATCGACCCGATCCCCTCCTATACCGACCTCGACGTTGAACGCACCGTAACGCACGGTGCCTGGAGCAAGGCCAAGGCCTATGTGCGCCAGGGCCGCGTACAGAGCTACCGCGTCGATAAGTGCAGGGGCCTGACGGGTGCGGTGCAGGGTTCCGCCCGTCGCCCGTACCAAGTCCACGTCCATGTCACCCCGGCCAGACGCGGCGGGGCGACGGCCATCGACGGCGAATGCTCCTGTCCGCTTGGCGGCAATTGCAAGCACGTCGCCGCGCTGCTGCTCTATGTGCTGGTGCAGCGCAACAGTCCCGTCGGCACGTCGGCGCGCCGGTCCGAACAGCGGGCAGCCTCGGGGAACGGCGCGCGGCAGATGGCGCTGCCGATGGCCTTGCCGGTGGCCTTGCCGATGGTGGAGCACCCGCCTCTTCTCGATTGGCTGGAGAGGCTCGACGACCCCGGCCAAAGGTCGCCGCAGCGGGACCATGAGTTGTTCTACGTCATTGGGGCGGAGGACTGGGCGGGCGATGCGGTTCCCGTGCGGGCAGTGCGGGTACCGCGCTTGAAACACGGCAGCCTCGGCAAGACGGAGAAGCCCGTTCGCCTGGACTTTCTCTGGCAGCAGAAGAAGCAGTGGGGATTGGAGCCGCAGGACCTGAGCATCCTGACCCTCCTGCGTGACGAGGGCAGGGTCGTCGGCGGTGCCCCGGGCGCCTACCATCTGCACGGCGAGTCGGGCGTGTTCCTCCTGGAGCGGATGCTGGCCACGGGCCGTTGCCGCTGGGGCGCCGTGCGGGGGCCGGCGTTGCGCCAGGGGCCGTCCCGCCGTGCCGAGCCCGCCTGGGCGGTCGAGCCGAACGGCACCCAGCGCCTGGTGCTCGCGGTTGCGCAGGGCGGGCGGGTCTTCCCGCTCGTACCCGCCTGGTACGTGGATGCGGACGCGGGCGAGTGCGGAGCGCTGGAGCACGAGCTGCCGGAACCGCTGCTGGCCGCGCTGCGGCAGGCCCCACCCCTGGCGCCGCATCATGCTCCCGCCGTCCGCGCGGCCCTGGCCGCCCGCCCCACCGGCCGCGCCTTGCCCCTGCCCCGGGTGTTCGCGGAGCGGCGGGTGCGCGCCGCCCCCGTGCCGGAGGTGCACCTGTTCAGCGCGAGCGCCACCGTCACGACCCGGTCGGGATATTTCGACGTCGACAAGACCGTCGAGCTGGCCTTCGTCGGCTGCGCTTTCGATTACGCGGGCCACCGCGTGCGCCCGCACCTGCCCGGCGACGAGCTGCGGACGGTGGAGGGGGACGAGCTGGTCGTGATCGAACGCAATAGAAACGCCGAGGCCCGCCTCGTGAAACGTCTGTACACGCTGGGGTTTCTCGACTACCCCGAGGCACCGGGCTTGGCGGAACACGGCCGGCTGGACGCGGACTTCGTCCTCGCCGAGGTGGATCTGGAGCTCGGCCTGGAGCAGCACCTGCTCCCCCTGCTCCACCGGGAGTTGCCCCGACTCGAGGCGGAGGGCTGGCGGGTGACGGTGGATAACGGCCTGCCCGTGCGGCTGGCGCGGGCAGACGCGGATTGGTCGGTCCAAGTCGAGCAGCCCCACGGCGAGAACTGGTTCGGCCTGAGCCTGGGCATCACCGTCGACGGCGAACGGGTGGAACTGCTGCCGATCCTCCTGCAGGCGCTCCAGCGCGACGGGGGCTGGGAGGCGCTCCGCGATCCGCCCGCGGACGGCGTGGTCTTCGCGCAGCTCCCCGGCGGCGCGCACGTGGCCCTGCCCGCCATCCGGCTCCGCGCCGTGCTGGGAACCCTGCTCGACCTGGTGGGCGCCGAGGAGAGCGATGGAGGGATGGTGCGCCTGCCCCGTGCGCGCGCCCGCCTGCTGGCCGACCTGGAGGTGGCCGGCGGCCAGGAGGGATTCCGCTGGCAGGGCGGAGAGTCGCTGCGGGAGTTGGGCCGGCGGCTGCACGACCTGCGCGGACTTCCGCCAGTGGAGCCGCCCCGGGGCCTGCGGGGCGAGCTGCGCCCATACCAGCGGGAGGGGCTGGGCTGGCTCCAGTTCCTGCGGGACTACGAGTTCGGCGGCATCCTGGCCGACGAGATGGGGCTGGGCAAGACCGTGCAGGCTCTGGCGCACGTGCTGGTCGAGCAGGAGGCGGGGCGTCTGGACCGTCCCTGTCTGGTCGTGGCGCCCACCAGCCTGATGGGCACCTGGCAGGAGCAGGCCGCCCGCTTCGCCCCCTCCCTGCGCGTGCTGCTGCTGCACGGACTGGAGCGCAAGGCGGACTTTCCCGCCATCGCCGCCCACGACCTGGTGCTGACCAGCTACGCCCTGCTGCACCGCGACGAGGCGGTGCACCTGGCCCAACCCTATCACCTGGTGATCCTGGACGAGGCGCAGTACCTGAAGAACCCTGAGACCCACGTGGCGCGGATCGCGGGCGCGCTCCAATCCCGTTTCCGCCTCTGCCTGACCGGCACGCCCATGGAAAACCACCTGGGCGAGCTGTGGTCGATCATGCAAGTGCTCATGCCGGGCTTGCTGGGCAGCCGCGCCTGGTTCCGCCGCACCTTCCAGATTCCCGTGGAGAAGCGGGGCGAGACCGCCCTGCGCCAAGCGCTGGCCCGGCGCGTGGCGCCCTTCCTGCTCCGGCGCGGCAAGGACGAGGTGGCGCCCGAGCTGCCCCCCAAGACCGTGATCCCGCACGCCGTGACCCTGGAAGGCCGGCAGCGGGAGCTCTACGAAACGGTGCGGCTGGCCATGCATAAAAAGGTACGTGCCGCCCTGGCGGCCAAAGGCCTCGAGCGCAGCCGGATCATCGTCTTGGACGCCCTGCTCAAGCTGCGCCAGGTCTGCTGCGACCCGCGGCTGGTCAAGCTCCCCAGCGTCCGGGAGCAGGCGCCCTCCGCCAAGCTGGCGCGGCTGCTGGAACTGCTTCCGGAGCTGGTCGAGGGGGGCCGGCGCATCCTGCTCTACTCCCAGTTCACCAGCATGTTGGCGCTGATCGAGCCGGAGCTGGCGCGGCTGCGGCTCGGCTACGTCAAGCTGACCGGGAAAACCAAGGACCGCGATACGCCCATCGGCAGCTTCCAGGCCGGCGAGGTGCCGCTGTTCCTGCTCAGCCTGAAGGCTGGAGGCACGGGGCTGAACCTGACCGCCGCCGACACGGTGATCCACTACGATCCCTGGTGGAACCCGGCCGTCGAGCACCAGGCCACCGACCGTGCCCACCGCATCGGCCAGGACAAGCCCGTGTTCGTCCACAAGCTGCTCGCCGCCGGCACGGTCGAGGAGCGAATCGCCGCCATGCAGGAGCGAAAAGGGGAGTTGCTCCAGGCGCTCTTCGCCGAAACCGGCCGCGCGGCACTGCGCCTGACCGGCGAGGAGCTGGAAGGGCTGTTCGCCCCGTTGCCCGCCTGACCGGCGGTCTGCCGTCATTTGCGCGCGCCAGCGCCGGGCGCGCGGCGGCCACCCACTCCCATGCCCCTCGCCAGCCTCAGCCCCGCCTCAACCGCAGCCGCATCTGGCGCTATTTCCACACCGTGCCGCACCCGAAGAAGGGTTTGCGGTCGCCCGCAAGCCCTTGATCCGACTATGGAGATGAGGGGGCGCTTACCCCTGACCCCGACACGGCCAGCGTCAGATTCAGCAGTCCCCGCGGCTTCTCTCACGCTGCTCTCGACGGATCTTCCAATTCAACAATGCATCAACCCGCGTGGCTGAGGAGGCCCGCGCAGCGGGCCGTCTCGAAGGCCGCGGCCGACGCCCCGTGCCTCCTTCGGCTTCGCTCAGGACAGGCTTCGAGACGCGCTTCGCGCTCCTCAGGGACACGGGATTTTCATCTCAATGAAGTGGAATTGGAATAACGAGGCCATCGGCGGCCCGTCGCGCACAGGGCGCGACAGGCGGGCAAGACTATCGCGGAATATCGCCGTGGTCCCACCGGGGCGCAGGCACCTTGCCATCGAAGCGGACATGAACCCGTTCGACCCGGTGACCATCGGGAACCCGCGACTCCGCAACCGGATCGTGTTCTCCCCGTTCAGCGAGAACATGGCGAACGGCGACGGCACGGTGGGCCCGCAGCAGATCGAGTGCTCCACCACGGTGGCGCGCGACGGCGCGGGGACGGAGCCGGCGCGGATCAGGCCGGCTCGCGGGTCTCGCGCAGCGACTGCAGCACGATCTCGGCGATATCCAGCACCTGGACGCCCTCGCGGCCGCTCTGGGTGACGCCGTCGCTGATCATGGTCATGCAGAACGGGCAGGCGGTGGCGATGGTGGTGGCGCCCACCTCGTAGGCCTGGCGCACCCGCTCCTCGTTGACGCGGGTGCCGATCTTCTCCTCCATCCACATGCGCGCGCCGCCCGCGCCGCAGCAGAAGCTCTCGTTGCGGCTGCGCCGCATTTCGACGGGCATGCTGCGGCTGGACCTGGCGAGCAGAGCCCGGGGCGCGTCGTACTCCCGGTTGTAGCGGCCCAGGTAGCAGGGATCGTGGAAGGTCACCGTGCCTTCAAGCTGCGGGTCCAGGGTCAGCCGCCCCTCTTCGACCAGCCGGGCGAGATACTGGCTGTGATGGAACACCTCGTAGCGCCCTTCGAGCTGGGGGTACTCGTTGCTGAGGCTGTTCAGGCAGTGCGGGCACTGGGTGACGATCTTCCTGACCTTGAGCGTGTTGAGGGTCTCGACGTTCTCGCGGGCGAGCATCTGGTACAGCATCTCGTTGCCCGAGCGGCGCGCGAGGTCGCCCGTGCACTTCTCCGCCGTGCCCAGGATGGCGAACTTGACGCCGGCCTTTTGCAGCAGCTTGCCGGTGGCCTGGGCGATCTTCTGGCTGCGCGCATCGAAGGCGCCCATGCAGCCCACCCACATCACCACGTCGACGTCCTCCGCGGGCGGCTCGGTGAGGATCGGGATGTCCAATCCCTTGGCCCAGTCGGCGCGCTTGTCGTAGCCCAGCCCCCAGGGGTTGCCGTTGCGCTCGAGACCGCGGAAGGTGTTGTTGAGCTCCTCGGGCTGGGCCTCGTGCATCAGAGTCTGCGCCTGGCGCATGCCGATGATGCGCGGCACGTGCTCGATCGTCACCGGGCACACCTCCTCGCAGGCACGGCAGGTGGTGCAGGCCCAGAGCGTGTCGTGCCCGATCACGTCGCCCACGAGCTGTCGCGACTCGTCCGTGTGGCCGGTGCGGAGCAGGCGCCCTTCCTCCTCGCGCAGGTGGTCGTGCAGCGAATCATTGAACCACTTGAGCGTGAGCGGCTTGCCCGTGACGTAGGTGGGGCAGATGTCGTAGCAGCGGCCGCACTCGGTGCAGGTGTAGAGGTCCAGCCCCTGCTTCCAGGTGAGGTGCTCGAGCCGGTCGATGCCCAGCTTGCCCTCCTCCCAGGCCTTCTCGTCCTCGACGTTGAGGAGCGGGATCGGCGTGTGCGGGTAACCCTCGGGCGAGGTGGCCAGGAACACGTTCGGCAGCGCCGTGAGGATGTGCATGTGCTTCGTGGCCGGCAGCAGGTTCAGGAACACCAGGATCACCAGGATGTGGCCCCAGAAGCAGAACTGGTAGAGGAACAGCATCATCCCCTCCCCCCAGCCCGCCATCAGCCAGGCCAGCAGCCGGGCGAAGGGCGCCCAGGCCATCTCCGTGCCGAAGACCGGGTGCGAGAGGTGATGGATGCTGTAGCCGTACAGGCCGATCAGGTTGAACTTGGCGGCATCGTAGAGCAGGTCCGTGCCGACCACGCCGATGATCAGGAACAGGATCACGTTGCCGACGATGTTGAGATCCAGCCGCTGCGGGCGCAGGCCGATCCGGCGGTACAGCGCGAACACCACCATGCACAGCACGATCGCCTCGAACACGTTGTAGACCAGCGTGTACAGGTAGCCGCCCACCGAATCCGAGCCCAGCAGCGGCAGCAGCTCCTGGAACCCCTTGCTGAAGGCTTCGCCGAAGACGATGATCTCCCGCAGCCCCAGGATCACGAAGCCCCAGAAGATGAAGAAGTGCATGGCCCCCGAGGAGCGCTCGTGCTCGCGCCCGATCAGGCGGCTCTGGCCGAACCCGACCTTGAGCAGCACGCCCAGGCGCTGCCAGGGCCGGTCCAGCCGGTGCTCCGGCCGCAAGCGCATCAGCGCCCCCAGCCGCAGCGCGACCGAATAGGTGAACACGGTGAGGGCCGCCGCCAGGGCGAGCGTCATCAGGATGGGGTTCATGCAGGCTCCTGAGCTTGCGGTCTACGGTCGTGCGGCGGTTTGCGGGAGACGGGGGAATCGGCGGGGTGCCCCGGCTGCGCCAGACGCCACCAGCAATGCAGAGCGCCGCCGGCGATGCGGGGCGCCGCCGGGATCGGTGGCGCTACTGCTTGTGCTTGGCGACCTCCTCGATCATGATCGGCACGGCCTTGAACAGGTCCGCCACCATGCCGTAGTCGGCCACCGAGAAGATCGGCGCATCCGCGTCCTTGTTCACGGCCACGATCAGCTTCGAGCCGCTCATGCCCGCCAGATGCTGGATGGCGCCCGACACGCCAATGGCGACGTAGATGTCGGGCGCAACGACGCGGCCCGTCTGTCCGACCTGGGCGCTGTAGGGCATCCAGCCCGAATCCACCACCGCGCGCGAGGCGCCGAACGCCGCGCCCAGGGCCTTCGCCAGCGGCCGCACCAGCTCGACGCCTTCCGGCCCCTTCACGCCGCGGCCGACCGAGACGATGATGCGCGCCTCGCCCAGGTCCAGCTCGCCCGCGTCCTGCGCGGCCACGAGGCCCTTCACCTTCGCCCGCTCGTCGCCCTTGGGGGTCGCCAGCGCCACCACCTTGGCAGTCTTGGGCGGCTGGGGCTCTGCATCGAACGCGCCGCTGCGCACCGCGATGATACGGATGCCGGGGTGGGCGAACGTCACCCGTTGCAGCACCTTGGTGGCCATCGCGGGCCGGGTCGCAATCACCTCGTCGCCCTTGAGCTCGAGCTCCACCACGTCGCTGACGAAGGCGCCATCGAGCCGGACGGCCAGCGCCCCGCCCAGGGCCTTGCTCATCTCGCCCACGGATAGCCACACCTGCGTGGCGCCGGATTGCTTCGCCGCGTCCACGATGGCTGCCGCATAGGGAGCCGTGGCGAACTGTGCCAGGCCGGCGTCGTCGGCCACGTACACGGTGGCCGCGCCGTTCCCGGCCAGCAGATCGGCGTTCTTCTGTACGCCCTGGCCGATCACCACGGCATCGGTGCTGAGGCCCGCCTTGCGGGTCTTGGTGAGCAGCTCCAGCGTGGGCTTGCGCACATCGCTGCCCTTGGTATCGGCCACAACAAGAATCTTGCTCATCGGAAAACACTCCTCTCGCCGCCCGCGGCAGGCCAAGCCCTCTAAGGCGGGCTGGCCCCAACGCGACGCGACAGATGCGGTTACGCGAAAATCTTCGCCTCGTTGGCCAGCAGATCCATCACCTTCCGGGTCACTTCCTCGGCGTCGCCTTCGAACTTCTTGCCGGCGGCGCGACGCTTGGGTGGCTGGAACTCGAGCGTGCGCACGCGCGCGCCCTTGGCCCCCACCTCGTCCGGGGAGAGGCCCAGGTCGGCCAGCTTCAGCACGTCGAGCGGTTTCTTCTTGGCCGCCATGATCCCGCGCAGCGAGGCCAGGCGGGGCTCGTTGAGACTGTCGTTCGCGGCGATCAGCGCGGGCAGCTTGAGCTCGACCATCTCCTGGCCCTGATGGCCGAGCCGGTTCAGCTTGAGGGTCGAAGGCTCGTCGGATTCGAGTTTGATGACGTTGTAGACCTGGGGCAGGCCGAGCAGCTCGGCCAGGATCGGGCCGGTGCCGCCCATGTCGGTATCCTGGGCCTGCTTGCCGGTGATGATCAGGTCGAAGGGCCCGCGCTGGGCCACCTTGGCGAGAATCTTCGCGAAGCCGAACGAGTCCGAATCCTCGGCGGCCGGGTCGTTCACGTGCACGGCCTTGTCGGCGCCCATCGCCAGCGCCTTGCGCAGGCTTTCAGACGCCCGGTCCGGGCCGACGGAGACCACGGTGACCTCGCCGCCGTGCTTCTCCTTGAGCTGCAGGGCGGCCTCGATGGCGTTCTCGTCCCACTTGCTGATGATGTAGCTCATCCCATCCTTGGCGATCTTGCCCTCCTGCACCCGGATGTTGAGCTCCACGTCGATGACGGACTTGATCGGTACGACGATGTTCAAAGGTCGACCTCCTTGCTATGGGTTCCGCCGGCCACCGGACGGCGCATGCCCCCCATCGCGGCTCGCGGCATAACCGGGATATGACGGGACGTCTCGCGACGAGTCCCTGTGCCCCTCTTATCGGAATCGCCAGGGTTCGGCAACCGCCTGGCGCCAGGGCCGAATCGCGCGCCCCGCCCAGGCGGCACTCCCACCATTGCCGGCGTTCACGCGCGGCCGCCCAGCGCCAGCAGCGGCAGGAACGCCGTCAGGTTGAACCCGGCGTGAAAGGCGATCGCCGGCCACAGCGTGCGGCTCCGTTCCCGCAGCCAGGCCAGCGCGAAGCCGCAGAGCCCGATGCCGAGCAGCGCCGGCCAGTAGGTGCCGGTCTGGGCGGTATGGGCCGCCGCGAACAGCACGCTCACCACGAGCGCGGCCGGGATGAACGCCAGCCGCTTGCGCAAGGTGGGCAGCAGCAGCCCCCGGAACAGCACCTCCTCCAGCAGCGGCGCCAGCAGGATCGCCGCGACGAACAGCACCGCCAGCGCCCAGCTGCCGGCCTTGAGAAAGAGCTCGATCGGCGACCGAAAGTCGGGCGGCGGCGGCGCGAGCGTGGCCAGCAGCACCACGGCCACCTGCAGCGCCATGCCCGCCAGCAGCGCCCGCACGAGCGCGCGCGGCTCCGGCCGCGGCGCCAGCCCCAGCGCCGCCAGAAACGGCTGGCGGTGGCGGCGCGTGACGAGCCACCACACGCCGAGCCAGCCGGCCGTGTGCGAGCACGCCAGCACGACGGGCAGGGCGATGCGCACCACGAACGCCAGATCGGGTTCCCCGCCGCCGCCGCTCCAGCGGCGAAGCAGCGCGGCCGTGGCCAGCGACGCCGTGAGCTGCACCAGCGCGAACAGTCCCAGCACGGCCAACACCTCCCACAGCCGCCAGGGGGGTGCAGGTCGGGCCGCATCCTGCGGCGAGCGCGGCGCCGGGGCGGGGGACAGCGCCGGGGAGGGCCCCCCGTTCGGCAAAGCCTCAGCCACCGGCCACCACGCCTTGCTTGAGCAATTGGTCGATCTGGGCCGGGTCGTAGCCGTGCTCGCCAAGAATCTCGCGGGTGTGCTCGCCCAGCTTGGGCGCCCGGCGCCGGGTGCGGTTCTCGTAGCCGGAGAGGCTGAACGGCAGGCCCGCCACCGTCATGGCCCCGTACTCCCCGTCCTGGAGCGTATCGATGATGCCGAGGTGCTGGGCCTGTCCGTCATCCATCAGCTCCTGGATGTTGTTGATGCGGGCGCAGGGCACGCCGCCCGCCATCAGGTGTTCGATCAGCGGCGTCGTCTTCCATTGGCGCAGGGTGGCCTTGATCTCCGTCAGGCACGCCTCGCGATTCTTGACGCGGCTCAGGTTGTCCTTGAAGCGCGGATCGCGCAGCAGATCTTCCCGCTTCAGCGCCTGGCAGAGCTTCTCCCAGAGGTTCTGGTTGGCGGTGGCGATGAACACGTCGCCATCGGCCGTCGCATGGGCCTGGTAAGGCACGATGGAGGGATGGGCCGACCCCAGCTTGGGCTGGATCGAGCCGTGCTGGAAGAAGTTCGACACCTGCGTGCTCATCAGGCCGAGCGAGGATTGCAGCAGCGAGGCCTCCACCACCCGGCCCTGGCCGGTGCGCTCGCGCTGCAGCAGCGCGGTCACGGTGGCGAACGCCGCCATCACCCCCGTGCTGATGTCGAGGAAGGACACGCCGCAGCGCACCGGCTCGCCATCGGGCATGCCGGTGATGGCCATCACGCCGCTGTAGGCCTGCATCAGCGCCTCGTAGCCCAGGTCGTTCGCGCGGGGGCCCCGCCGCCCGAAGGCGGAGATCGAGGTGTAGACCAGGCGCGGGTTGAGCCGGCCGAGCACGTCGTACCCCAGCCCGAAGCGCTCCATGGTGCCGGTCTTGAAGTTCTCGACCAGCACGTCGGCGGAGGTGGCCATGCGCTTGACGAGGGCCTTGCCCTCTTCGGCCTTCAGGTCCACCACCACGCCGCGCTTGTTCAGGTTCATGGCCAGGAACGAATCGCCCATGTCCTGGCGGTGCGGCGGCCAGGTGCGGCTCTCGTCGCCGGCCTTGTCCTCGACCTTGATCACGTCGGCGCCCAATTGCGAGAGCAGCATGGCGCAATACGGGCCGGCCAGCACGCGGGAGAGGTCGAGCACGCGAATGCCCGCAAGGGGGGCGGATGTGTCAGTCATGGATGCTGCCTTTCGCTGGTGGGTGCTGCGGAAGCAGGTTGCTGCCGACTTCGGGGTGAACGGTGGGAGCGATCGGGAGGTCTATATCGTGAATGCCGGAGCGAGGACAAGGCCCGACCGCGCCCCCGCGTGGCCACAGCAATTCGGCGCGGCTACAGGAACTCGATCCAGCTCGGCCCGCCCGCCACCGGCACCGTGCCGCTGCGCGTGAGCCGCCCGGAGCCCGCAGCGATGGAAAACACGGCCAGCTTGTCGGAGAGCTGGCCGGCGGCGATCAACTGGGTGCCGTCCGCCGAGATGACGAACCCGCGCGGAATGGGCTCCGTCTCCACCGTCTGCACGAGGGTCGGCCGGCCCGAACCGGGGTCGATGGCGAACGCGGCGATGAGGCTTTCGCGCCGCACGCTGGCATAGAGATACCGCCCGTCCGGGGTGAGGTGGATATCCGCCGCCATGGGCCGATTCACGGGGTCCGGCGGCACCATCGGCAGCGTGTGCAGCTCGGCCAGGGCGCCCGTGGCCGGGTCGATGGCGTAGGCGCCTACGGAGCCGTTCTGCTCGTTGACCACGTAGAGGCGGCGCCCCTCGCGGTCGGTGACGGTATGGCGCGGCCCCGCGCCCGCCTGCGCCCGGAACCGGCCGACCAGCGTCAGTGCGGGCCGTTCCGGGTCGAAGCGCAGTTGCACGATCTGGTCATCCCCGACCGCGCCCACGTACGCGAATCGCCCCGC
Organism: Candidatus Lambdaproteobacteria bacterium; assembly: GCA_016204605.1. GTDB lineage: Bacteria > SAR324 > SAR324 > SAR324 > JACQKK01 > JACQKK01. The sequence continues at coordinate 21,340 of JACQKK010000024.1, forward strand.
CGGATCGAAGCGCACGGAGTGCGCCTTGCTGAGCCCCGGCAGGATCGCGGCGGCCGGGGCGCCCACGCGGCCCTGATCGAGCGGGATCGCCGCGACGAGGTTGCCCTGGTAGGAGGCGACGAGCAGGTAGCGGCCCGAGGGCTCGGGCGTGAGATCGGCCGCCCGCTCCGGCAGCTCGACCCGCCCCTGGAGCGTCAGCGCGCCGCTCCCGGCATCGATGGCGTAGCTGTAGGCGGGGAAAGGCGCCCCGCGCAGGGCCGCATAGAGAAAGCGCCGCTCCCGCGAGAAGCCGATCGGAAAGCTGGTGGGGGAGCTTGAATTGTCACCCGCGACCGCAATCCGCTCCACCTCGCGCAGGGCGCCGGAGGCCGAGCGCCGCAGGATGGCGATATGTTTGCTCCTGGCACAGGACACGTAGAGCATCTGCTCCCTGCCGCTGCCGCTGGTGCCGCTGCTCATGGTTTGGCCCCTCGCCTCGAAGTCGATGCTTGCCCCGCGCTGCGCCCGTTCGGCCCCTCCGGCCGCCGCGCGCAGGCGGAGGGATCGCCGCGGCGATCCCATCTGCTCCAACGTGCTCGCACATCCGGCGCAGAAGCGGAACCATGACCGACATCATGGCGATTCACCACCCTGGGTGCTAGCCTTGAACGCTGCCGACGCTTCGCGCGAGGGGCGACGTCCCGCCATCACCTGCAGGGCTGCACATGACCGAACCCGTTCGCACCCGCTCCCCTTTTTTCGAGACGCGACCTCGCGCGGCCGCGGCGCTGGACTGGCTGATCCTGCCCGTGGATCGGCTGTTGAACCGCCTATACACCTCCCGCTGCAACCCGCTGTACCAGACCGGCAGCCTGGCGCTGGTGTTCCTGGGCATCCTTGCGGCAACGGGACTGTACCTGCTGATCTTCTACAAGGTGCGCACGCCCTACGAGTCGGTGGCCGCGCTGGAGGCCGACCCCTGGGTGGGGCGCTGGGTGCGCGCCCTGCACAGCTATGCCGGCGATGCGATGATGGTGGCCACGGCCGTGCACGCGCTGCGGATGCTGCTCGAGGGGCGCACCTGGGGCCCGCGCGCCCTGGCCTGGATCACCGGCGTGCTGATGCTGGGCGTCGTCCTGCTGAGCGCGTGGACGGGGCTGGTGCTGGTCTGGGACGTGCAGGGGCAGGTCATCGCCGTCGAAGGGGCGCGGCTGCTGGACTCGCTGCCGATCTTCTCGGAGCCCATCACGCGCAGCTTCATCAGCCCGGAGGGTGTCCCCGCCTCGTTCTTCTTCCTGAACCTGATGCTGCACCTGGTGTTCCCGTTCCTGGTCATCGCGTTCCTCTGGCTGCACACGGTCCGGGTGGCGCGGCCCGTGCTGTTGCCGCCGCGGCGGTTGACGCTGTGGGCGGCCGGGCTGCTCCTGGCACTGGGGCTGGCCTGGCCGGTGGGGATGTCGGCGCGCGCCGACGCGCTGGCCTTGCCGGGCCGCATCGATATCGACTGGTTCTTCGCGTTCTGGCTCGCGCTCGGGCGCAACGCCACGCCCGGCGTGACCCTGCTGGCCTGGCTGGCCCTCGGCGCGCTGGCGCTCTCGGTGCCGTGGTGGTGGCGGCCCTCCGGGCGAAGGCAGGCGCTGCCGGCAGTGGCGGACGAGCTGCTCTGCACGGGCTGCACCCAATGCTACAAGGATTGCCCCTACGAGGCGATCAACATGGTGCCGGCGCCGCCGGAAAACACCGCCACCCCGGTCGTGGCCCGGGTGAACCCGGCCCTCTGCGTGAGCTGCGGCATCTGCGCGGGCTCGTGCGCACCGATGGTGATCGGCCCGCCGGGGCGCACCGGGCGCGACCATCTGCTGCAGGTGCAGGCGTTCCATCGCGAAACCCAACCCAAGCCCACCGACGTGGTGGCGCTCGCCTGCATGCAGGGGCTGGGACCCGCGCTGCTGGAGGCGCTGCCCGAGGGCGTGCACGGCTACCCGCTGCACTGCGCGGCCGCCTTCCATACCTCCGCGGTGGAGTACCTGCTGCGCCGGGGGGTGGCGGGGGTCTTCATCGTGGGGTGCCCGCACCGGCACGGCCAGTACCGCGAAGGCTCCGCCTGGATCCAGGCCCGGCTCTACGAGGAGCGGGAGGCCGAGCTGCAGCCGCGGGTGGACAAGAGCCGCGTGCGCCTGGCTGCGCTCGGCGGCGGGGAGCTCGCCGAGGGCCTCGCCGCGCTCAAGGCGTTTCGCGCCGAGCTGCTGGGCCGCGCCGAGCCGCCCACCGACCAGGGCCACCTCGAGTCGGCGCCAGAGTGCGAGCTGCCGCAGGCGAGCCATGGTTGAGCCCACCCAGGGCCGATCGCCGGCCCAGTCCCCCCGACCCGCACGCTCGGCGCTCCTCTGGGCGCTGCGGGCGCTGATGGCCGCGCTGCTGCTCGCTCTGCTGGCCGTGTTCGGGCGCTTCCCCCAGGGCAGCGACGCGGAGCGGGGGCTGCTGCGGCTGGCGTGGCGCATGGTGGGCGAGCGGGTGCGCGTCTGTCGCGACTACACCGCCGCAGAGCTGCAGAAGGTGCCCCCGCACATGCGCCAGGGCCAGGGCCAGGTCTGCGAGCAGCACCTGCTCCCCTACCGGCTGCGGGCCTGGGTGGACGACGTGAACACGGTGGACGAGGCCGTGCGCCCGGCCGGCATCCGCGGCGACCGGCCCCTGTACGTGCAGGAGGACTTCCCGCTCTCCCCCGGCCGGTACCGCGTGCGCGTGCACTTCGATCCGGGCGCCGGGACTGTGCAGACCGATGGGCAGGCCGCTGGGGCTCCCGCCGCCGCGGGAGAGGCCGGCGGCGGTAGCGGCGGGGTGGCGCAGGCGACCCGCGAGGCCACCAGCCGCGCCGTCCGCTACCGCTTCGAGGGCGAGATCGCGATCCGCGCAGGCCGGATCGTCATGATCGACCTCGATGAGCACGCCCGTGAGTTCCGCGTCTTCGGGAACGCGGGCGCGGCACACTGAGTCCAGTGCGAGACCGCTGCAAGCGCCGTCCGGAGGCTCCGGCAGGCCGGTGCGCAGGGCCGGACCCACCGTGGCCCTGGCCCTGCGCCGCGCCGCTCTCCGCTTCCGCACCCCCTCCGATTCTGGTAGCCTCGTCGCAATCGCATCGGCCCGGGCGACCGCTCGTGCCCTGGCGGCAGGGATGCCGCACGCGCGTGACGAACACGCGCAGGATGCGCGACCGAGAGATGCCCGCCCCATGAGCCTGCGCTTCACCCACCTGCACCTGCACACGCAGTATTCGCTGCTGGATGGCGCGATCCGCATCGCCGAGCTGCCCGCCGCGCTGAAAGGGGCCGGGATGGAGGCCTGCGCCGTGACGGATCACGGCAACCTGTTCGGCGCCGTCGAGTTCTACAGCACGCTCAGGAAGGCGGGGCTCAAGCCGATCATCGGCATGGAGGCCTACGTCGCCGAGGGCGGGCGCACCAGGCGCAGCTACGAGCGGCCCGGCCCCAACGCGGCCCACCTGATCCTGCTGTGCGCGGACGCCGAGGGCTACAGGAACCTGATCCGGCTCTCCAGCCTGGCCTACCTCGAGGGCAAGCACTACGGCTTCCCGCGCATCGACCGCGAGCTGATCGAGCGCCACCAGCGGGGGCTGATCGCGCTCTCGGCCTGCCTAAACGGCGTGGTCAACCGGCCGCTCAAGCACCAGGGGCTCGAGGGCGCCCGCGAGGCGGCCCGCTGGTATCGCGACGTGTTCGACGGGCGCTTCTACATCGAGATTCAGGATCACGGCCAGGCGGAGGAGCGCGAGGCCAACCGGCACCTGCTGGCGCTCGCGGTTGAGCTGGCCATCCCGCTGGCGGGCACCAACGACTGCCACCACCTGCGACCGGACGAGGCCTACCCGCACTATATCCTGCAATTGATGGGCCGGCAGAAGAAGGTCACCGACCCCGACGTGGAGCCGTTTGTCGATCGGCAGCTCTACCTCAAGTCGCCGGAGGAGATGGCCGCGACGCTGGCCGCCTATCCACCCGAGACCTTCGCCAACGCCGCGGCCATCGCCGAACGCTGCACGCTGAGCCTCGACACGCCGCGCATGTACCTGCCGCAGTACGAGATTCCCAAGCCCTACGACGAGCAGGGCTGGTTCATCGAGCAGAGCCGGCTGGGCCTGGCCCAGCGCTTCGCGCAGATCGAGCCCCTGTACGGGATCGCGCCGGAGGGGCAGGAGGCCTTCCGCACGCCCTACCACGCCCGGCTCGAGTATGAGCTGGGGGTGATCAACCAGATGAACTACCCCGGCTACTTCCTGATCGTCGCCGACTTCATCAACTGGGCCAAGACCCACGGCGTGCGGGTGGGCCCCGGGCGCGGTTCGGGCGCGGGCTCGCTGGTGGCGTATGCCCTGCGCATCACCGACCTCGATCCGCTGCGCCACGGGCTCTTGTTCGAGCGCTTCCTCAACCCCGAGCGGGTGAGCCTGCCCGATTTCGACATCGACTTCGACGTGGACGGGCGCGAGCGGGTGATCGACTACGTGCGCGACAAGTACGGCGCCGACAAGGTGGGCCAGATCTCGACCTTCGGCACGCTGGGCGCCAAGGCCGCCCTGCGCGGCGTGGCGCGCGTGCTCGATTTCCCGTTCAGCGCCGCCGACAAGATCGCCAAGCTCATCCCGAACAAGCTGCACATCAAGCTCGAGGAGGCGATCGGGCTGGAACCCGAGCTGGCCCGCCTCGAGCGCGAGGGCGAGGAGAACGAGCGCAAGCTGATCCGGTACGGCAAGGCGCTGGAGGGGCTGAACAGCAACCTCTCCACCCACGCCGCCGGGGTGATCATCATGGACGCCCCGATCATGGACGTGATGCCCGTCTGCACCCCGGCGAAGGGCCGGGCCGAGGGCGAGGCCAAGCCTGAGGCCATCCAGTCGCAATACGCGATGAAGTGGGCCGAGGACCAGGGCGCCGTCAAGTTCGACTTCCTGGGGCTGCTCAACCTGACCATCATCCAGAAGGCGGTCGAGCTCGTCAACGGGGCGAAAGCCGCCGGCGAGCCCCTGCTCGATATCGACGCGCTGCCGCTCGACGACCCGGCCACCTACGCCCTGCTTTGCCGCGGCGACACGACGGGGGTGTTCCAGCTCGAATCGGGCGGCATGCGCCGGCTGCTGATGGACATGAAGCCGGGCACCTTCGAGGATATCGTGGCCGTGCTCGCCCTCTACCGGCCGGGACCGCTCGGCTCGGGCATGGCCGAGCAGTACGTGCGCTGCAAGAACAGGTTGCAGGAGGTGGAGTATCCCCATCCGCTGCTGGAGCCCGTGCTGCGCGAGACGTACGGGGTGATGGTGTACCAGGAGCAGGTGATCCAGGCCGTGCAGGTGCTGGCCGGTTTCACCCTGGGCCAGTCCGACCTGCTCCGGCGCGCCATCGGCAAGAAGATCGCGGAGGAGCTGGCCAAGCAGCGCGACCTGTTCGTGCAAGGCTGCCGCGCCCGCGGCATCGCGGAGGAGAAGGCCAACCGCATCTTCGACCTGATCGACTACTTCTCGGGCTACGGCTTCAACAAGTCCCACTCGGCGGCCTACGGCCTGGTGGCCTACCAGACGGCCTGGCTCAAGGCCCACCATCCGGTCGAGTTCATGTGCGCGCTGCTGAGCAGCGACATGGACAACACCGATAAGGTGGTGAGCTTCATCGCCGACTGCCACGACATGGGCGTGCCCGTGCTGCCGCCCGACATCAACCACAGCGGCCGCGACTTCACCATCGACCGCAGCCAGGGCCGGGCCGC
>JACQKK010000165.1 GCA_016204605.1 Candidatus Lambdaproteobacteria bacterium
ATGGGGCCGAAGATCACCATCGATTCGGCCACCATGCTCAACAAGGGGCTGGAGGTGATCGAGGCGCACTGGCTGTTCGGGCTCGATCCCGGGCGCATCCGGGTGGTGATCCACCGCCAGAGCATCGTGCATTCCCTGGTCGAGTTCGTGGACGGCTCGGTGATCGCCCAGCTCGGTCTGCCCGACATGCGCACGCCGATCTCCTACTGCCTCGCCTACCCCGACCGGCTGCCCCTGGAGCTGCCCCGCCTGGACCTGGTCGCCGTGGGGCGGCTCGATTTCCAGGAGGTGGCCGAGGAAAAGTACCCCTGCCTGTTCCTGGCCCTGGGAGCCCTCCGGCGCGGTGGCGGCGCCCCGGCGGTGCTCAACGGCGCGAACGAGGCGGTCGTGGCCGCCTACCTGGCCCGCGATTTTCCTTTCACCGAGATTGCCGGTATCCTCACGAGGGTGATGGGCCTGCTCGAGCGCACGCTGGAACGGCCCGAGGCGCCGGCTTTCCTCGCGCGGGTGCGCACGGTCGAGGATGCCCTCGCCGCCGACGGCTGGGGACGTGAGGCGGCGCAATCCTTCCTGGAGCGGATAAGCACGTCATGATCGTGACCGTCATCTCGTTCGTCGTGGTGCTGAGCATTCTGGTGTTCTTCCACGAGTTGGGCCATTACCTGGCCGCCCGCCATGTGGGCGTGCGGGTGCTCCAGTTCTCCATCGGTTTCCCGCCCAAGCTGTTCGGCAGGAAGGTGGGCGAGACGGAGTATCTGGTCTCGAGCATCCCCCTGGGCGGCTACGTGCGCCTGGAAGGCCAGAACATCATCGACGAGAACCCGGACGACCCCCGCAACTACGCCTCCAAGAGCGTGCTTCAGCGCTTCTACATCCTGGCGGCGGGGCCGGTGGCCAACCTGGTGCTGGCGCTGCTGGTGATATCGGCGGTGTTCATGTTCGGCGTGGAATCGCCCGCCTACCGCACCTCGGCCCCCGTGATCGCCTCGGTGCAGGCGGAGACGCCCGCCGCGCTCGCCGGCTTCCGCGAGGGCGACCGCCTGCTGCGGGTCGCCGGGACGCCCGTGGCCACCTGGAACGACGTCTACGAGGCGCTCGCCAAGGCTTCGCTCGCCAGGGGGCCCATTGCCGTCACCGTCGAGCGCGCCGGAAAGACCGAAGCGCTGCGGCTCGATCAGGCCGCGGTGGCCCAGAACAAGGCGCTCGGCTGGCGGCCGCTGATCGAGCCCATGGTGGGAATGGTCTCGCCCGGGTCGGCCGCCCGCGAGGCGGGCATGCAGGCCGGCGACCGCATCCTCGCCATCGACGGTGTGGCCATCGCACGCTGGGACCAGATCTCGCAGCAAGTGCAGCGTGCCGCCGGCAAGCGCCTCGCCGTCGAGATCGGGCGCGGGCGCGAGAAGCTGGCGGTGCAGGTGCAACCCCGCCGCAGCGGCGAGGGTGAAAACTGGCTGATCGGCATCTCGCCCGGCACGGCCCTCGAGCGCCATCCCCCGCTCCAAGCCATCGCCCTGGGATCGGCGCGGCTGTGGGAGATCACGCGAGGCACCTTCTACTTCCTGGGCCAGCTCCTTACCGGGCGCGGCTCGCTCGATGCGCTGGGCGGGCCGGTCAAGATCGGCGCGGTCATCGGCGAGGCGGCCCGCACGGGCGGCTCGGAGATCGCCTTCCTGATGGCGGTGATCAGCCTCCAGCTCGGCATCTTCAACCTGCTGCCGATTCCCGCGCTCGATGGCGGCCACATCTTCCTGCTGGGCATCGAGCTCCTGAAGGGCGGCCCCCTCACGGCCCGCTTCCGCGAGCGTGCCCAGATGATCGGCCTCGCCCTGATTCTGCTGCTGATCCTCGTCGTCACTTACAACGACATCCGCGGGCTCATCAGCTAGCGCCTGGCCTCACGCGGGCGAGTGCGGCGCCGCGCGCCGATTCCACGGGAGAGGTGGCCCGCGCGGCTCCCTCTGAACGCCACGCTCCATGTCCGATCGCCTCGACAAGCGGCTGGTGGAGGCGGGGCTGGCCCCCACCCGCGAGAAAGCCCAGGCCCTGATCATGGCGGGCAAGGTGCGCGTGGATGGCCAGCCCGCCGCCAAGGCCGGGGCGCGCGTCAGGCCCGAGGCCAAGCTGGAGGTGACGGGCGCCGACCATCCCTACGTCAGCCGGGGCGGCGTGAAGCTGGAGGCGGCGCTGCGGGCGTTCGCGCTCGATCCGGCCGGCCTGACCGCGCTCGATATCGGCGCCTCGACCGGCGGCTTCACCCACTGCCTGCTGCTGCGCGGCGCCCGGCGCGTAGTCGCGGTGGACGTGGGCTACGGCCAGCTCGCCTGGGAGCTGCGCAACGACCGCCGCGTGGTCGTGCTGGAGCGCACCAACATCCGCCATCTGCCCGCGGAGGCGCTGGAGGCGCCCGTGGAGCTGGTGGTGGTGGACGTCTCGTTCATCGGCCTGAGGAACGTGCTCCAGGATGCCGTGCGGTTCCTCGCCCCCGGCGGGCGCGTGCTGGCCCTGCTCAAGCCGCAGTTCGAGGCGGGCCGCGAGCATGTGCGCCGTGGCGGCCGGGTCACCGACCCCGCGGTGCACGCCGCCGTGCTGGCGGAGGTGGCCCGCATCGGCGAGGGGCTCGGGCTGCGGCTGCTCGGCCGCGTGGCCTCGCCGCTCCCGGGCAAGAAGAGCGGCAACCGCGAGTTCTTCCTCCTCTGGCAACGCCCGGCGGGCGCCGAAGCAGGGCCTTCGATCCCGCCGTCCCATGACCGAGACTGACCCTCCCATGGCCCGACCCACCGTCGCACCCGACTCCGCGGGCCTCGACCCCGAGGGCCCCGACTACAGCGGGCCCGACTACACGGGAATGGTGCGGCGCCGCTCGAAGCGCTGGCAGCCGTTGCGCCACGCCCTCGAGTATGGCCTGGCGCGGGCGATGCTGGCCCTGACGGCCCTGATCCCGGTGCCCCTGGCGCAGCGGTGCGGCCGCTGGACGGGGGCGCTCGGCTACCGGCTGGCGCGGGACCACCGGGCCGTGATGCGCTACCAGCTCGCCATGGCGCTGCCCGAGCGCTGCGCGGGCGCGGGCGGCGCCGCGGAGCGCGAGCGGATCGTGCGCGCCTGCTTCGGCCACCTGGGGATGACGCTCTGGGAGGCGCTGGCCCTGCCGCGCATCCGGCGCGAGGCCGGGCGCTGGGTGCTGCTGGAGAACGCGCAGGCGCTGCGGGCGGCCCATGGCCGGGGGCGGGGGGTGATCGTGCTCACGGGCCACATGGGGAACTGGGAGCTGCTGAGCGCCGTGTTCGAGCGGCTGCGCATCCCCGCCCAAGCCATGGTGCGCACCATGGTCAACCGGCGCATCCACGCGCTGATGCAGCGCCGGCGCACCTCGGCCTTCCTGGGGCTGATCGAGCGCGGGTCGCCCGCATCGCCCCGGCAGATGCTGAGCAGCCTCAAGCGGGGCGAGGCGCTCATCTTCGCGATCGACCAGGATATCGAGGGCCAGGGCGTGTTCGTCGATTTCTTCGGCATCCCCGCGCACACACCGCGCGTGGCCGCCGCGCTGGCCCTGAAGCACGACGTGCCGGTGGTCACCGCCTTCGGCGTGCGCCGCCCGGACGGCACCCACCTGTTCCGCTTCGAGCCGCTGTCCCTGCCGCCACGGGCCGGGAACGACGCGGACGCCACGCTCGCCTGCACGCAGGTCTTCAGCCGCGCCATCGAGGCGGCCGTCCGTACCCACCCCGAGCAGTGGGCCTGGCACCACCGGCGCTGGAAGCGGCGCCCGCCGGGCGGAGCGAAGCCGCACGGGTGATACCAAAATGTGTTCAAAGTTGAACCAATAGCCGTGTGCCTGAGGAGCCCTGCGGAGCAGGGCGTCTCGAAGGCCACGGCCTTCGCCGCGCCCTTCGAGACGCGCTCCGCTCTGCTCCGCGCTCCTCAGGGACGCGGATCATCAAGCTCATTGTGAACGCAAAATAGTATGAGCGCCCCTCACGAGCCCTCGGGCTACCAGAGCAGCCGCAACTCGACCTCCCGGGCGAACGCCCGCAAGAGGTCGCTGATGCCCTCGTCCCGCACCGAGGGCGTTTCGATCACCGGGCGGTCGAAGCTGAGGCTGGTGGTTACCGCGATAGGCTCGTTCATGTAGCGGCGGGTGCGGTCGCGCGTAGCCACGACGACCATGCGGCCGGTGAGCGCGAAGGTCAGGCCGGAGACGTTGGTGTTCGAGAGGTCACGGGTGCGCGTAATGTCCAGCCGGTTGAGATCCAGCTCCAGCGTCAGCTCGCTCTGCTCGGGCGAGGTGAGCACCACCGCGTCGTTCAGCAGCAGGCGTTTGCGGATCTCCTCCCGCAGCCGGACGTCGAGCTCGCCCGTGTAGGTGCGGTTCTGCACGAGGCCGATCGTGAGGCGCTCCGCCTTGCCGGGCAGGCGGGGCCGGTTCTGCTCGTAGCCGCAGCCCGCCAGCGCGAGCGCGGCCGCCAGGGCGATCATGGCGCCGGCGGCCCGGAGCCGGCCGGGCCACCAGGGGCGGGGCGCGCGCCGCGCTGCGAGCCGGGCGGCTCGCAGCGCGCCCTGGGGTGGGACGTTGCTCGGGCGAGCGCGAGCGTTCATGATGAGGGGCATTCTCCCCGGCGTGTGCGCGGCCTCCGCCCGGCGCCGCGCAGCCGATGCGACTGGATGGCTGATGGCCAGCATGATGAGCGGCAAATACCGACTGATCCTCCTCGATTGTTTTAACACACTCTTCGTGCAGAAGCCCGGGGGGGCGCCCGTCGCGCGGATTGCGGGCCAGGACGTGGTCACGACCGCGGGGCTGCTCTATCCGCTGCTGGCGGAGCTGGCGCCCGGCATCACCCTGGCCCAGGTGTACCGGGCGCATGGCGAGGCCGGCGCCTGGGTGCGCGACCAGCGGGGCGCCGAGCTGCGCGAGGTCTCGCCCTTGCGGCGGGTGGTGCGCATGGCGGAGCTGCTGGGGCTGCCGCCGCTCGACCCGGCGCTGGTGGAGCGGCTGCACGCGCTGCACATCGCCGCCGTGACGGGCAGCTTCGAGTTCCCCGCCGCCCATGGGGCGCTGCTGGAGCGGTTGCGGCGGCGCTACCGGCTGGCGCTCTTCTCCAACTTCGACTATGC
>JACQKK010000154.1 GCA_016204605.1 Candidatus Lambdaproteobacteria bacterium
CGCCCACGGGCCTCACCCCCGGCCCCTCTCCATCGGTGATGGAGAGGGGAGACGGCGGCGATCTGTCGGGCCGGTTCGCATGTCCGGGAGGGATCGCCCCTCTCCATGAAATGGAGAGGGGGCAGGGGGTGAGGCCGCGCGTCCTCAGTTGGCGGCCTGGCGGCACTTGCTGCAGATGCCGAAGATGCGTAGCGAGTGGTGGGTTTCCTGGAAATCGAAGTTGCGGCAGATGACCGACTGCAGGTGCTCCAGCCGTTCGTTGTGGAACTCCATCACGTTGGCGCAGCGCTCGCAGATCAGATGGTCGTGGTGCTGGCCCGGCTGGACGTGCTCGTAGAAGGATTGCGGCGCACCGAAGTCGTGCTTTTCCACGAGCTGGCACTCCTTCAGCAGCTCGAGCGTGCGGTAGACGGTGGCCCGGGAGACGCGGGCGCGATCCGCCTTGAGCCGCTGCACGATCGCCTCGGCCTCGAAGTGGCCGCCGTCGCTGAACACGGCGTTGAGCACCGCCGCGCGCTGGCGGGTGAGCTTGAGCTGCTTGGCCGCCAGGTACTCGGTGAAGCGCAGGCGTTCCTGGCCGGAGCCGCCGCGTGCGCGCAACCGGTCGGTCGGCTGGAGCAACCCGCCGCCCGGGGCGGGGGGTGCTGGATTCGTTCGCGGCATCGTCGCCTCCGCTTCCGGGGTACCGAACTCACGCGGCCCCGAACGGACCCACGTGTCTCGACTCGGTACATTCATGGGGCTTCCTTGATGGTAACAGACGGATTCAAAATGGAAACCCAATTCGCCCGGCGGCCTCATCCCCGCCGCTGGCGCGGCGTCCCCACCCCTGCCCCTCCCCGCCAAGTGGGGGAGGGGTGATTGCATCCCGCGCGGGTGGCCGGTGCGGGGCTCCCTCCCTCTCCACCAGGAGAGGGGGCAGCCGCGCCAGCGGCGGGGGGTGAGGCCGCCAAGGCGGGCGTCCCATTTCAAACTGACCCACGGTTCGTCCGGGTCGCCCGCCCGCGCGCGACCCCGGCCGAGCCGCACCCCAGCCGATCCGCCCCCGGCTTGACCCGGCCTCGCCCGCTATGGAATCATTAACCCTATGATTTGACGCGAGTTTCACCTCCGCCCGCGAAGCGGCGCATCGTGCGCCGCAGGGGCGGCTCCCAGGGGTCGCGTCACACGCGAATTTGCCCACAGCGAGCGGACATGACCGAGTCGAGTTCCGAGCGCCCGAAAGATGCGGCGGCATCGCCTGCGACGGGCGAAGTGCACCGCTTTCAGGCGGAGATGCAGCAACTGCTGCGGATCATCATCCATTCGCTCTACTCGGAGCGGGAGATCTTCCTGCGCGAGCTGATCTCCAACGCCTCCGACGCGCTCAACCGGCTGCGCTACCTCATGCACACCCAGCCCGAGGTGCGCGACAAGGACGCGGCGCTCGAAATCGCGATCGAGGTCGACGGGCCGGGCAAGGCCATCACCATCCGCGACACCGGCATCGGCATGTCGCGCGAGGATCTGATCGCCAACCTGGGCACCATCGCCCGCTCCGGCACGCTGGAGTTCGTGCAGCAGCTCTCCGCGGCCGACGCCGGCCGCCGCGCGGAGCTGATCGGCCAGTTTGGCGTGGGGTTCTACGCCGTGTTCATGGTCGCGCGGCGCGTGGTGGTGGATTCCTGCCCGGCCGACCCCGCCCAGGGCGCGTGGCAGTGGAGCTCCGAGGGCGCGGGCGAATTCACCCTGCTGCCTTCGCAGCGCCAGCGGCGGGGCACCGCGATCCGGGTCGAGCTCAAGGAGGATGCGGAGGAGTTCCGCAACCCCCTGCGGCTGGAGACGATCGTCAAGAAGTACTCGAACTTCATCGCCCATCCCATCCGGCTCGAGGGGCGGCGGGTCAACGTGCAGGACGCGATCTGGAGCCAGGGCAAGGCGGAGGTGAGCGCCGAGCAGTACCGCGAATTCTACAAGTTCCTCACCCACGGCACGGAGGAGCCGCTCCACCACCTGCACCTCACCATCGATGCGCCGGTGCAGTACCGCGCCGTGCTGTTCATCCCCAGCCACCTGACCAACGAGGTGCTCTACAGTCCCACGGGCTTCGGCCTGCACCTCTATGCGCACAAGGTGTTCATCCAGGAGGATTGCCAGGAGCTGTTGCCGCTCTATCTGCGCTTCCTGCGCGGCGTGGTGGATACGGAGGATCTGCCCCTCAACGTCTCGCGGGAGCTGGTGCAGAAGAACCCGCTGCTGGAAAAGCTGCGCACGAGCCTGACGGGACGCGTGCTGCGCGAGCTCAAGGCGCTCGCGGACGCGGACGGCAAGCGCTACGGGGAATTCTGGAGCCAGTACGGCCGCGTGCTCAAGGAGGGGATCACCAGCGACGAGCCCAACCGGGAGCGCCTGCTGGAGCTGGTGCGGTTCAATTCCTCCGGCTGCGCCGGCGCCGACGAGCTGGTCACCCTGAAGGACTACGTCGCGCGCATGCGCGAAGGTCAGCAGGAGATCCTCTATCTGTCGGGTCCCTCCCGGGAGGCCATCGAGCGCAACCCGCACCTGGAGTTCTTCCGCAAGCACGGCCTCGAGGTGCTCTACCTCACCGACCACGTGGACGACTTCGCGATGGCCCACCTGCGCGAGTTCGAGGGCAAGCCCTTCGCCAGCGCGGACCGGGCGGAGCTGGAAGCCTTCAAGGCCACTCCGGCGGCCCCCGCCGAAAGCGGGGCGCTGCCCGAGCAGGAGCTGGAGCCGGTGCTGGCGTACTTCCGCGAGACCCTCGGCGCGCGCGTGGCCAACGTCGTCGCCTCGCAGCGGCTGGTGGAAAGCCCGGCCTGCCTGGCCAGCCCGGATGGCATCTCGCACAACCTCGAAAAGATGATGCGGGCGCTGCACAAGGACTTCCCCAGCGCCCCCAAGATCCTCGAGCTCAACCCGGCCCACCCGCTGGTGCAGGATCTGGCGCGGATGGTGGCGGCCGACCGGGGCGACGCCCTGCTGCGGATGCTGGCGGAGCAAGTGTTCGAGAACTGCCTGCTGATCGAGGGGCTGGTCGAGCATCCGGAGCGCATGGTCGAGCGCGTCCAGAACCTGATGGCCGAGGCCGCCCGCCTGCGCGTGGCGGCGGGCCCAGCGGCGGGTACAGTCCCCGGCACCCCCTGAGGCCGCGCGCTCCGCCCCCGCCCCTTCGCGTCCGCCGTCAGCCACCCATCCCGGAGCCGCCTGCTTGAACCTCTCCCGCGCACCCTGGTGGCTGGCCGCCCTGGCGCTCGCGGCGCTGCTCGGCTGCACCGAGCCCAGGGAGAAGTACGATTGCCAGCAGCTCCTGGGCGAGCGCCGGTACGCTACGGTGCTCGACTCGTGCGATAACCCCACGGACCGTGCCTCCGCATACATGGGGCTGGCCGGGTTCGAGATGACTAAGCTCGTCAACCTGACCAGTACCGGCGACATCGTGGGGCTGCTCGGCCTGACCCCGGCCAATATCGCCGAAAAGCGCGGCTACCTCGAGCAGGCGGTGCAGGCGGTGCGCAACCCCGTCAGCGGCACGGATGCGGGGGCGCTGATCGTGGCTTCGCTGCTGGCAATGGCCGTGGCCACTGAGGATTTTATGGACAACACGACGTGCACGGACGACCTGCCGTTGAACGGCGTGTTCTCCGCCTGTGAGGTGCTGGCCGCCACGGGGCTCGCCACTCTTGCGCCCACCGAGCCCACGATTGCCGTCAACGCGGATACGTACCTCTCCCTCGTGGCGGGGGGCAGCTCGTACACGCTGATCTGCACCGACGCACTGCTGCCGACGACGCTGCTCTGCGACGACGACAACATCCCCGGCACCCGGCTCGCCTACATCGATGTCGACGGCTCCGGCAAGATCGATACGTCGGCACCGGTGACCGACGGCGCCGCCTCGATCAGCGGATTGAGCGGGGCCAGTCCGGTGAGCCTGGCGGTCCAGCTCGCCGCCTTCGCTCTACCGTTCACGCTGGATCCGGTGAAGACACAAGCGATGGAAGAGTTCCTCAACCAGGGCGGCACCCAGTTCCCGATCGGGATGTTCGAGTTCCTGAATCTGCTCGATCGGGCCAATGCCGTCATCGCGGTGGAGACGGGTTCGACCGGAACCTCCTCGGCGTTGCAGGACAACCTCGACTTCTGGCGGAACAAGCTCGACAACGGCGCCGACTGCCTGAGCACACAACCCTCCCCGGCGCCCGAGGCCGCCGAGCTGATGAACTTGATGTACAGCATCTACGCCGCCGCCGCCGGCACCACGGCCAACCCCGCCGCTGGCGTGACCGACTTTTCCGGCTACAACGTCGTGCCCTCGCTCACCGTGACCATCCCAGGGTTCACGTTGCCGGGAAATCTGGACCCGACGCTGTTCATCTTCAACCCGACGCCGATCGGGTTCAAGTTCCTCTATCCGAAGACCGCCGGCCTGACGGCGTTCGATGTCTCGCAGGCGACCCCGCTGATCAAGGACCCCAACCCCTCCGGCACCCAGAGCGCGTATTCCGCGTTCGCAGCCGAGTTCGAGAACATCCCCAAGCTGGCGCCCAATGCCGCCACGGCGGGAGACGGCAGGGTGACGTTCCTGGAGTTGTTCTGCTCGGCCTCATGAGCGCCCGGCGCCGGCACCGCGATCGATCGCGAGCCCGGCGCCACCCGAAACCATCGCGACCCTTCAACTCGCCGCTATTGCCTTCGGGACACCGCATGGGTCTTGCCGGGCCACGGAAGGCGATCCGCCGGTGGGCGAGCTTCCTGCTGCTGCTGAACCTGCTCGCCGGCCCCGCGGCGGCGGCCCCGGCCGAGGGGGAGCCGCCCGCCGCCGCACCCGACGGGCCGGCGGTGCCGGCCCCGCCGGGCTGGGGGCCCTTCCGCATCCCCGCGCTGGCGCCCTTCCAGCAGTTCCGGCTCGCCTATCTGCACGAGGGGCCCTGGCTCGCGGCAGAGGGCACCTTCACGGCCGCGTTCGCCGCGACCTGGGTCAACGTCTGGGCGCTGGACTGGCCCGACTACCGGTTCGATGGGGAAGTGGTGCGCGCCACGCCATTCCTGCGCTACGCGCCCACGCCCCGGCTCGACCTGGCGGTCGAGTGGCCGGTGCTGTACGTGGTCGGGGGCCAGAGCGATGCGGCCATCCAGCACTTCCACCGCGCACTCGATCTCCCGAACGGCTTCCGCCAGGTGTACCCGCAGGGGGAGGTGCGCTTCGAGCGCGTCGGGCGCGATGGGCGGCTGCACATTCTGCTGGACGACGCCGACGCAGGATTCTGGAAGCGTGCCCCGGTGCTGTCCTTGCGCTACGGCCTGCTGGGCGCCTCCGCGCGGCTGCCGCTCACGGCGAAGGCCTCGCTGAGCCTGCCCGCGCTCGAGCGGCGCTCGCGGATGGCGCCGGGCAAGGGCAACGATTGGGCGCTGGGCCTCTCGACCGCCGGGCGCCTCGCGGGCGCGCTCTCGGCAACCGCATCGGTGGCCTACGTGCGGAACCGGCCCGATCCGCAGCCCGACATCAAGCGGGAGCAGGCCTCTGGGATGTTCGACCTGGAGTACGGCTTTTCTCCGCGGATGGCCGGCGTGATCCAGGTGGTGAGCGAATCGGGTGTGACCCGGCGGTCGGAGACAAACCTGGACAAGAGCGCGTCGCTCATGGCGATCGGCATGAAGTGGCGCCTGCCGGACGGCGTGCTGTTCGAGGCGGCCTTCCTCCAGGATGCGTTCTTCTCCGGCAACACGATCGACGTGGGGCTGCATGTCGCCGTGACGGCGGACTTCCGCTGAGGAGTCCCCCCGCCCGGGCGCAATTCACTCCGGTTTCCGATAGGGTACCCGGCAGGCCTAGGCGAGCCATCCCCCTCATCGGATGCAGCGATGGCAGAAATTTCGGAACTCCTCCGCTGCTACGGCTGGGACGCGCGCTGGCAGGAGGCGTGGCGAAGCGCCTATGGGCCGGATGTACCGTCGCCCCGCGTCGGGACGCAACCGGGTGCGATCGAGCCGGCCCGGGTCATTGCGGAACACCGGGGTGGGCTGGTCGTGGTCTGCGCCGGGGGCGAGCATCCGGCACTTCCGGCAGGTACGCTCCGGCGGCGGCGGAAGCGGGAGCCCGCAGCGCTGCCGGCCGTGGGCGATTGGGTGGCGGCGCTGCCGTGCACGCCGCTGACGCCTGCGGTCATCCAGGCCGTGCTCCCCCGGCGCACAGTGCTGGTGCGGCAGGCCTCGGGCTCCCGCAAGTCCGCCGGCGGCGCCGCCGTCGAGGCTCAGGTACTCGCCGCCAACGTTGACGTCGTCTTTCTCGTTAACGCCCTCGATGCTGAATTCAATCCGCGCCGGATCGAACGGTTCCTGGTGCTGGCCGCGGAGGGCCGCGTGGAGCCAGTGCTCGTGCTGACCAAGGCCGATCTGTGTGCCGACCTGGATGCCGCCGTTGCCCTTGCGTCGCGCGCAGCCCCCGGGGTGCCGGTGCTGCCGGTGAGCGCGCGGACGGGCCACGGCCTGGCCGAGCTGGAGCCCTTCCTGCACGGACACCGCACGGTGGCCCTGCTGGGCCTCTCCGGCGCGGGCAAGTCGACGCTGGTCAACCGCTGGCTGGGCCAGGCCCGGCAGGCTGTCGGGGAGGTGGACGCTGCCGGCGAGGGGCGCCACATCACGACCCACCGCGCGTTGCTGGCGCTGCCGGGCGGCGGCCTGGTGGTGGATACGCCGGGCCTGCGCGAGCTGGCGCTCTGGCAGGCCGAGGCGGGCCTCGCGGAAGTGTTCCCGGAGTTCGAGCGGCCTGCCGCGGCCTGCCGCTTCCGCGATTGCCGCCACGCCGGCGAACCCGGCTGCGCCATCGCCGCGGCGGCGGAGGTGGGCGAGATCGACCCGGAGCGGCTGGAGAGCTACCGCAAGCTCGCGCGGGAACTGGGGCACCAGCGGCGGTCGGACAAACTGCGCGGGCTCGACGCGCGACGCGCGCGGAAGTCGGATGCCCGCATGAGCAGAGCCATCAAGGATTTCAACAAGCACCAGCGGAAGTGATGAACCATCGGCCGCGCGATTCCGCGCCGCCTACAGCACTTGCGGCACGATCTCGGCGGGGATCAGCCGGGAGGGATTGCGGCAGGCCACCAGCCAGAGCTGATGGGCGGCCCGGGTGGCGCCGATGTGCAGCAGGTAGCGGGAGGCCGCGTCGTCGCCGTAGGTGTGCTCGTCCACGTCGAGCAGGATCACGTAGTCGTACTCCAGCCCCTTCACCTGCTGCACCTCGGTCACCTCGATGCCGGGCTGGAACTGGAAGTTCTGCTCCACCACCCGCCGCAGCTTGGGCTGCTCCGATTTGGCCAGCCCCTGATAGTAGGTTTCGGCCTGATCGGCGTGGCGGGCGATCAGGGCGACCGTAGCCATGGGCTCGCTGCGCATCAGGGCGCGCAGGGCATCGGCGAGCACCATCACCGCCTGGCCCGTGTCGGTGAAGCGCAGCAGCTCGACCGGCGCGCCCTCGCGCGTGGGACGCCACTCGCGCGGCGGCGCCAGCGGCCCGAGCACGCTCTGGGCGAAGCGCATGATGGCGCCGGTGGAGCGGTAGCCCACCGAGAGCGGCGAAACGGCCGTGCCTTCCAGTCCGAGCTCGCGCAGCAGGTCGTCCCAGCTCTCGACGGTGTGGTGGAGGATCATCTTCTGCGCGGTGTCGCCCGCCAGGGTGACCGAGCGGGGCTCGGCCGCCAGGTCCAGCAGCAGTCGCAGCTCCAGCGCGCCGAAATCCTGCACCTCGTCCACCATCAGGTGGCTGACCGTGTAGGGGCGCTGCCGGCGGCTGCGCAGCGGGCCGACGGTGTGGCGGAACAGCAGCAGCAGCAGCGTATCGTCCTCCCGGTCCAGCAGCGGCGGTTCCGGCGCAGCGGGCGGCGCCTCCAGCTCGCCGGGTTCCGGCGCCGGCGCCTCCGCATCCGCCGGCTGGCGCGGCTCGCTGCGCCATTGCCGGAACTCCTCCCGCCGGGCGTGCGCTTCGAGCGCCCACTGGCAGATTTCCTCGATCTGCGCCCGGGTGAAGGTGCCGGGCGCCAGCCGCTCCATGGCTTCGGCCAGCCGCTCGGCATGGAGGAACGCCTCCTCCCAGACGGCCAGCGCGAGGGTCTGCGGGTGGGTCAGATCCGGCGCGGCCTCGAGCAGCACGGCGCCCAGCCGCTGCCGGGCCAGCCAGTCGTCGCCGAAGGCGCCCACCTCCGGGACGATGACGCGACCCAGCACCCAGCGCGCGAACTGGTCCAGGCGCAGCCCCAGCGGCAGGTCGCCGAGCCGCTCCCAGGCGGCGGGGGCGCGGCCGACCGAGGCGGTCTCGGCGCTCGCCGTGCGGATGGCCTCGCGCAGCTCCCCGCCCCGGGCCTGCAACCGCTCCAGCAGGTAGGCCAGCGCCGCCGGATGCTGCTTGAAGCGCACCACCGTGAACGGCGTGCGCTCGGAGTATTCGGCGGGCAGCCCGGGATAGTGGCGGCGGCGCAGGCTTTCCGCCAGCTCCTCGTAGACCTCGATGCGGCAGCCCTCCACCCCCAGCGCCGGCAGCAGCCGCGAGATGTAGCGCCCGAGCGCCTGGTTGAAGACCACCCCCAGCATGTTGGCCGGCTGGAAGCGGCGCGGATCGCGGTAGACCAGGAAGGCCATCCGGTGCAGGGCGATGGTGGTCTTGCCCGACCCCGCACCGCCATCGATGGTGACGATGCCCGAGTCGGGCCGCGTGATGAGCTCGAACTGGTCGGGATCGATCAGCCCCGTGATCGCCTGCAGGTGGCGGTCTTCCCGCGGGATGCCGCCGGGGGCCACCCCCAGTGCCGGCCCTTCCGCGCCCGGGCCGTGCAGCGTGCCCGGGCGCACGGCCGTGCCCGCGCCGCCCCGCAGGTGGGGCAGCGCGCCCGTGTGCGCCTGCCAGCGGTTGCGCAGGCGCTGGAACACGCCCTGGTCGCAGTCGATGTGCACCAGGGCCCCCTGGAGGATCGTCAGCCGGCGGTGGGCGATGATGGTGCCGCTGACCTGGCGTCCGCCGAACACCTCGTCGTACTCGTCGCCCTCGCGGTAGCGGTAGAACACCCGGCTGATCGGCGCGTGGCGCCAGTCGATGATCGGGTGGGGCAGGCTGGGGGCGATCACGGTGTGATTGCCGATCAGGATATCGAGCACGCGGCCGCCCTGCGCGACCCTGAGGTGGCCGAAGTACGGCGAGCGCAGATCGGCCGGGCGGCCTGCGCTGCGGCGCTCCAGGTGCGCCGAGAGCGAGGCCAGGCTGTCGATCTGCGTGAGAATCTGCGCCACCTCGTCCTGGCGCGCCTCCCCGAGGGCATCGCGCAGGTCCAGCAGCGACTCGTCGTAGCTGCCGCCCGTCCCCGTGAGCGGCGTCTCGCGCAGCGCCGAGCGCACGGCCTCGAGAATCGCCAGCTCCTCGCGGATCAGCGCCCGCTCCGCTTCGGCGAGCGCGGGATCGAAGGCGGGCGGTGGAACCACCGGGGTACGCCTGGTCGCGGGCAATGCTCAGCCTTGGCTATAGGGCCGTCGCCCCGCCGATTGCGGCGGGAGCGCACAGGGTCGCATCGGCGGGGATACGGGCTGGCCTTCCCCCGCGCAGATGCGGTAGTAGCACCGGGTTGGTCAGTTTACCCCATAACCCGCGACGAAGCGAAGCCGATGCCGGAGCGCTGCGCCGGCGCTTGCGGGCCGCGGCGGCTCTGATGTATCGTCGGTCTGCGGGTGTTCACGCCCGAAGGTGATGGAGTTCACCTCACAAGCGCTGGCCGCAAGGCGTAGCTGATAACTCCTGCCCTGTTTCGACTCTAGGACAAGGAGCGATCAGACCATGCGCGCCGATGCGGTACCGCTCGTCGTTGCCCTGCTCATCTTCGCCGCGAGCCTGCTCTCGCTAAGGTCGGGCCTTTCCGTCGCCATCATCGAGATCGTGATCGGCGCGCTGGCCGGCAGCCTCGGCCTGGCGCCCGAAGCCTGGATGTCTTTTCTGGCCGGCTTCGGCGGGGTATTCCTCACGTACCTGGCAGGCACCGAGATCGACACCCGGCTGATGCGGCAGCGCTTCCGCGAGAGCTTCCTGATCGGGTTCGCCTCGTTTCTGCTGCCGTTCGGCGGCGTGTTCCTCTACGTGCACCTGGTCGCGGGCTGGGGCCTCCAGGCCGCGCTGATCGCCGGCACGGCGCTCTCCACCACGTCGCTGGCCGTGGTCTATTCGGTGCTGGTGGAATCGAACCTCGCCCGGACGGAGATCGGCAAGCTGCTGCTCGCCGCAACCTTCATTACCGACATGGGTACGGCGCTGGCCCTCAGCGTGCTGTTCATCAAGCCCACCGGCTACACGGCACTGTTCGTCGCGGTTTCGGTGCTCGTCATCATCCTGGCGACGATGTTCTCGCACCGGGTGTTCGACAACCCCGTGTTGAAGAACAAGGTGATCGAGCCCGAAGTGAAGTACGTGTTCGTGCTGCTGTTCGGCTTCATGTACTTCGCCCAGCTTGGCGAAGGGCACGCCGTGCTGCCCGCCTTTCTGCTCGGCCTGCTGATGTCGAAGCACTTCGTCGAGACGGGGGAAACGCGGGTCGTGCGCAACCGCCTGCGCACAGTGGCCTACGCCGTCATCACCCCGATGTTCTTCCTGGTGGGGGGGATGAAGGTCTCGCTGCCGCTGATCGCTACGGCATGGGGGCTGTTCCTGGTGTTGTTCGCGTTGAAGCTCGTCACCAAGTTCATCGGCGTCTACTTCCTGGCGCGGCGCTACATCCCGCAGGGGAGCATGTACACGACCCTGCTCATGAGCACCGGCCTCACCTTCGGCACCATCTCCAGCCTGTTCGGGTACGAGGCGGGGCTGATTGACCGGAGCCAGTACTCGGTGCTGGTCGGAGTCGTGATCGCGAGCGCCGTGATCCCCACCCTGATCGCCCAGAAATGGTTCATGCCGGTGCACTCCGAGGACCTCGTGGAGCTCAACGGGAACGGGGCCTGACACGCGCTGAACCGCGCCAAGCGCCGGCTGCCCTCCGCTCGCTCCGCCCTCTAAGCGCGTGCAGCAGGCGCCGCCGACGTCCACTGCCGCAGCCATGCGACCCGCAATGTGAACGCCGAATATGCCGAATCGCTACATTCCCCCGCCCGCGGAGGCGTTGCAGCGCCTGATCGATGGGAATCGCCGCTTCCGCGAGGGCGCCGGCACCACGGCGGGTCGCGGATGGCACCGGGATCACGCTGCAGAGGCGCAGCGCCCCTTCGCGATCGTGCTGGGGTGCTCGGATTCGCGGACACCCGTCGAGATCCTCTTCGACCAGGGTTTCGGCGATCTCTTCGTCGTCCGGGTCGCGGGCAACGTCGTGGCACCCTCGGTGGTGGGCTCCATCGAGTTCGCCGCATCGCAATTCGGCACGCGGCTGGTGGTGGTGATGGGGCACACCCTCTGCGGTGCCATCAATGCGACCATCCGGACGATCGAGACGGGCTACGGACCCGAGTCCAGGAACATCAGGGACATTACCGACCGGATCGCTCCGCACATCGCGGCGTTGGCGCGCGCCGGGGCGGGCAGCGCAGCGGGTGCAGGCTCGGAGCCATCGGCTGACGTCGCCCGCGAGTGTCTGCGCGCCAACGTCCGGGCCTCCGCCGCCCACCTTCGCCACGGCAGCCAGCTCCTCGAGGAGCTCGTGCGGGCCGGTCGGGTTGCGGTGGTCGGGGCGGAATACGAGCTCGAAAGCGGTCTCGTCCACTTCTTCGACGGCGTGCCACTCGCGAACGGACGGTAGCATGACGCAGCCATCGCCCCCCAGACTACCTCGTGGAGAGAGCCGGCGATGGCATCCGCTACCTCCGCCGCAAGGGCGCACGGAGGATCGATCTCATACCAAAAAAATGCGTTCAAAGATGAACAGATTGCCGTGTGCCTGAGGAGCCCTGCGGAGCAGGGCGCCGAAGGCCACGGCCTTCGCCGCGCCTCCTTCTGCTTCGCTCAGGACAGGTTTCGAGACGCGCTCCGCTCTGCTCCCCGTTCCTCAGGGACGCGGAAGCTTTCATACTCTTTGGAATGCAACTTGGCATCACTCGCGCAGGGCGGCCAGCGCCGCCCCCAGCAGCCCCGGCTGCGGGTAGGTGACCAGCAGGGTGGGCACGCCGCGCAGGAACTCCGCATAGCGTCCCTTGCGCTCGAACGCGTGGCGGAAGCCCCCGGCCTCCAGCCGCGGCAGGATCTTGCCGGCGATCCCGCCCGCCAGGTACACCCCCCCGCGCGCGAGCACCTTGAGGGCCAGGTTCCCGGCCTCGGCGCCGTATAGCTCGCAGAAGAGGTCCAGCGCGCGCCCGCAGAGGGGGTCGTCGCCGGCGAGGCCGTGGCGGGCGATGACCGCGGGGGCCTCCTCCCGGGCCAGCTCCGCCTTGACCGCCGGCGCCTCGGGCAGCCCTTCCCGCTGGTGGAAGAAGCGGTACAGGTTGACCAGCCCCGGCCCGCTCACGAGGCGTTCGACCGAGACGCGCTCGTGCCGCTCCAGCATGAAGGCCAGCAGCCGCATTTCGAGCGCGGTGCGCGGGGCAAAATCGGCGTGGCCGCCTTCCGAGGGCACGACGCGGTACTCCGAGCCGCACCAGACGAGAAAGCTCTCGCCGAGGCCGGTGCCGGCGCCCAGCACCGCGATCGGCTCGTGGGCGCGGGGCTCGCCCGGGCCGATCGCATGGAGGTCGGCCGCCCGCAGCGCGGGCACGGCCAGGCTGATCGCGGCGAAATCGTTGACGAAGGCCACGCGCTCGACCCCCAGCGCCGCGGCCAGCCGCGCCTTGTCCACCACCCAGGGCAGGTTGGTGAGCGTGACGATGGCGCCATCCACCGGGCCGGCGATCCCGAACCCGGCGCGGGTCGGCGCCGGCTCCCCCTCCCGCCGGCCGGCGGCGAGGTAATCGGCCGCGATCGCCTCCAGCGACTCATGATCGGCCGAGCGGTACACGCGCAGCCGGCGCGGGCTGCGGGGCTCCGCCGCATCCACCAGCGCCAGCCGCGTATTGGTGCCGCCGATATCGCCGGCGAGAATCCACATGCGGGTTCCTTTCCCGGATCACGGTCAGGCGTGCGCCACCGGCAGCGCGCTTGGGGCGCGTCCCCTCGGCCCGTGACGGGCGTGCCGGCAGTCGCCGGCGGCGTATGCTCCAACCCCGGCACGCCGAGTCAGCTCCGGCGGGCCAGCACGCACACCGCCGGGATGGGACGAAGGTTCAGCCGGGCGATGCGCACCTCGTGCAGGCCGGCGCCCTCCATCCAGCCCGCGATGCGCTCGGCCATGGCGTCGGCGTCCTCCGCACGCGCCCCCGGGTGGCGGGGCTGATAGGTGGTCGCCAGCCGGCCGCCGGGCGCCAGCGCATCAACCAGCCGCGCGAACGCGCGGGCCGGCTCCGGCCAGAACTGCACCACGTTGGCCGAGTAGATCTTGTCGAAGCCGCCGACGTCCGCCGGCAGATGTTCGACGTCGGCATGGATCAGCCGCATGCGCCCCGCCGCGATCGTCGCCCGGTTGCGGCGGGTCGCCTGCCGCACCATCGCCGCGGAGTGATCCACCCCCACGAGCAGCCCCGCGCTCACCACCCTGGCGGCGTGCTCCAGTGCGAACCCTGGTCCGAAGCCGATCTCCAGCACGCGGTCCGTGGACTGCAACTCCAGCAGGTCGAGCGTCCAGAGGTTGCGCGCCCGATTGGAAGGCCGGTTGGCCATCACCCAGCCTACCACGTGCCCCGGCCAACCCTCGGGCCGGCGGAATTGGCTGACTATCCAGGATATGATTCCCATTGCACATCTCCCGTCGTGTGTCACCGGGGCAGCCGACGTGATCCAGGGGGCCGGCTGCCCCTGACGCCCCCCGCCATGAAAGCTTCGATTTCCGCAGCGAGGCGCCGTAGCGTCTCTGTCGCCTGCGTGAGCCGGCGCACCTCGAAAGCCGCGTCGAGCTCCTCGAGCAGCCCCCGCTCCCGCTCGCGCATCACCCCGAAGCGCCGCGCGCCCTCCGCGGTCAAGCCGATCAGCACGGAGCGGCGGTGGCCCGGGTTCTCGATGGCCTGCACGAGACCCGCCGAGAGCAGACTGTTGACCAGCACCTGGATGTGCTGGCGGGTGACCCCCTTGCGGCGCGCGATCTGCGGCACCGTCTGCGCGCCATCGTCGGCCAGCGCCTCCAGCACCGCGTGCTGGCTGGCCGTGACCCCGAGGTCCGCGTGGAGGGCGTCCGCCGCGGCTCCCAGCCGATGGAACAGCCGCCGCACCGCCACCATCACCCCATACAGCGCGGAGGCGCCCTTGCTTCGGCGTTCCCTGGTTGTCGTGTCTGTTGTCATATTGACACTGATACTGTCATATCCGGTGAAGTCAGGCATCACGATTGACCGCGGGTGACCCGGTCGGTGGGGCAGGCGCCGGCTGCGCTCGACGCTTTTGCATTCCGGGGAGAATTGCCTATAGTGTGTGCGGACCCGAACGAGAATCATCCTCCCGAAGGAGCCTATGACCGCACCGCGCACGGACTGGAGCCGCCAGGAGGTGGCCGCGATCTACACCCTTCCGGTGTTCGAGCTGCTGCACCGCGCCCAGTCGGTGCACCGGAAACACTTCCAGCCGGGCGAGATCCAGGTGAGCACGCTGCTCTCGATCAAGACCGGCGGCTGCCCCGAGGATTGCGGGTACTGTGCCCAATCGGCGCACCACCACACCGACGTCAAGGCGGAGAAGCTGCTGCCGCTGGCCACGGTGGTGGCCCGGGCGCGCCAGGCGCAAGCGGGCGGTGCCACGCGCTTCTGCATGGGGGCGGCCTGGCGGCAGGCCCGCGCGGGGGGCGAGTTCGAGCAGGTGCTGGCGATGGTGCGCGCGGTGAGCGGGCTGGGGCTCGAGACCTGCTGCACGCTGGGCATGCTCACCGAGGAGCAGGCCCGCCGCCTGAAGGCCGCCGGGCTGCACGCCTACAACCACAACATCGATTCCGCCGAGGAGTTCTACGGCCACGTGGTGACCACGCGCACCTATGCGGAGCGGCTCGCGACCATCGCCGCCGTGCGCAAGGCGGGGATCACCGTCTGCACGGGCGGCATCCTCGGCATGGGCGAAAGCGAGGCCCACCGGGTGGGGCTGCTGCACCGGCTGGCCACCTTCGATCCGCAGCCCGAGAGCGTGACCGTGAACATGCTGGTGCCGATCAAGGGCACCCCCATGGCCGATCAGCCGCCGGTGAGCCCGATCGTGGTGGCCCGCGTCATCGCCACGGCGCGGGTGCTGATGCCGCGCGCCCTGGTGCGGCTGAGCGCCGGGCGCACGCAGCTCTCCCCGGAGGCGCACCTGCTGTGCTTCTACGCGGGGGCGAACTCGATCTTCGCCGGCGAGCGGCTGCTCACCGCGCCCAATCCCGAGCGCGACGCGGACGCGAAACTCTTCGAGAACCTCGGTCTCAAGGCGATGCCCCGTGATACCCGAACGGCAGATGCTGGAGGACTTGGCGGAGCTGCGGCGGAGGGATAACCACCGCCGGCTGATCCTGAGCCCCGGGCTCGACTTCAGCTCCAACGACTACCTGGGGCTGAGCGGCCACCCCACCGTGCGCCGGGCCCTGATCCGCGAGCTGGAGGCCGGTGTGGCGCTCGGCTCGGGCGGGTCGCGCCTGCTGCGCGGCAACCATGGCTGGCACGAGCGTATCGAGGCTCGGCTGGCCGCGTTCCGCGGGGTGCCGGCGGCGCTGGCCTTCAACTCCGGCTTCGATGCCAACGTGGGGGTGCTCTCGACCCTGTGCCCGCCCGGCGGGCTGGTGCTCTCCGACGAGAAGAACCACGCCAGCATCATCGACGGCGTGCGGGCGAGCCGGGCCGAGTACCGGGTGTTCCCCCACAACGACCTCGACGCCGTGGATCGCCTGCTGCGCGGCCACGCGGGCACGCTGCCCCCCACCATCGTCACCGAGAGCGTGTTCAGCATGGAGGGCGACCGCGCCCCGCTGGCCGAGCTGCTGGCGCTGGCCCGCCGCCACGGGGCGGGGCTGATCGTCGACGAGGCCCACGCCACGGGCGTGTTCGGCCCGACCGGCGCGGGCCTGCTCGATGGGCTGGAGACGGGCGACGTGCCGCTGGTTTCGATCCACACGTGCGGCAAGGCCCTCGGGGGCTGCGGGGCCTTCGTGGCGTGCTCCCAGGCCGTGAAGGAGTATCTCGTCAACCACTGCCGCACGTTCATCTTCACCACCGCCCTGCCGCCGCTGGCCATGGTGCACTGGGAGGCCGCGCTCGACCTGATCGCAAGCGAGCCCTGGCGGCGCCGGCACGTGTTGGCGCTGGCCGAACGGCTGCGCACGGGCTTGCGCGGCGTGGCCGACTGCGGTGCCTCCACCACCCAGATCGTGCCGGTGCTGCTGGGATCGAACGCCCGCGCCCTGGCCGCGGCGGCGGGGCTGCAGGAGCGCGGCTTCGACATCCGCCCCATCCGCTATCCCACCGTGCCCCAGGGCACCGCCCGCCTGCGCATCGCCCTGAACGCCACCCACGACGAGGCGACCATCGAGCGACTGATCGCCGCGCTGCGGGAGCTGATCGCCGCCACGGCGGCGGCCTAAGTGCTGTGTTCCCCAAGTACAATAACGTACCACCGCAGAGAGCGCCGCGAGCGCGGAGATGAGATCGAACGACATAACGGAACAGATCATCGGAGCCGCGATCGACGTCCACCGCGAACTGGGCCCAGGGCTGCTCGAATCGACCTACGAGGCCTGCTTGCAGTTCGAGCTTGTTGAACGTGGGCTTCAGGTCGAGCGCCAAAAGGGCTTGCCCGTCGTATATCGCGATGTGCGTATCGACTGCGGCTATCGCATCGACCTGCTCGTTGAACGCCGGGTCATCGTTGAGCTCAAGGCGGTGGCCCAGCTTGAGCCTATCCACGAGGCCCAGTTACTCTCCTACCTCAAGCTGTCGGGCTGTCACGTGGGCCTATTGATCAACTTCAACGTGAAGCTGCTCAAGAACGGCATTCGCCGGCTCGTGAACGAACTCAAGGAATAAAATCTCTGCTCTCTCGGCGTTCTCTGTGGTCATATTGATACGTCATCGCATTTATGAAACCGACCCTTGAGCCGCCCGCCCGAATCGATGGCGCGGGCCACGGAGCTGCCACGGAGCGCAGCATGGCCCCCACGCGCGTGTTCGTCTGCGGCACGGACACCGGCATCGGCAAGACGGTGGTGGCGGGCGTGCTGGCCTGCGCCTGGGGCGCCCGCTACTGGAAGCCGATCCAAGCCGGCGCCCCCGACGCGACGGGCCAGGGGTCGCCGACCGACAGCGAGACCGTGGCGGGCTGGATCGGCGCGGCCCAGGTGCTGCCGGAGCGCTACCGGCTGGCGCGACCCCTCTCGCCCCACCTGGCCGCGCGGGAGGAGGGCATCGAGATCGCGCTCTCGGCGTTCGCCCTGCCCCCCGGCTCCGGACCGCTGGTGGTCGAGGGCGCGGGGGGACTCTACACGCCGATCGGCCCGCGGGCGTTCATCCTGGACCTGGTGGCCCACCTGGCGCTGCCGGCCGTGCTGGTCTCGCGGGACCGGCTGGGCGCCATCAACCAGACCCTGCTCAGCCTGGCCGCCCTGCGCGCCCGCGGCCTGCCCGTGGCAGGCGTCGTGCTGACGGGACCGGCACCGAGCGGACCGGCGCCGGCGGGTGCGGTCGACCCTGAGAACCTGCGCGCCATCGAGCGCTACGGCGAGGTGGCGGTGATCGGCCGGGTGCCCTGGCTGGCCGAGCTTTCGCCCCGCGCCTTCGGCGAGGTCTACAGGGCATTCAAATGGCCCGAGTGAAGGCTGCGCAACCGCGCCTTGCCCGACACCCCCCAAACGCGTTCCCGCCGTGAGTGGAAGAACCCCGCAGGCGCCCGTCATCTGGCGACCCTACACGCAGATGCAGCAGGCCCGGCCCCTGCCCACCGTGGTGCAGGCGCTGGACGCCGTGCTCTACCTGGCCGGCGGTGCGGAGGTGATCGACGCCATCTCGAGCTGGTGGGTGATCACCCACGGCCACAGCCAGCCGGAGATCGCGGCGGCCATCGCGGAGCAGGCGTGCCGGCTGGACCAGGTGATCTTCGCCGAGTTCACCCACGAGCCGGCGGAGGAGGTGGCGCGCGAGCTGGTGGCGCTGCTGCCCCCCGGCCTGGCGCACGTGTTCTTCTCGGACAACGGCTCGACGGCCGTGGAGATCGCGCTCAAGATGGCGCTCCAGGCGTGCCGGCAGCGCGGGGAGCCCCGCCGCACGCGCTTCCTCGCCTTCAGCGAGGCGTACCACGGCGATACCGTGGGGGCGATGAGCGTCGGGGCGGCGGGGGTGTTCACCGAGCCCTACCGCGAACTGCTGTTTCCCGTGTTGCGCGCGGGCCAGGGGCGCTGCTCCGACGACCCCCCCGAGGCGTGGCTGGGCGACTTCCGCGCCCTGCTGGAGCGCCACCACGCGGAGCTGGCGGCCGTGATCCTCGAGCCGCTGATCCAGGGCGCAGGCGGGATGATCGTCTGGCCCGAGGCCGCCGTGCGGGAGATCGCCGAGCTGTGCCGCCGGGCCGGCGTGCTGCTGATCTTCGACGAGGTGATGACCGGCTTCGGCCGCACGGGCGCCCTGTTCGCCCTGGAGAAGCTCGGCGTGACACCCGACCTGCTCTGCCTCTCGAAGGGGCTCACCGGCGGCGCCCTGCCGCTGGCCGCCACCATCGCCACCCGCCAGGTGTACGCGGCGTTCCTCAGCGAGGATCGGCGCCGCACGTTCTTCCATGGCCATAGCTTCACCGCCAACCCGATCGCCTGCGCCGCCGCGGCCGCCAACCTGCGCCTGCTCGCCGAACCCGCGGTGCGGGCGCGCTGGCGGCGCATCGAGGCCATCCATCGCCAGCGCCTGGCGCGGCTGGCCGGGCGCCCCATCCTGCGCGACGGGCGCTGCTGCGGCATCGTGGCGGCGGTCGAGCTGGCCTCGCCGCGGGCCGGCTACCTGGACGCGATCGGCCCCGCGCTGCACGACCACGCGCTCGCCCGCGGCGTGCTGCTGCGGCCGCTGGGCCATATCCTCTACATCCTCCCGCCCTTCTCGATCACCGACGAGCAGTTGCACCGGGTGTGGGACGTCGTCGAGGAGTGCATGGCGCTGGCTGAGCGGCAGGCGGCCAGGCCGTGACCTTATACAAATTCGCAATCAAGTCGGGTCCAACAATCCGCGTCCCTGAGGAGCGCGAAGCGCATCTCGAAGGGCGCGGGGCCAGCCGTGGCCTTCGAGACGCCCTGCTGGGCAGGGCTCCTCAGGCACACGGGATTAGAACTGTCTTGATTGCGAATTGATATTAGGCCCCCGCCGGATGACGAGCCGACGCTTCCCGCTAGATCGGACTTGACCCCGCCGCACGCCTGGCACCATATAGGAGCGTTTCCCATCGGGCGGACGAGGGCATCCTGCGCGGGCGCGGTTCCCGCCGCACGCGCGGCTCATCCCAGGAGAGGGCATGGCTCAGGGGCTGGCGGGGCTGAAGGTGATCGAGCTGGGCGGCGGCGTTTCGGCGGCCTACGCCGGCAAGCTGATGGCCGACCTGGGGGCGGAGGTGGTCAAGATCGAGCCGCCCGGCGGCGAGCCCGGCCGGCTGTGCCCGCCCTTCCGCGCCGGCGCGCCCGACCCCGAGGGCAGCGGCACCTTCCTCTACCTCAACACCAACAAGCGCAGCCTGGTGCTCGATCTGGCCCGGCCGGAGGAGCGCGCGGGCCTCGACGAGCTGGCGCGCCGCGCCGACCTGTTGATCCACAACCTGAGCCGGAAGGAGATGGCGGCGCAGGGGATCGAGTTCGAGCGCCTCAGCGCCCTCAACCCGCGGCTGGTGCTGCTTTCCGTCACGCCGTTCGGGCTGACGGGGCCGTATCGGGACTACGTGGGCAACGACCTGGTGCTGGTGCACGGCGGCGGGTGGGGCTGGATCTGCCCCGGGCCAGGCACCGACCCCGCGCGGCCGCCGCTCAAGCCGTTCGGCCACCACGGCGTGCTGCAGGCGGGCATCCACGGCGCCCTGGCCGCCCTGGCCATGCACTACGGCACGCTGCACGGCGCCCCCGGCGAGCACGTGGACTGCTCGATCCAGGAAGTGCAGACGGGCTACCTGGGCCGGGCCATCCTCGATTACAGCTATCTGGGCAAGATCGACTCGCGGCTCTCCGCCCGCAAGTTCGCCCCGGCCGGGTTCTACCAGACGGCCGACAGCCAGATCGTCATCGTCTGCGTCGAGGAGGATCAGTGGCAGCGCGTGGCCGCGCTGATGGGCAACCCGGCGTGGACCAGGCGCCCGGAGTTCGCCACGCGCGAGTTGCGCGGCGAGAACTTCCGCGCGTTCAATCCCCTCGTCGAAGCCTGGACCCGGCAGTGGAACACCGAGGCGCTCTATCTCAAGTGCCAGGAGCACAAGATCGGCAGCGGCCCGGTGTTCCGCTACGAGCAGTTGCTCGGCTTCGAACACCTCAAGGCACGCGGCTTCGCCACGCCGCTTGATCACCCCCGCGCCGGCCGGCTGATCCTGCCCGGGGCGCCCTATGCGCTCACGCAGCCGTGGTGGAAGCTGCGCCGCGCCGCGCCCCTGCTCGGCGAAGCCCAGGCGGAGCGCGAGCGGCTGCTCGGCGGCGGCACACCCGCCGCGGCCGCCGCGGCCCCGGCGCTCCCGGCGGCGCTGCGACCGGGTGCCGGGCAGCCGCCGCTGCCGCTCGCAGGGGTGCGGGTGCTGGACTTCACCTGGGTGTGGGCCGGCCCGTACTGCACGATGTATCTCGCCAACCTGGGGGCGGAGGTCATCAAGGTCGAGTCGGCCAGCCGCCTGGACCATGCGCGGCGGGTGAAGGTCTATCCCCAGGGCATGGAGGGCAGCATCAACCGCAGCGGCTACTTCAACGAGTGGAACCAGGGCAAGAAGAGCCTGGGCCTGAGCCTCTCCGACCCCAAGGGCATCGAGCTCGTCAAGCGGCTGGTGCCGAGCTGCGACGTGGTGATGAGCAATTTCGCCACTGGCGTGATGGAGCGCCTGGGACTCGGCCACGAGGAGCTGCACCGGATCAACCCGCAGCTCGTGGTGGCGGCCATCTCAGGCTACGGGCAGACCGGCCCCTGGAAGAACTTCACCGCCTACGGCAGCGCCGTGGTGCCGCTCTCCGGCGTCTCCGCCTCGACCGGCTACCCCGACGACAACGGCCTCGCCCAGGAGGTCGGCATCGCCTACGGCGACAACAACGCGGGCATCTATGCGGCCTATGCGATCGTCGCCGCGCTGGTGGCCCGCAAGCGCCAAGGCGGCGGCCAGTACATCGACATCTCGATGTGGGAGTCCATGATCGCCACCGGCTTCGACGGCTGGATGAACTACGCGCTGGGGAACCCGCCCTATCCGACCATGGGCAACCGCGACCCCGCGGTGGCTCCCCACAACCTCTACCGCTGCGTCGGTGAGGACACGTGGCTGGCGCTGGCCTGCGAGACGGAGGAGCAGTGGCAGGCGCTGTGTAGCGTGATGGGCCGCGCGTTGGGCGGGATGATGGGCCAGCCCGGGCTGGCCGGCGACCCCCGCTTCCGCGACAGGGCGGCGCGCAAGGCCAACGAAGACGCGCTCGATGCCCTCATCGGCGCGTGGTGCGCGGGGCAGGAGCGCTGGGCGCTGACCCATACGCTCCAGGCGGCCGGCGTGCCGGCGTTCCCTTCGCTGAGCGCGAAGGACCTTGTCGAGAACGAGCACCTTAAGGCGCGCAACTACTTCACACGGCTGAGCCACGCCGAGGTGGGGGTGCGCACCCACGTGGGCATCCCCTGGCGTCTGACGCGGCGCCGCAACGGCGTGCGCACGCCGGCGCCCCTGTTCGGCGCCGACACCGACGAGGTGGCCCGACTGGCCGGGCTGGACGAAGCGGAGATCGCCGCCCTGCGCGCCAGGAAGGTGCTGCAGTAGGCACTGGGCGCAGGAACCGCCGGCAACCATCACGGACCCGCTACCACCAGGGGTAGAAATCGGGCATGTCGCCGGAAGGGCGCAGCGGGAAGCGCGCGGGTCGCTTCTCCAGGAACGCCTGGATGCCTTCCCGGGCGTCGGCGCTCTGGCCCATGAAGGCGCCGCCCTTCCGTTCCATCTCGATGGCCGCCGGCAGCTCGCCGATGGCCAGGCTCCGCCAGAGCAACTGCCGCGAGAGCGCCACGGCGACGGCCGAGGTGTTCTCCGCGATCTCCCGGCCGATCTGCCGCGCCGCCGGCAGCAGCTCGGCGTCGGGGTGGACGCTGCGCACCAGCCGCCCCCGCAGCGCCTCCTCGGCGCCGAACACGCGGCCGGTCTGGATCCACTCCTGGGCCTGCGCGATGCCGACGATGCGGGGCAGGAACCAACTGCTGCCGGCCTCCAGCAGGATGCCGCGCCGGGTGAACACGAACCCGATCCGGGCCGATTCCGAAGCCAGCCGGATATCCATGGGCAGGGTCATGGTGATGCCGATCCCCACGGCCGGCCCGTTGATGGCGGCGATCAGGGGCTTCTTGCAGTTCAGCAGACGGGTCGGAATGGGCGTCTCCCCCTGGCGCTGGCGCAGCTCCTCGGGAGTCTGCTTGGAACGATCGAAGGTCTCGCCGCCGCGCCCCGAGAGATCGGCTCCGGCGCAGAAGCCCCGGCCGCTGCCCGTGACGATGACGGCCCGGATCGCGTCGTCCGCGTCGGCCCGGTCCAGCGCATCGTACAGCTCGGCCCGCATGCGGGGGGTGAACGCGTTCAGCCGCTCGGGCCGGTTGAACGTGAGCGTGAGCACCCCCGCGTCAACCTCGAACAGGATCTGCTGATAATCCAAGGGGCTTCCTCCAAGTCTTGAGGGTGGCGTCGGACGGCCTGGTGTGGGACGGCTGCTTCCTGTTACCAGCCCCGCCCGGTCGTCGCCAGATGAAAAGGTGTGCTCGAGGGCGGCGCCGGCGCACCACCGCCGGGCGCTGCGCCCTGCAGCAGTGCCCCGGAGCAGTGCCGACGCGCCCGCAGCCACCGGGCCGGCCGTCGCCGCCAGTGTGGCAATCGCCGTGGCTCCCGTGGTATGGATGCACCGGGGATCGTATGGGCCTGCCCGGGCCGTGCGCGCTGGACACCATCCGGTTCATGATCCGACTCCGATCAGCACGTCGCCGCGCGATGCGATCGCGCGGGCGCCACTATTCTCAGGGGGAACGATGAAGACTTCGAGATTCGCATGGGTATTCCTGTGCACGGTGTTGGCGCTTCCGTTCGCGGCCGGCCAGACGCAGGCCCAGAAATACGGCGGGATCCTGCGGCAGCTTTCCTCCTCCAGCCCGCCCAGCCTTTCCATCAACGAGGAGGCGACCGTCTACACCGTGCTGCCCGTCATGGCCATGTACAGCAACCTGGTGCTGTTCGATCCGCTGGTCGCCAAGGAGAGCATGGAGTCCCTGATCCCCGAGCTGGCCACCTCCTGGTTCTGGAGCAACGGGAACCGCGATCTGACCTTCAAGCTGCGCAGCGGAGTGACCTGGCACGACGGCAAGCCCTTCACCTCGAAGGACATCAAGTACACCTACGATGCGTTGCGCGGCGCCGTCCGGGTCGGCATGAAGCTCAACCCGCGCAAGACCTGGTACCAGAATGTGCGGGACATCACGACCAACGGGGATCACGAGGTGACCTTCAAGCTCAAGCAGCCGCAGCCGGCGCTGCTGGTGCTGCTGGCCTCGGGCTATTCGCCGGTGTACGCCGCCCACGTGCCCATCCAGGAGCTCCGCACCACGGCCATAGGCACGGGACCGTTCAAGCTCAAGGGCTACGAGCGGGACAAGTCCGTCGAGGTCGTCAAGAATCACGACTACTTCGTGCGCAACCGGCCCTACCTGGACGGCATCAAGTTCATCATCATCCGCGCCCGCGCCAGCATGATCGCGGCGCTGATCGCCAACCAGGGCGATATGTCGAACCCGTACTACATCACCAGGCCGCTGCGCGGGCAGGTGGTGGAGAAGGTGCCGACCATGGTGTTCCAGCTCAACAGCGACAACGTCTCGACCGATCTCATCGTGAATGCGAAGAAGCCGCCCTTCAACAACCCGCAGTTGCGCAAGGTGCTGGCGTTGGCCCTGGACCGGCAGGCGCTGGTCGACAGCCTGTATCAGGGCCGCGGCGCGGCGGGTGGCGGCGCGATGCTGGCGCAGCCCTATGGCGTCTGGGGCCTGCCCGAGGGCATGGCCCGGCAGGTGCCGGGGATGGGCGATGGCGCCGCGAATAAGGAAGAGGCGCGCAGGATCATGCGCGGGCTCGGCTACGGACCCGAAAAAAAACTCGACGTGATCGTCTCGACCCGGAACCTGGTCACCTACACCGACGCGGCGGCGTGGATGGTCAGTCAGCTCAAGGACGTGTATATGGACGCCACGCTCGAGATCATCGAGTCGGGCAACTGGCACCCCAAGGTCGCGCGCCGCGATTACCAGGTGGGCATGAACCGCACCGGCAAGGGCGCGGACGATCCGGACATCAACTTCTTCGAGAACTACACCTGCGGGTCCCAGCGCAACTACAGCGACTACTGCAACCCCGAGCTGGAGAAGAAGTTCGCCGAGCAGTCGGCCGAGACCGACCACCAGAAGCGCCTTGATCTGGTGCACCAGATCGACCTGCAACTGCAGATCGATGGCGCCCGGCCCACGCTGGTGCACACGGTCAATGAGACCGCGCTCTGGCCCTATGTGAAGAACTTCGTGGTGCACCAGGTGCTGTACAACAACTACCGCTTCCAGGAAGTGTGGCTGGACAAGTGATACCAATGTGCGTTCGAAGGTGAACAAATAGCCGTGTGCCTGAGGAGCCCTGCGAAGCAGGGCGTCTCGAAGGCCACAGCCAGTGCCGCGCCCTTCGCGACGCGCTCCGCTCTGCTCCGCGCTCCTCAGGGACGCGGATCATCAATCTCATCTTGAACGCCAGATGGTATGACGCACCCCTGGAAGGGAGCCATCACGCTGCGCACACCGTCCCGGTTCCGGGACCAGGAACCGGGGGCACCATGAGCGAGGGCACCGCAAGCGGGGGCGACAAGCCGAAGTATACCTCCCAGAGTGTCCCCGACCCCGGGGTGCGCGCGCTGTTCGCGCAGGACGCCCGCTGGCAGGCTTGGCTCGACGTGGAAGCCGCCTTGGCGCAGGCCGAGGCCGAGCTGGCCATGATCCCACAGGCCGCCGCGGCGGAGATCGCCGCCAAGGCCCGGCTGGAGCTGCTCGATCGGAGCCGCATCGAGGCGGGGCTGAAGCGCACCGGACACCCGCTCGTGCCCCTGGTCTGGGAGCTCGCCCGCATCTGCGGAGGCGGCGCCGGCGGCTACGTCCACTGGGGCGCCACCACCCAGAACATCGTGCAGACCGGCGACCTGCTGCTGCTGCGGAAGACCCACGCCATCTTCCTGCGGCAACTGGCGGCCATCCTCGCCGCGATGGGCGCGCTGGCCACGCGCACCCACGACGCGGCGCTGCCGGGTCGCACCCACGGGCAGCACGCGGTGCCGCTCACGTTCGGCTTCAAGGTCGCGGTGTGGATCGACGAGCTGTGCCGCCACGTCGAGCGGCTGCGGGCCGCCGAGCGCCGCGTGTTCGTGGCCATGCTCGGCGGAGCGGCCGGCACGTTCGCCTCCTTCGGCGCCCAGGGCCCGGCGGTACAGGCGCGCATGGGGGCGCTGCTCGGCATGCAGCCCATGGCGGTGCCGGCGCGCACGGTGCTCGATCATCTGGCCGAGTACGTGTGCCTGCTGGGGCTGCTCTCCTCCACCGCCAGCAAGATCGGCCACGAGGTCTACACGCTGATGAAGCAGGAGTTCGGCGAGGTCGAGGAGCCCGTGCCCGAGGGCGCCGTCGGCAGCAGCACCATGCCGCAGAAGCGGAACCCGCGCTTCTCGCAGGACATCATGGCCGCGGCCGCGCGGATCAAGGCCGTGGTGCCGCTGGCCCTCGAGGCCATGCAGGTGGAGCACGAGGCCGACCGGGGGCGGGCGCTCATGATGCGCGAGGCCGTCCGGCTGGCCTGCGAGGCCATGGGCGATATCCTGGCGCGCCTCGACCTGATGATCGACGGGCTCACGGTCGATACCGCCCGCATGCGGCGCAACCTGGAGCTCAGCGGCGGGCTGATCCTGGCCGAAGCGCTGATGCTGGCCCTGGGCGCCCACATCGGCCGGCAGGAAGCCCACGACGTGATCTACGAGGCCGCCCAGGCCGCTGCGACGACGGGTGCGCCGTTCCGGCAGTTGCTCACGGCCGATGCGCGGGTGACGCGCCACCTCGATGCCGAGCAGATCGGGCGGCTGCTCGACCCGGCGGCGTACACGGGCCTGTGCTCCCCGCTCGCCCTCGCCCAGGCCCAACGGGCGCGGGAGACCGCGGCGGCCCTGCGCGCCCAGCCCTGAGGGCGCGCCCAGCCCTGACGCCCGCGCCACGGCCAGCGCCGCTCCCGATCCACAGGGTGGAGTGCTAGAACAGCCGCGCGCTGGCCAGGCGGGCCCCTTCGGCCAGGGCCGCCAGCTTGGCCCACACCACGTCGTCCGCCACCCGGCCGATGCCGGCGGAGGAATCGAAGCCGCAATCGGTGCCGGCGATCACCCGGCGCGGATCGCCGAGGGCGCGCGCAGCGCGCGCGATGCGCTCGGCCACGACCTCGGGATGCTCGACGTAGTTGGTGGTGGTGTCGATCACGCCGGCGACGAGCATGCGGTCGAAGGCGAGCCGCGCGTCGGCGAACAGGTCGATCTCGTGGGCGTGCCGGGGATTGGCGAAGGGCAGGACGAAGCCGCCCACCTCGGCCTTCAGCATGGTGGGGAGAATATCGGCGAGGGGCACGTCGAGGTCATGGGGGCCATCGTAGTTGCCCCAGCACGCGTGCAGCCGCACGCGGTCGCGGGGCACGTTGCCGAGGCTGCGGTTGATCGCCGCGACCACCAGCTCGACGAATCCCAGGAACTCCGCGAGCGGGCGTTCCACGTATGTGGTGTGCCGTTCCAGCCCGAAATCGGGGCAGTCGATCTGCAGCAGGAAGCCGTGGGCCACGATCGCCTCGTATTCGGTGCGGAGCGCATCGGCCAGCGCATCGATGTAGCGCGCCTGACTCTCGTAGTGCTCATTCGGCACGGCGGCGGCGATGATGCCCGGCGAGGGCGCCGTGACGAACGCCTCGGCGGTGTCCGGCGCCGCCGCGGCCAGGATGCGGCGGAAGTCGGCGCACTCCCGCTCGACCGCGGCCCGGTCGAGATACCGGATTTCGCCGACGACCTTCGGCACGTCGAAGCTCGTCACCGCCCGCTGGCCCGCGACGAACCGCCGGCGCAGCGCCTGGTAGCCGGGGTAGCGGGCGATGTCGCCCGGCGGTGACCGGGTGCCGCGCCCGCCGAAACCGCTCATCCGGCGCTGGACATAGAGGAAGAAGGATTCGCGCGGCTGCTCGCCATTGTTGGGGATGTCGATGCCGGCGGCGAGCTGCTTCGGCACGACCCGGCGGGTGGCCGCCTCGATCTGGGCATCCAGCTCGGCGCCATCCACCGGCTCGCCCCGCGCCCTGCGCGCGAACAGCTCGACGAGCGCGCCCGGCCGCGGCAGGCTGCCGGTGTGGGTGGTCAGAATGCGAGTTTCGCTCTTCTGCATGGGGGTGACGCTGCCGTTCAAGAGGGGTGTCGAAGGCAGGGATTCTGGAAGGCATTGGGCAGGTGGCGGCACGCGCTCCGCAGCCATCGGCGCAGGCGACCGCCGCCCGCGTACCCACCAAGGTCACGGAGCCCGACATCGCCTCCGCCGGCACGGCGCACCGGGTGGCGCCGGCGCTGGGCGGCAACCGCCCCCCGGCGCCGGGTGCCGCCGACCATGGCCGGCGGCTACCGGGCGGCCTTCCCCGCCTGCCACGCGGCCAGGGATTCGCGGGCCTTGTTCTGGGCGGGGTCCATCGCTTGCTCGTGATTGGGCCGCTTGGCGGTCAGCTCGATCACGTAGCCGTTCGGGTCGCGGAAGTAGATCGAATCGATGAACTGGTGGTCCGAGATGCCCCGCGTCTCGATCCCCGCCGCCTTGCCCTTCGCCATCATCGGCTTGAGCTGGCTGTGCTCGACCTCGAGCGCGATGTGCAGGTCGTAATCGTGCTGAGGCTTGAACTCGAAGGCCATGTCGGGCACCTCGAAGAATGCCAGGCACGAGCCGTCGTCCATCCGGTAGAAGGAGTGCAGCGCCTTCGTGGTGCGGCCGGTCTTGGTTTCCTTGATCTCGAAGGCGTTGACCAGCTTCAGGCCGAGAAAATCCTCGTAGAACTTCCGCGTCTCTTCCGAATCGCGGCAGCGGTACGCGTTGTGGTGCAGTCCCTTGAGCATGTTCATTTCCCCCCTCTTCCGGCGTGATGGCCCAGGGCGCCGGGGGGCCTCTGCCCCGCCCGGCGCGATCCTCTGCGGCAGGGCCGATCAGAGGTGCACGAACGGCTGGCTCTTCACGTTCTCGACCAGGCCGTAGAACACCTCGTTCACCTTGGGCCAGGTGCGCAGCTTCTTCATGTTGCCGACCCAGCGGGCGACGTTGGGGAACTGGGCGAAGTCGCAATGCACCACCTCGCCCAGCGTCAGCAGGCCGATGCCGAAGTAGTCGGCGATGGTGATCTCGCTGCCGCACAGGTACGCGTTCTTGGGCCCGATCCAGAAATCGTTCAGGATCTGGAGCCAGCCCTCGGCGCGTTCCTTGCCCCAGGCGATGGTGCCCGACTGGATCTCGTCCGACGGCCGCTTGTGGTGGGGGAAAATCTGCGGGTAGATCATCCCATAGCCCCAGTCGCGGTAGAACTGGGTGTTGAACCAGTCCATCATCTCGTTGACCTTGGCCCGCTTCTTCAGGTCCTTCGGGTAGGCCCTGGAGCCGGTCTTCTCGGCGAGGTACTTGAGGATGGTCGAGCTTTCCGTGAGCCGGAAATCGCCATCGTCCAGCACGGGCACCTGCCGGTTCGGATTGATCGAGATGTACGGCTCCCGGTGATGCTCGCCGGTGAACAGGTCGATGACCTGCTCGTCCATCGGGATGTTCTCCTCGGCGATGAAGAGCCGGACGGTGCGGCTCGTCATCGAAACCGGGTGCATGTAGAGCTTCATGGCCTTGCCTCCCCTGATGTGTGTAGGTGCCCCTGGAGCACGCTGCGCCACCCGAAGTGTCCGCGCTGTGCCGATCCGGCCAGGGCACGCGGCGCCCAGCGCGCCCGCGGCCCTGTTGCTGTCCATGCGATTCGGGAAGACGCCCCGCTGGATTTTCCCCCACTGCGCCTTGAGCAACTGGAGCGGAGCGTCACCCCTTTGTACCTCGTGGCCGGGAACAATGTAAGTCCAGTTTCCACGTAGTTTCCTGGTTTCCGGGCGGTAATCCCCTGCGTGCGGGGGCGATACGCGACGGCCCGCGCCATCGAGGCGCGCAGGGCGCCGGTGCGATCAGGAGAAGGAGCGGTGCCCGCCGCTGTCGGTTCCCATGCGCGCGCAAGCCTGCCCGTACCGGCGTGACGCCTATTGCTCCCCGCCGATGCATGGGCGTAGGCTCCACCTGCCGCTCGACGCGCGGCGTTTCCCGCGCCCCCCCAGGCCACAGGGGTGGCCATGGGGAATCCGTGCGCCGAACAGGCACGATGCGGGAACCCGGCCCGGAGTCAGTCGTTCCAGCAGTGGCGAAGCCTTATCGGAGCCTGCAGCAAGGAGGCCCCGCGGCCTGGTGCCATCCCCTCGGGGTCGTCACGGCGACCTTCGGGGAGCAGCGCTGGCCCGGTCGCCGCGGGAGGGCGCAGCGCTCCGGGGCTCGCAGGCGGCGTTCGCGCGGGCAACACGCCTTCGACGGAGGAAGGAGCCATGTTCGCAATCATCCGGCGCTACAGAACCACCTCGACGGAAGAAGTGGTAAGCAAGATCGAGGCGGAGTTCCTCCCCATCATCCGCAATGCCCCGGGTCTCGTCGCGTACTACGTCGTCGACGAGGGCCAGAACGTCCAGTCGTCGATCAGCATCTTCGAGGACCAGGAGTTCGCGGAGTACTCGAACAAGCTGGCCGCGGCGTGGGTGCGGCAGCATCCCTACGTGCTGCCTGAAACGCCGGACATCGCCTCCGGCGAGGTGCTGCTGTACACTACCGCCAGCGGAGCGGCCCACGCCGGGCGATCGGTGGCCCCGCTCAGCCTCTGACCGGCCGCGGCGCCCGACCTGGTGCCGGCCAACGCCGCGGGACGGGCGCGGCGGCGCCTTCCCTGAGCGGCGGTGCCGCCCTGCGCCAGGCAAGCCGCGGCCGGCGGCCGGCAGGGACGATCGTCCGCGCGCAGGCGCCGGGTCGGCCGCCAGGCTCGCACCCCGGTTGCGCCGCGGCTGATGGGGTCAGGGGTCGGCCGCACCGGATGTCGCCCCAGAGGGGGGGGCATGTCTCCGACAGGGGTCGCCCGAACGAGATGCGGGAGCCTGCCCCAGGCGTCTCCAGGCGCACGGCCATCTGCCCGGCCTGCACCCTGGGGAGTCGGGATCGGCGCGGCCCTGCTGCTGGGGTACGCCTTGGCGTCCTGCGCCGGGGAGCACCCGGCGGTCCCGGTCGATCCCCGCATCGCCGCCGGCGCCGCCTGGGTGCTCGGCAATACCGTGGCCGACCTCACCGTCGCCGGCGGCACGATCGCCTCGGTGGGCTACGGCGGGGCCGTGGGACTCTACGAGGTCGCCTCGGCGATGGTGGTGCCGGTCGGCCACCTGGGCGGGGCGGGGTGGTGCTCAGCTACAAATCCATCACCCACCTCGCCGCCCACAGCGTGCTGGCCGTGGCCGACGCCTCCTACCTGGTGCTCTCCCTCGAAGGCCCGCGCTGGGTGATCTATGCCGTCAAGGGTAACCTCAGCTCCGGCGAGGAGCTGACGCCCGGCACGATCCTCGACCTGAAGCGGATGCAGGCCAACGGCGAGGTGTTCTGCAACCTGCCCGTCTCCGACGCCGAGATGAGCGCCGTGGTCGCCTCCGTGCCGGCAAGCCTGCCAACGGCGAAGGCCGCGCCGGGGAAGGATGAGGGGAAGGAATAGGGAGCGGGGAAGGGGGAGTGAGGCGGGAGAGACGGCGCGGTCGCGGAACTGACGGCGTAAATATGAGAGCCAGGGGATGCACTGTCGAATCACGTGAGTCGATTTGAACGACTTTTTATCCCGGGTGGGATGAGACCGGTGTTCCTCCGATCAGGGCGGGATGAATGCAGGGCGCTCCACGTGTGAGTGTCCCACTGCAAAATTGTGCCGTTCATGTAATGATGCAAGTACACACGTGAAAATGGGCACCGTACCAGACTGGTTGATAGCTCATGGCTTTGGGTCAACTGGACTGGAGAGATTTGTCCAAGGAGCTGCGATAATCCAGTGTCACCTACAATCAAGAGCCATTTTTCCAAATCTTCAGCCGCCTTCGATTTCAATATCTTGCTGGCTTTCGATTCTACAATTCTTGCTACTTCCTTTGTATCAAAGTCCGGATTCGCGTAACCAGATATGTTGCAGCTAATTCTGGTACCGGCGAGGCGCCATTGAGGAACTGACGCGCCGAATTCAATGCGGAACAAATGATCCTGCAACACCGGAAATCGCGCAAGTTGACGTTTTTCTAGCTTCTCAGGGAGATTGCCTGACCCATAGGACAAAAGCAAGTCTTTCAATTCTAATGCAAATCTGTCATGCTCGCCGATGGGAGGTATTCTAATGGCATGAAATTGCAGAAACACTATGACATCTGAGAGGAATTCGTTTGACAGTTGATACCGAATTCGAGTTCGCAGCTTCTGCCACGAAGCATCGATACTCCTTTGATTCGCAGTTCTTGGATGTTTTGATTTTGGCGAATGATACTCTGTCACTTCAACAGCTATTCTTCGTTCCGACCACGTGAGGAAGAAATCAGGGATCTTGTTGTACGGCCCGTTTTGGATCGAAGGGTAGTTGCATTTGAAGTCTTCAAGAAAGCAGCGCAGCAAGAAACGTTCGCGTTCCTTCTTGTCTTCTTCCGTTCCCATAGGCTATCTCACGCCTCGACCCACCTCCCGTGCTGCTTGATGAGCTCGACCAGCCGCTCGACGGCCTGGTCGGTGTGGATGCCCTGGGCAAGGGAGCCCGCGGAGTACATCACGGCTGTCGCTCGAACTGCGCCATCAGCTCGTGGCAGAGCGCCAATGCGTTGACCGCATCTTCACGGTTGATTTCTCGGTCCAGGTCATAGTCCGCCTTTTCCCTCAACACGTAGAGTGCTCGGAGCTTGTCTGCAACATAATGTCCCTCGCCACCCGATGCTCGGATTCGCGCAATCAGGACCCCATGCCGCATCCGGTCGCTAACGCGCACGCGCAGGAAAGCACGCCCCTGATGAAAAGCCGCGTAGTAGGCCCGATTGATACTCGTGCGGAATAGCGCTTCCGGCGCGACGCCACGAATGCTTTCGCCGGCGGCGAGCCACTCCGCGACATCGAGCAACGCGGCAGACAGGGCGGCCATCTAGTTGAGGTGCCACGTCAGGGCGATCCGGTCCTGATCGCGGTACGGGATGACGCGGCTCCACTTGCGGACAAGGTGGTCGTACTTGGCCTGGAATTCGGCAAGCGGGCCGATGAAACGAATCTCGAACGCCACGCCCTCGTCGTCCTCCTCCTCGTAGCCGCCTGTCAGGAAGAGCTCGTAGTCGGCAGTGCCCTGGAAGACCTCACGGAACAGGTCGACGGTCGCCAATATGGAAGGCAGCAGCTTGCGCGTGCGCAAGAATTCCAACACTTCTGGGCTGGCGTGGAGGGGTTCCCCGCCGCTGCCGCGCTTGCGTGATACCCGCGCGGGATTACGAGTTGATGGCATGTCTCGCTCCAACGGCGATGGCTTGAAGCATTCCGGTCACCGTCAGCATACACCGTTTCCGATCTCCCTTACGCCTCGACCCATCTCCCGCTCTGCTTGATGAGCTCCACGAGCCGCTCGACGGCCTGGTCGGTGGGGATGCCGCGGGCGAGGCAGTCCTTGCCCTGGTAGAGGTTGACCTTGCCGGGGGCGCCGCCGACGTAGCCGAAGTCGGCATCGGCCATCTCGCCGGGGCCGTTGACGATGCAGCCCATGATGGCGATCTTGAGCCCCTTCAGGTGGCGCGTGCGGGCCTTGATGCGCTCGGTGGTCTCCTGGAGGTCGAACAGGGTGCGGCCGCAGGAGGGGCAGGAGATGTAGTCGGTCTTGTAGGTGCGCAGGCGAGCGGCCTGGAGCAGCACGCGGCTGAACTCGGTCTCGGGGGAGGCGGGCTCGGCGATGGGGCAGACCAGGGTGTCGAGCAGGCCATCGACGGCGAGGGAGCCGATCTCCGCGGCCGCCGCCAGCGCGCGCTCACACCCGAGCCCCTTGGCCAGCGCGCCCAGGGGGACGATGGCCCCGATCGGCCAGCGCAGACCGCGCGCATCGAGCAACGCCGCCAGGCGCCGGATCGGGTAGAGATAGTGCGGCCCCTTCACCAGCACCAGCGCGCTCTGGGGCCAGCGGTCGGCGCCTTCGAGCAGGCGCACCAGGGCCGCCTCGCCCTGGGCGGCCAGTTCCTCCCCGGCGACGAGCACCACGGGCGTGCCGGATTCGCTGTCGGCGACCAGCGAGAGCGGCGCGGGCGGCCACGCCTCGACGGGCACCACCACCACGCCGTCGAACGCCTGCGCCGCGCCCGGAGGGGGCGGGCCATGGGCCTTGCAATGGAGCGCCAGGAACGCGGCCGGTGCCTCGCCGCCCACCGCCACGCCGACCAGCGACGTGGCGAGGCTCGCGCGGCGGCGGTAGGCGACCGGCGCGCGGTAGCCCGCCTCGGGCCAGTTTGGCCCGCGCCTGAGGGCCTCGACCGCCCGCAGCAGCGCGCGCGCGGCGGGGATTTCGGCGGCGGCGGGCTCGGTGAGCGAGACGCGGATGGTATCGCCCAGCCCGTCGCAGAGCAGGGAGCCGATGCCGATGGCGGACTTCACGCGACCGTCCAGGCCGTCGCCGGCCTCGGTCACCCCCAGGTGCAGCGGGTAGTCCATCCCCTCCGCGGCCATGCGCAGCGCCAGCAGCCGGTAGGCCTGCACCGCCACCAGTGGGTTGGACGACTTCATGGAGAG
This sequence comes from Candidatus Lambdaproteobacteria bacterium, assembly GCA_016204605.1. GTDB lineage: Bacteria > SAR324 > SAR324 > SAR324 > JACQKK01 > JACQKK01. Next base: position 34,120 of record JACQKK010000154.1, read on the forward strand.
GATGGTCTCGTGGTAGCCGTGGTGCGCGAGCACGCGCAGGTACTCGAGCGCCGCTTCGACCATCCCCTCGGCCGTGTCGCCATAGCGGTTGAAGATGCGATCCGCCAGCGAGCCGTGGTTGACGCCGATGCGCAAGCTCCGCCCGTGGGCCTTGAGCGCGCGGATCAGCGGCAGCAGCGCCTCCTCGATCCGGGCCAGCTCGGCGGCATACTCCGCATCGCTGTACTCGCGCACCGCGAAGCGCTTCTGGTCGACGTAGTTGCCGGGGTTGATGCGCACCTTCTCGACGTGCGGCACCACCGCCAGTGCCAGGCGCGGGTTGAAGTGGATGTCGGCGACGAGCGGCGCGCGCAGCCGCTCCTTTTGCATGCGCCTGCGGAGCAGGGGCAGGGCCTCGGCGTCCTTCCGGGTGGGCACGGTGACGCGCACGATCTCGCAGCCCGCCTCGACCAGCCCGCGCGTCTCGGCGATGGCCGCCTCGACGTCCCAGGTGGCGCAGGTGAGCATGGACTGGATGCGGATCGGCTCGGCGCCGCCCACACCGACCTCGCCCACGGCCACCACGCGCGTCGGCCGGCGCCGATAGCCCAGTTGCGTCACGAACTCCACCATCGCCGCACTCCCACGCGCGCGGGCGGCCGGCCGAGATCCCTGGCCCGCCGCAGCGGCGCGCGCCATGGGGATCACGGCGGGGACGATGCCCGCTTGCGCAACAGGTTAAAGGAGGCTTCCCGCGAGCACAAGCGCCGGCGCGGGAAGGGCTCGTTTGGAATCAAGCGCCGTGGCCGGCGGCCTCACCCACCCCGGCCCTCCCTCTCCTGGTGGAGAGGGAGGGACTCTGCAATCGGTAGTCATGGCTCTTTTGAGCCCCTCTCCCCCCGGAGAGGGGCGCGCCGGCGCCAGCCGGCGGGGGTGAGGCCAACGGGACAACTGCTCCCGCGCGGGTGAGTTTTTCAGTGGTCTCAAATTGGAAAGAACAGATTCCTCATTTCATTCGGATTGACAGGGTGTTGTCATTCCGAGCGTAGCGAGGAATTCCTTTTTGTGCGCCCAGCATGGGCGCCACCTTGAAGGTGCAAGTCCTTCGGAGAGCTGGCCACAGCGATCCAAGCGAACCGCAACTGCGGAAGGGCGACCGACCGTGGGGAGGAAGCGGGGAGCGAAACCGCGGGCCGACGTA
>JACQKK010000160.1 GCA_016204605.1 Candidatus Lambdaproteobacteria bacterium
ATGGCGGGGAGGGGCCGGGGGAGGGGTTTTGCAGGGCAATCGCACTCTTGACCTGCCGCGCAATCCCGGACGGAAGCGGCGACTTTGGACTTGCCCTGTACCGGTACGTCGCGCCGATTGACCGGCCCGGCCGATTTCATTAGCCTTATTGAATTGAGCGCGCCGCCCGTGCGGGCACCGGGGATCCGTGCCCGGCGCTGCGGGCGGTGGCGACCGCATCGACAAGGAGCCGAATGCCGTACCGACCCTTCAGGCAGGTGCCCATGGCGCCTGCCGACCCCATCCTGGGGCTGACGGAGCAGTTCAAGCGAGACCCGAACCCGAACAAGATCAACCTCTCGATCGGCGTGTACCAGGACGAGAGCGGCGTCAACCCCGTACTCAAGTCGGTCAAGCAGGCGGAGCGGCTCTGGCAGGAGCAGGAGCACACCAAGGAGTACCTGCCCATGCCGGGCGAGCAGCGCTTCGGCGAGCTGGTGCGCGACCTGGTGTTCGGGGCGCGCCACCCCCTGCTGGCCCAGCAGCGGGCGGTGACGGTGCAGGCGCCGGGGGGGACGGGCGCGCTGCGCGTGGCGGCCGACTTCCTGTACCACCTGACGCCCAAGGCCAAGGTCTGGATCAGCGAGCCCACCTGGCCCGTCCATCGCGGCCTGTTCGCGGGCGCGGGCTTCGCCATCGAGACGTACCCCTACTACGACGATGCCCGCCACGCGCTCCGCTTCGAGGAGCTGCTGGCCACCCTGGAGCGCGTGCCCGAGGGCGATATCGTGCTGCTGCACGCCTGCTGCCACAACCCGACCGGGCTCGACCCCACCGCCGCGGAGTGGCAGCGGCTGGCGGAGGTGTTCGCCCGGCGGCCGATCCTGCCCCTGCTCGACTTCGCCTACCAGGGCTTCGGCGACGGGCTGGAGGAGGATGCGCTGGCCGTGCGCACCTTCGCCCAGGCCGACTTGACGCTGCTCGTCACGACGTCGTTGTCGAAGAATTTCGGGCTGTACCGTGAGCGGGTGGGTGCGCTGACGGTGGTATCGGGCAGCGCCGACGAGGCGGAGCGGGTGTTCAGCCAGCTCAAGGTCAGCGTCCGCACCATCTACTCCAATCCCCCCGCCCACGGCGGCAAGGTGGCGGAGATCGTCCTCTGCGACCCGGCGCTGCGCACGCAGTGGCTGGCCGAGCTGGCCGAGATGCGCGAGCGCATCCAGGCCATGCGGCACCTGCTGGTCGAATCGGCCCGCAAGGCCGGGGTGCAGCGCAAGCTCGATTTCCTGCTCGAGCAGCGGGGGATGTTCTCGTTCTCCGGCATCCCGAAGGAGCAGGTGCTGCGCCTGCGCGCCGAGTACGGCATCTACCTGATGGAGAACGGTCGCATCAACGTGGCGGGGCTGACCCGCAAGAGCATCCCCTACTTCTGCCAGGCGCTGGCCGCGGTCGAGCGGGGGCGCGCAGCCGCCGGGTGACGGCGCGGCCGGCCGGCGCCTCGGACGCGCAGCCGGGTGCGCCCGGCAGCGCAGTCCCCGCCGCGCGCAGGCTTGCGCTTCGGGTCCCATCTGCTAAGGTGCGGGAGCTTTCAACCGCTGCAATCGGAGATTCGCGCCATGTCGTGGGGTATCGTCCTGGGGGTGGTCGGCTTCGCGCTGGCCTGCGCCCTGGTCTCTTTTCTCGTGACGCTCCGGGGCCTGAAGCAGCAGGGCTGAACCGGCCGCGGCACCTTTTGACCTTTGCGGAACCGCCATGTTCGATCTGCTCGGCTGGGTGGTGCAGGGGCTGATCTACCTCTGGATCGGCATCATCGCCATCATCCCCAACGCCTTCATGGGCGGGCTGACGATCGGGATTGTCGCCACCGTGCTGACCTACCTCGAAAAGCGCCGGAAAGCCTGAGTCCCATCCCGGCCCGCGGCAGACGCGGGCGGGTGCGCCAGGGGCGGGGCTGCGGCGCCGCACGCCGCCGCGTGTTGCTCCAAATCCGAATCAACAGTCCATCCCTGCCGATGGGGCCCGGGCTTCGCCCCCCGACTCCCCCGCCGAACCGGGGCGCCCGGCCCCTCCGGGCGCCGGTGGCCCGCGGGCCCCCCGCAGGCGCCTTTCCCAGGCGCAGGCGGTGGATGATGGGCGCGGACTCCGGTTGACAACAAGGCCGTACTATGAGCTAGGGTCACTGAAGGGGTACAGGAAGGCGTGAATCCGAGACCGATCGCGCCGGCTTCATCCTATGAGGGAGGAGAAAGATGAGACATCCTGGACTGTCGACCGGCTGGCTGCTTCCGCTGTTGCTGCTGGCGTTGGCGTGGAGCCCCCTCGGTGCCGCAGAGCAGAAGGGGACCCTGGTCATCGCCCTCGACTCGCTGGGCGCCCAGACCATGGACCCGATCCTCGAAACCCGGGCACCCCATGCCCACTACCAGGCGCCGATGTATGACGCGCTGCTCGGGTTCAACATCGAAAAGGGCGGCCTCGGGCCCGGCGTGGCCGAGCGCTGGGAACTCGCCAAGGACGGCCTGAGTTGGACTTTCCACATTCGCAAGGGCCACCGCTGGCACAACGGCGACCCCGTCACGGCGCACGACGTGAAGTTCAGCCTCGAGCGCACCATGTCGAAGGAGTCGATCGCCTCCCGCGCCGCGGCGTTACGCCGGGATGTGCAGCGCATCGAGGTGATCGACGACTACACCGTGCGGGTCTATACGAAGGGGGTGCAGGTCAACTTCCCCGAGGGGCTGAGCCGGGCGACGTTCCAGGAAGGGCAGTTGATGCCCAAGAAATACATCGAGAGCGTCGGCGCGGAGGCCTTCCGCAAGAAACCGATCGGCAGCGGCCCCTGGAAGTTCGTCAAGAGCGTGCCGGGCGACTTCATCGAGTACGAGGCGGTCGATTACCCGCACTGGCGCGGCACGCCCCACTTCAAGCGCATGATCCTGCTGCAGGTGCCTGAAGAAAGCACCCGGGTGGCCATGGTCAGAACCGGCGAGGCGGCGATCGCCAGCATCAGCCCGGATTCGATCAAGGAGGTGCAGTCGGCCAAGCTGACGCTGGTTTCGGTGCCGGGAACGATGCAGGCCACCTACCAGATGTACGGCATGTATCTGCCCGAGCAGCAGAAGAACCCCCTCACCGACAAGCGGGTGCGGGAAGCGCTTTCCCTGGCGATCGACCGCCAGCAGATCATCGACCATGTGATGTACGGCGAGGCGAGCTGGCCCCTGCCCTTCGCCACCTACCGCTACAGCCTGGATACCGACACCGAACGCTGGGAAAAGTGGGGCCGGGAGGCGTTGCGCTACGATCCGGTGCGGGCGAAGCAACTGCTGGCCGAAGCGGGCTACCCGGACGGCTTCGAGCTCAGGTTCGCCAACACCGCCCTGCCGGGGACGCCGTTCATGGTGCCGATCGGCCTGGCCGTGGCCGACTTCTGGAGCAAGATCGGGATCAAGGTGAAATACACCCACTACGAGTGGGGCTCGTTCGGCCCCCTCCTGCTGCGTGAGCAGAAGCAACTGGTGGGCGCGGTGTCGATGCATCGCACCGTGGGCCGGCCGGTCGCCGAAGCCAGGTTCTTCGGCGCCTTCCACAGCAAGGGCGCCCACCGCCTGCTCGGCCGCGACAACGCTTGCCCCGACCTGTGCCAGGCGTTCGACAAGATCCACCGGGAGGTGGTGACGGAGAAGGACGCCGTCAAGCGGGCCGAAAAGACCAACCGCATGATCGAGCTGGTGTCCGATGCCTGGTTCGTCGTTCCCATCATCGAAGGGAAGGGGTACTGGGCGGTCAATCCCAACAAGGTGGGCGCGTTCAAGCCCATTCCGGGGCGCCACGAGTTCGGCGATGTGTCCGAACGCATACCAAGGCCCGAGCAGAAAGCCTGGCCGCCCGTGGCACGCAGGGGCGGCTGAGTCCGCGCAGAGCCTCCGCGGTCATGCGGCCGGAGCGGTCGCGACGACTCCGGCGGCTGTTGCATGGCCTTGCCGGCCATCGATCCCGCGCCGGGAGGGAGGGCGCCGGGCCGGCACCATCGGAGCCGCAAAGCCCCGGCACCCTCGTGGGCCTGCCGGGGCCCCGTTCCCATCCGGAAACGGATGTGATACCCGGAGATCGATCCCAAGCACGCAAGAGCACCGAGTGACATTCCCCGGGGGCGGGAGTGCGGGGGGCTCGACTATCCCATGGCCTGGGCAACGGCCGCAGCCGTGAGCGCTTCGCTCCCATCGCTGAGACCGCGGTGGACCTTTGTGGGCTGGAGGCCCGAGACGATGCGGCGCTACATCTTGCGAAGGCTGTTCCAGGGTCTCATGCTGCTGGTGCTGGTGGCGATGATCGTGTTCTTCCTGGGCCGACTCACCGGCAATCCGGTGGATCTCATGCTCCCCGAAGATGCCCTCGAAGAAGACCGCAAGGCCCTGATCGAGACGCTGGGGCTGGACGGCCCGCTGCACCAGCAGTTCGCCATCTTCGCCGCAAATGCGTTGCGCGGCGACCTGGGCGATTCCATCCGGTTTCGCGGGCCGGTCGTGGACATCTACTTCACCCGCCTTCCCAACACCCTGATGATGCTTCCGGGCGTCATGGCCGTCGCTCTGGTGCTGGCCATCCCCTTGGGGATCCTGTCGGCGGTGCACCGCGGCAACATCATCGACAAGGTCTCGGGAACCATCGCCGTGCTGGGCATCGCCACCCCCAACTTCTGGCTGGGCATCCTGCTGATCTTCGTCTTCAGTGTCCAACTGGGCTGGCTGCCCTCGTCCAGAATGGGCGGCTTCGAGCACTATATCTTGCCGACCGTGACGCTGGGCACGTTTCTCGTCGCCGGGTTCATGCGGCTCATCCGTTCCAGCATGCTGGAGATCCTGGACAGCGAATTCGTGAAACTGGCCCGCATCAAGGGGCTGAGCGAGACGATCGTGGTCTGGAAGCACTGCCTGCGCAACGCCTTGATCCCCGTGCTGACCCTCTGGGGCGTGTTCATGGGAGGTCTGGTGACCGGAGCGATCGTGACGGAGACGGTGTTCGCCTGGCCGGGAGTCGGCCGGCTGACCTATGAGGCCGTGATCTTCAGGGATTTTCCGCTGCTGCAGGGCGTGATCATCATGGACGCGGTGTTCATCCTGCTCATCAACCTTTTTGTAGATATCCTCTACGCCTATATTGACCCACGCATCCGTTTAGCGGACTGAGGCCAGCATGCGAAACCTGCCCTGGACGGCAGTAGGAATCATCGTCACCATGCTGTTCGTGGCGGTGTGCGCGCCGGTGCTGGCGCCGCATTCGCCGACCGACCAGTCCCTCGCGGAAAAGCTCCTGCCGCCGGTCTGGGAGGAGGGGGGGAGCACGAGGTATCTGCTGGGCACCGACGTTTTCGGGCGGGATATGCTCAGCCGCCTGCTGTACGGCGCCCGGGTGAGCATGATCGTGAGTGCCTTGGCGCTGCTGGTGGGTGGCGGCGTCGGGCTCGTGATCGGCATCGTCTCCGGGTACGTGGGCGGCCGCCTGGACAGCGTGCTCATGCGCATCGTGGATGCGGCCCTGGCCTTCCCCGCCATCCTGTTCGCCCTGCTGCTGGCGGTGACCATGGGACAGGGCCTGCGCACCCTCATCATCGCCATCAGCCTGCTGCTGTGGGCCCGGTTTGCCCGGGTGGTGCGGGGGGAAGTGCTGGCCCTGAAGGAGCGCGACTTCGTGGCGCTGGCCAGGGTGCATGGCTGCTCGCCGGCACGAATCATGGCGACCCACATCCTGCCGAACGTGATGAACACCTTCATGGTGCTCACGACGCTATACGTGGGCGTGGTGATCGTGGCCGAAGCCTCGCTCAGCTTCCTGGGAGCCGGGGTTCCGCCTCCCACCCCGTCCTGGGGCCTGATGGCCGCCGAGGGCCGGGGGAAAATCGCCAGCGCCTGGTGGATTTCGATCATGCCGGGCATCGCCATCACGCTGGTCGTGCTCGCCTTCAACCTGTTCGGCGACTGGCTGAGGGACCGGCTGGATCCCAAACTGCGACAGCTGTGACGGAGGGCACCTCCGCCCTCTGTAGAAGCGAGTCCCGGCGCCACGGACGGAAAGAAAGGAAGCGCCGTGCCGCTGTGGCGAGTGGCACCGGGTTCCTGGCACAGGCGTTTCCTGTGGCTCAGGGTACGCGGATGATGCGCCGTGCCGGATGCCCCGGGGTCGACCGCAGGACATATGCCCTGGGGGAGTTTCGCACGCGCTGTGATCCGTTCTCCATCGCCGGAGTGGGCCGACGCCCGTGTCGGGTACGACAGGAAAGTCGCACGGAAGGCAACCATGGTCGGGGATACGATTCTGGAAGTTCGCGATCTGCATACCCATTTCTTCTTGCGGCGGGGCGTGGTGAAGGTCGTGGATGGGGTCAGTTTTTCGCTGCGGCGGGGCGAGGTGCTGGGGCTGGTCGGAGAGTCGGCCTGCGGGAAGAGCGTGACGGCGCTCTCGCTGCTGCGATTGCTCCCGCAACCGGCAGCCCGCACGGTGGGGGGAGAGGTGTTGCTGGATGGGGAGAATCTTCTCACCAAGAGCAGCCGAGAGATGCGTCGCATCCGGGGACGCAAGATCGCGATGATCCTGCAGGATCCGCAGACCTCCCTGAACCCGGTGTTCACGATCGGCGACCAGCTCTGCGAGTCCATCGCCAAGCATCATCCGGGGAAAGCCGCGACCGTGCTGGAACGGGCCATCGAGGCGCTGCGCAGGGTCAAGCTGGCCGCGCCGGAACAGCGGATGCACCAGTATCCGCACCAGCTGAGCGGCGGCATGAAGCAGCGGGTGGTGGGCGCCATCGCGATCAGTTGCACGCCCCAGGTGATGATCGCCGATGAGCCCACCACCGCCCTGGATGTGACGATCCAGTTGCAGTACCTGAAACTGCTCAAGGAGCTGCAGCAGGACACCGACATGGCGATCCTGTTCATCACGCACGACTTCGGCGTGGTGGCGAAGATGTGCGATCGGGTCGCCGTCATGTATGCCGGGCGCATCGTCGAGAGCGGCCCGGTGCGTCAGGTGTTCGACAACCCCGCCCACCCCTATACACAGGCCCTGATCGCGTCCGTGCCCAAGATGCGGCAGCGCGTGGGCCGTTTGTACTCGATCGACGGCCAGCCGCCTGAGTTCTCCGCTTTGCCCGATGGATGCCGCTTTGCGCCGCGCTGTCCGCTGGCTGACGCCCGCTGTCACACGACCTATCCCTTATCCGTTGCCGTCGGCAGCGCGCATACGGCGGACTGTTGGAAACCGGGGAAATCCGTATGAGCGAGCCTCTGCTGCGCGTCGAAGCCCTGCGCAAACACTTTCCCTACACCAAGGGCATTCTGTTCGCGAAGACCACGGGACAGGTGAAAGCCGTCGATGGCATTGATTTTTCGATCGCGACCGGGGAGACGCTGGGTCTGGTCGGGGAATCGGGCTGTGGAAAGACGACGACCTCCAGGCTCGTGCTGCGCCTGGAGCAACCGACGGCCGGCCGCATCATCCTGCAAGGCAAGTCGATTCACGGCATGCGGGGAGACGCGCTGCGCGACTATCGTACCCGTGTGCAGGCGGTGTTCCAGGATCCGTGGTCGTCGCTCAATGCCCGCATGACGATCGGCAGGATCATTGCCGAACCCCTGGTCGTCACCCGGTGGGGGAACCGCCGCAAGATCGGTGAGCGCGTGGCGCAGGTGCTGCTTCAGGTCGGCCTGCGTCCGGAGCACGCCCAGCAGTATCCCCATGAATTCAGCGGGGGGCAGCGTCAGCGCATCGCCCTGGCCAGCGCCCTGGCGTCGAATCCCAAGCTCATCGTGCTGGATGAGCCCGTTTCGGCCCTGGATGTCTCCATCCGGGCCCAGATCATCAATCTACTCAAGGAAATCCAGGAACGTGACCATGTGGCCTTCCTGCTGATCGCGCACAATCTGGCGACGGTGCGGCACATGGCGCATCAGACGGCCGTGATGTATCTGGGAAAAATCGTCGATTACGCGCCCACGGAAGAGCTGTTCGGGAATGTTCTGCATCCATACACCAAGGCGCTCTTCTCGGCCGTGCTCCCCGACCATCCGGACTTGCAGACCGAAGAGATCGTCCTGACGGGAGAGGTGCCGTCGCCGCTCGATCCGCCGAGCGGGTGTCGCTTCCACACGCGCTGCCCCTTCGCCATGGCCAGGTGCGCCGAGGAGGAGCCGCCACTGCGCGAGGCCGCGCCCGGCCACCTGGTCGCATGCCACCTCTTCACGTGAGAGGTGATCCGGTACGTCGGCCGCCCGGCTAGACCACGTTCCTGTCCCGCAGCTCCTGAATCTGGGCATCGCTGTAGCCCAGGCTCGTCAGAATCGGGACGTTGTGCTCGCCGAGTTCAGGGGCGACGCCGATCTTGACCGGGGTTTCGGAGAAGCGCCAGGGAGAACCGTGCACCTTGAGTCTCTTCCCGTACTTTGGATACTCGACCTCGGCGATGTACTCGTTGGCCAGGACATCCGGGTCATTGGAGGCTTCGAGCAGGGTGTTGATGGGGGCGGAGACGATATCGGCCTTGCGCAGGATTTCGACCCATTTGTCGCGCATGTCCGCCGCGAAGAGATCGTCCAGGGCCTTCAGCAGCGCTTTCCGCTTGTGCTCGGAGGTTACGGCAAGGCCGAGATCGGCCAGGCCCATTTCCTCCAGCTTGGAATAGAAGCCGAGTGCGGTCATCGCGGTTTTCCACTTCGCCCCCCTCAGTTGCATTGCGAACGGCTTGCCGTTGGCGTCGTTGAAGCTGGCGGCCATGCCCGGTCTTTCGGCGGTGCCTGTGATGCGGGCCTGGCCGGTCACGGGATTCTTCTCCTTCCACATGGTCGTGGTCAACGTCCAGCCCATCAGCCGAATCTGCCCGCCCAGCAGCGAGGTATCGATCTTCTGCCCGATGCCGGTCGTCTTGGCGCAGTAGAGCCCGGCCAGGATGCCGCCGAACGCCAGGATCGCGCACGTCTCGTCGGCGACCGAGACGATGCCGGTCTTCAAGGGCTGGCCCGGCGTCGAAAAAGCTTCCGTGATTCCGCCCAGCGCCTGCGCCATGGAATCGGTGCCGGGCAGCTTGGCATGCGGGCCGCGGGGCCCGTAACCCGAGACGGAGACGTACACGATCTTCGGGTTGACCTGCCGGAGCTGCTCATAGCCGAACCCGTTCTTCTCCGCGGCGCCGGGACGGAAGTTCTGGCCGAACACATCGGCCACTTTGACGAGCTGGTAGAGGATGTCCTTCCCCTCCTGGGTCTTCAGGTTCAGCGTCAGACTCTTCACACCCCGGTTGTTGGTCTCGAAGTACGTGCTGGGGAAGCCGGGAATCAGTCCGCTCTGTCTGCCACTGTCGCCGACGCCGGGGGGCTCGATCTTGATGACCTCGGCGCCCAGGTCCGCCATCAGCACATACGGAACGGTACCGGCCTGCGCTGTCGAACAGGCAACCACCTTCACTCCCGCGAGTGGACCACGTGGCTGAGCCATGATCTTCGACCCTCCTCTCTCTCCTGGCGTTGGATCGGTCGGGCCGCCGGCGTGCACACGAGCCGGAACCCGGCCGGGACGGCCATCGGCGCTCGCATCGACAGGTTCCACACCCTGCACCGGCGAGACGCCACACGGCCTTCGTGAGCCCGTTCCCTTCGAGTTGCGACAACATCGGGAAGCGCAGGCTGCCTCACCTCGTTGCCCCGGCCGGGCCGGCACTTCCTTGCCGGGGCGCCCTATTTCTCCGCGAGCGACTCGAGACTCGGCATGCGATAGCGGTCCTCCGGATTCAGCCAACCTTTGAAGTTGGGCTTGCGTTTTTCCGCGAACGCCTTGCGGGACTCCATCAGGTCCGTCTTGTCGCCGTGCTCATGGAGCGCGGCAGCCAGCCGACCCAGATCGGGAGCGACCTGTGGGCGCATCTGGCGCATCATGTACACCGTGTTGACCCGCGATGCGGGAGGGAGGGTGAGCAAGTGCTCCGCCATCTCGAACGCCGAGGGCAACAGTTGCTCCGGCTCGACCAGGCGGTTGAGGAACCCGACCTCGTACAGTCGCTCCGCGGTGAAGCGGAACCCGAGCGCCATTTCGGTCGCAATCGGGTGGGGCAGCCCGGCGACCCGGCCGTGACTGTATCCTCCCAGCAGCCACCGTTTGGCTTCGGAAATCTCGAACACGGCGCCGCGCACCGCCACGCGCAGATCGGTGCGCTCCACCAGCATGAACCCGCCCCCCATCGCGTAGCCGTTGATCGCGGCGATGACCGGCTTGTCCAGGGTGCCGTCCATGAAGGGGTTTGCGATCGGCTGGCTGCCGCGTCCCGGCGTACCGCGTTCGAGAGATTCCTTCATGTCCTCGCCGGCACAGAATGCGCGCCCGCTGCCGGTGAACACGGCAACTTCCAGCTCCGGGTTGTCCTTGAACTCGATGAAGGCCTGTGCGAGTTCGGTCCGAAGCTGAACACCCAGGGCATTCAAGCGATCGGGCCGATTCATTTGAACCAGCATCACTTGTCCCCGCTGCTCCGTATTGACGACGGCCATGTCTCTTCCCCTCGATGGTGAGCGCCACTCGCGCAACGTACCCGCCCTCGCGCGTGTTCATGGGCGGCAGGCCCATGAACCTGAATCTGCAAAGACACGACGTGTAATGGGGCCTCGGTCTCTACGTCCAGCGGGCGGTCGCAGGCGCCAGGGCGATTGCCGCACCGGCCCGGCGGCGGCAGCCCGGCGCCTGCTCGGTACCCGCGGCAACACGGTAACGGCGCGGCGTTTCCCGCCACGCTCGACTTCGCCGTGGGGATACCTGCCGTGCCACACGCCCCGGCCGCGCATGTCGCCACCGACCGTCATCGCCCGCGGGGCGGGCCGCAGGGCCGATCCACTCTCCCCGCACCGCCGGCGCCGCCGGTTTGCCCCCCCAGTTGCCTCGCTCGTCGATCGGCCGCTGCCGGCTCCAAGTCCCGCTACGCCGGCGATGCTCCCGACCGATCGCAGCCCGCCTGGCCCCGGCCGCAGGCGGGGATTGGCGGGTCACGCGCGGCGGGCTAACGGGTCAGCCAGTGGGTATAGGTCTGCGGCGCCTTCTTGGCCGTGGGGGCGATGGCGACGTTGATGAGCGCCGTTTCCCCCGAAGCGAAGGCGGCCTGCAGGGCCTTGGCCAGCTGATCGGGCGACTCGCAGTGGAAGCCCTTGCCGCCAAAGGCTTCCATGACTTTGTCGTACCGGCACCCGTTCTGATAGACGTTGACGGGGAGCTGGCCGTTCTGCTGCGGCTTCGCCACGCCTCCGCCGATCCCGCCGTTGGTGAAGACGATCCAGGTGATCGGCAACTTGTAGCGCGCGGCCACTTCGATCTCCATCCCGGAAAAGCCGAACGAGGCGTCGCCCATCAGGGCGATCACCCGGTGTTCCGGGTGCACCACCGCCGAGGCCAGGGCGAAGCCGGTGGCGGCGCCCATGGTGCCCCAGGAGCCCGCATCCAGCCGCTTCTTCGGGAAATAGTTCTCCAGCACCGAGCGGCTGATGTCCATGGTGCTGGCGCCTTCCGCCACGAGGATCGCGTCGCGGGGCATCACCTTCTGGATTTCATTCAGCGGGCGGAAGTAGCCCATGGGGGTCTCGTTGGATTCCAGGGCGGGCTTGAGCTCGGCTTTGCGCTTGGCTACCTCGGCGGTCAGCCCTTTCTTCCACTCGCCCTTGGGGTCGCACTCCCAGGGGGATTCTTCGAGCTGCCCCACCAATTGGGTCATCACCGCCTTCAGATCGCCGGTGAGCCCCACGGTGGCGGGCACGTTGGTGCCGATCTCCTCCTGGGCCAGATCGATCTGGATCACCTTGACGTCGGGGTTGAAGCGGGGCGCCGCACCGAAATGGAGAATCCAGTTGAGCCGCGCTCCCGCCAGCAGGATGACATCGGCGTTCTTCAGCACGTAGCTGCGCGCCGCCGAGACGACGTTGGGATGGTCGTCGGGCACCACCCCTTTGCCCATCGGGGTGGGGAGCACGGGGATGTCCGTCCGCTCCACGAACCGCCGTACTTCCGTCGACGCCTCGCTCCAGGCCGACCCCTTGCCCACGATCAGCAGCGGCTTCTTGGCGGCGCGGAGCGTCTCGACGGCCTTGGCCACCAGCTCGGGCGGGGCGGCCATCCGCGGCGGAGGCGCCACCTGGGCCGGCATGGCGAGGCCGGCATCGTCCAGGGTCGCCTCGATGATGTCGCCGGGCAGGTCGATATAGACCGGCCCCGGCCGGCCGTGCCATGCCGTGCGGAAGGCATGCTCGATCATCCGGGGAACGTCCTCCGCCCGTGTCGGCTGGCCGACCCATTTGCAGAAGGGCCGGGCGATCGCCATCTGCGGCGCCTCCTGGAACCCGCCCCGGTGCGTATATTCCAGGTCCGTCGCCCCGCCCAGCAGCACCATCGGCCAGCAGTTGGACCAGGCGTTGCCCAGCGCGGTGGTGGCGTTGGTCATCCCGGGTCCGGATACGGTGAGGGCTACCCCCACGTGTCCCCGGATGTAGGAGACCGCCTGGGCCGCGAACCCTGCGGCCTGCTCGTGACGGGTGCCGATGTAGCGGATGCCCTCGTCCTGGGCGGCCTTGGCGATCCCCGTCACGGGGATGCCGACGACCCCGAACAACTCCTTCACGCCCTGCTGCTTCAAGCACTTTGCGATCAACGCTGCACCGTTGATTTTCGCCATGGTTTGCCGCTCCTGTGGATTCAACCGCCGGTTTTCATTCGGAATAGAACCTCCACGGCCCTGTCAACCCCCCCTTATATCGTGGCGGCTGCGGGTGTCAAAGGATTTTCGCCACGGTGCGCGCCGAAGCGCGTGGCCGTTGCGCGCACGTGGCCGATCCGCGCATCCGCCGGCAACCGCGTGGGGCCGATCGGGCCAAGGCCGCCGCCCCCGCGGTGGGGTGCGCGAGTCCTGTGCGGGTCGATGAACCGGCCGCCGGGTCGAACATTTCGCCGTTGAATCATGAAGCCAATAATATGATCCCCAGGCTATTCATGTCCCACCTCGCAGGTTAGTCTGGCGGACTCGTTCCTGTCAGTCGAAATTACCCCAGGGATTCTTCCTTTGGGGCCGGGAGTGAAGGCTCCCGAACGTACTGCATCGGCAAGCTGCGCTTCGCTTCCACCTCGACCTATCCCCGCATCTGATACTCCAACCTGCGCTTCCATTCCCATTTCGATTTCGCGCCAATGTTGCGGGGGAGGGGGGCCTCCTCCACGTTGCCAGCCCCCCCCACCTCCACCTCCCGGCAGGGAGCAGGGCTGCCTGCACGCGCGCCACGCGCCACCGGCGCCGATGGGGGGCTGGGGCCCTCGGCGCCAGCGGCGGCGTCGGGAGCGGCGCCCCTGACGGCTTGGCACGGACGATCTATCTCCGCCCGGTCGGCACCGGAGACGGCGGCGGGCGCGCTCAGCGCGCACCCTGCGCCCGCGCGCCCGCCGGTTGCTGCGATGCGGCCGCGGGGCTGGCCGGCTCGTGCGAGGCCGCTGCCGGACCGCTCGCCTTGCGGGGGGAGAGCAGCAGCGCCGGCACCACGCCCAGCAGCGCGAACAGGCCCGAAGCGAGGAACAGTTTCTGGTAGGCGATGGTCGTGGCGGCCGTGGTGACGCCGACCCGCAGCACCGCCCTGGCCACCGTCGCCGACTCGCGCCTCGAGTAGCCGAGCGCGTGGGCTTCGTAGACCAGGCCCAGGTTGGGGCTCTCGCCCAGGACGCGGGAGCCGCCCATGCGGTCGACCTCGAACGTCTGCCAGCGGTGCAGCAGCAGGCTGAGCACGGCCACGGAAACGGCGCCGCTGTAGCGCTGGGCCACGTTGAGCATCCAGGAGGCGTAGCCGGCGTCGTCGTGACGCACGGCATTCATGGCGATCGTGTTCAGCGGCGCGATGATCAGGGCCATCCCGATGCCGCGCCAGGTCTGGATGTGGGCGATCTCCCAACTGGTCGTCAGCGGGTCGAGCCAGCCGAACAGGGAGATGCAGAGCGCGGAGAGGGCGAAGCCCGCCACGGTGGGCCAGCGCCCGCCGGCCCGGTCGGCCAGCGCGCCGGCGATGGGCATGGTGAAGACCATCGAGAGCGCGCTCGGCACGATCAGCAGCCCCGCGTCGAGCGCGTCGCGGCCCTGCACCCGCTGCAGGAACAACGGTATGAGGAACACCGGCCCGAACAGCGCCAGCGACCGGAAGCTGCTCAGGATCAGGGCCAGCACGAAATCGCGCCGCTGGAACAGCCGGAAGGGCATCATGGGGGCGGGCGACTCCCACTCCTGCACCAGGAACAGCAGCAGCGCGCCGAGCGACAGGGCGGCGCCGGAGAGGATCACGGTGGACGTCCAGCCCTGTTCCTGGCCGTTGTCCACCGTCAGCAGCATGGCCACGGCGAAGGTGGCGAACGACAGGAAGCCGAGCCAGTCGAACGGCAGCGCGGTGGTGGTGCGATCCCGCGGCAGCACGATCGCCCCGGCCAGCAGCAACATCAGGCCGACCGGCACGTTGACCGCGAAGATGGAGCGCCAGCCGAACCAGTCGGTGAAGAAACCGCCGGAGGCCGGCCCCAGGGCGGAACCCACCATGATGCCCGCGCCCCAGACGCCCATCGCCTGCCCCCGTTCGCCCAGGGGAAAGGTGCGGGTGACGATGGCCATGCTGATCGCCTGGATCGTGCCCGAGCCCAGGCTCTGGAACACCCGCGCGGCGATCAGGCTCCACAGGTTCCAGGAAAGGGTGCTGAACGCCGCACCGGCGACGAACACCGACAGGGAGAGCAGGAACGTGGGGCCGAAGCCGATGCGCCGCGCCAGCCAGCCCGTGGTGGGCATGGCCACCGCCGCCGTGAGCATGGCCGCCGTGATCACCCACTTGGCCTGCTGCACGGTGGCCCCGAAGGACACCATGATGTGCGGGAGCGCGATGTTGACCGCGGAATTGTCCAGGTGGGACAGGAAGGTGCCCCCCATCACCGTGGTCAGAATGAACCAGCGGTTGATGTCGCCCGGTGTGGTGGCCATGGGCGGCCCCCCGCGCTACGAGGTACGGCTGTATGCGGCATGAAGGCCAGCCGCGCCGGGCCGCAGCACGCGGCCCGGCAACGCACGGCTGGCCGGCAAGCGACCCCGGGGGGCGCGCCCTTCGCCAATCGGCAAGCGCACCCCGCCGGAACCAAGCTCAACTACGAAAGGCGGGGTACGTCAAGCCCCGCCCGCCCGTTCCCGGCAGCACGGCCCGCAGCGCCGGGCCGAATGCGCCGGGCCGAACGCGCCCTCCCGGCGGCGACGAGCGGAACGCACCCTTCGCTCCGCGTCCTTGCTTGGTCCTTACTTTCTCGAATTGCGGCGGGTTACTCGGGAAGCCTCGCGGCCAGGAAGACCGCGGCTGGAGCGTATGCCCAAGAGAAGACTCGAACTTCCACGGGGTTGCCCCCACTAGACCCTGAATCTAGCGCGTCTGCCAGTTCCGCCACTTGGGCAAAGCCAGTCGATATCGTGAAGGGGAAGCGGGGGGGCTGTCAAGGGGCTCGGCGGAGCGCCGCGCACCGTTCTCGAAAGCGATGGGCGCCCGGAAGCCCCCCGCGCCGGGACATCCGCCACGGTCGCCGGCCGCGCGCGGTCGACGGCCCACCGTCGCCGCCGCGGCTCGGCCTGCGCCGTTTGGGCCAGGGCGAGCGAGGGGCGGCTTCGCCGCGTCCGATGGACCGCGCCGTCGTGGCACGAGCGCCGCCGCCGGCGCGAACGAGTCTCCGCCGCCGCCGGCGAACGGCGGGGCCGGAAGATGCGAGGAGCGCTCAGCGCGACGGAGGCATTGACAAATGCGACCCGGATGCGGTTGAGTGATGCGC
>JACQKK010000161.1 GCA_016204605.1 Candidatus Lambdaproteobacteria bacterium
GGCGCATGGGCGTCGCGGTCTGCGGAGAGACACCTCTGCGGAAATCGGTGCTTTCAGCAGGGACGTTCTTGCGGCAACCTGACTTGTGCTCGCCGCCGGTTTTCCTTTACCATGCCGCACGCTCGGCAAGGCGCCACGGGGGGCCGCCGATGTCAGGGTGTCGAGCCTTGCCTGGGAACCTTCGGGGGCGTCTGGAATGACTGAAAATCTGGGCCGTCTGATCGGCCGACCTGCCACCATTGCCAACATGCCCGTGACCATGCGCTATCTCCGTAGCCACATCCAGTGGGAAGCGGCGAAGGGTTTCGCCGGAGCCGCGTGCTGCTTCGGCGTGCTGATCTGGTTCCAGCCCCATGCCTGGTTCGGCTGGACCGTCGGGGGCCTGGGCGCGTTCTTCCTGTATTACTTCCTGGTGCAGGTCCGCAATGCGTTCGTCCGCTACCGGCTGGACGATACCGGGCTCACCGAGGAGTTCGGCGGCCGCAAGCGCGTGCTGCGCTGGGGCGAGCTGCGCAAGCTGCGCCTGCACTTCTTCTCACCCAAACGCAGCAAGCTGGACCAGGGGACGCTCCATCTGACCTTGTGGGGCAATGGATCGCGGTTCAAGCTGGATTCCACGTTGGACCACTTCCCGACGCTGCTGCGCCGCTCGGCCCAGGCCGCCCGCAGTCGCGAGCTGTACCTGGACCCGACCACCCTTTCGAACCTGGAGCAGCTCGGCCTGTAGCCGGCCCGCGCCGGGCTGCCGCCCGCGGGCAGCGTTCGGAACCGGGTCTCCGTGCAGGCGGGAAGCCCCGCGCCGTCATCGCCCGCCCGCGGCCGGGACGCCGAGGGGGAAGGGCCCGGGCGCGCCGGCCACCGGCTCGGGGGCCAACTGCTCGGGCCCGGTGGCGCCGCCGGGCTGGCGGACCGCCCAGCGCCCGGCCCGCGCGTCCAGCCGGCGCGTCTCGCCGTGGCGCATGACGAGGAAGCGCTCGGCGGGAATGCCCTTGGCGCGCAGGGCCTCGGCGAGCAGCCGCGGCGGCTCGTCGAGCGGCTCGTCGGTGAGCCGGAACGTCCCCCAATGCATGGCCACCGAATGGCGCGCCGCCAGGTCCTGATGCACCTGGACGGCCTCCGCCGGGTCCACGTGCATGGCGCGCATGAACCAGCGCGGGGCATACGCGCCGATGGGGATGGCGGCCAGCTCCATCGGGCCGAGCCGCCGGTGGATATCGGCGAAATCGGGCGAGTAGCCCGTGTCTCCCGCGAAGAAGAAGCGGAAGCCCTCCGCCTCGACCACCCAGCCGGCCCACAGCGTGCGGTTGCGGTCGAAGGGCGTGCGGCTGCTGAAGTGCTGCACCGGCACGGCGCGCACGGTGAGCCCGTCGAGCTGCTCGCGCTCCCACCAGTCCAGCTCGGTCACGTTGACGATGCCCGCCTCGGCGAACCACGCCTGGAGCCCGAGCGGGACGTAGAACCGCAGGCCGGGTTGCAGCCGCGCCAGCCGCTGCACCGACTCGCGGTCCAGGTGGTCGTAGTGGTTGTGCGAGATCACCACCAGATCGAGCGGGGGCAGCTCCTCGAGCGTCATCGCCGGCGGCACCGTGCGCGGGAAGGCGAGCAGGGGAGTCGGCCCGGCCAGCTCGCCGAAGTGCGGATCCGTGAGGATGTTCCGGCCCTGGAACTGCACCAGCAGCGTGGCGTGGCCTACCCAGGTCAACGTGGTCTCGGCGCGGTTCTCCCGCAGGTACGCCGCATCCACCGGCAGCACCGGGACGCGGGGCTCCCCCGCATGCGCGACCGTCGCCGCCGAGGGAGGCTCGATGAAGCGCTGCCAGCGCCACTTCAGGAACGCGAGGAAGCCGTGCGCCTCATGGGGATAGGTGTTGCGGAACTCGCCGCTCTTATTCCGTCGAGTACGGGCCGTCATGGTTGCGTCGGCTTGAAGGATCGCCTTCGAGAATCCCAGCAGGAAGACGCCGAGGGCCGCGGCGCCGAACAGCACCGCGCGGCGGCCGATGGGCCGGCCCGGCCGGCCCCACAGCGACATCCATGGCGGGAATCGGCTCATCGCTCGAGCTCCGCCTCCAGCTGGCGCCGCTCCGCCCCCTCGGCGGCGCGCTGCGTGAGGTACAGCAGCACGTTGGTCGTGTAGGCGAGCGGCAGCACCAGCGCCCCGATCACGGCGCCGAGCAGCGGCGTCAGCGGCCCCAGCCCGACCAGCAGTTGCAGGCCGACCGGCAGCACGCCCGAGATCGTGAGCACGAACAGGAAGATCAGCATACCCTTGGGCAGCGCCTCGCGCATCAGGGCCAGCGAGCGCGAGATGGCGGCGAACGGCCGCTGCCGCTCGACGATGTAGATCGGGATCACAGGCGCGAGCAGCCCGCCCAGGATCACGCCCGGCACGATCAGCGCCAGCAGCCCCGCGGAGGTCAGCAACGCCGAGAGCGCATAGGTCGCCACGACGCCCGGCAAGCGGCCGCGAAAGGTGCGCCCGTACACCTCGCCGACCGTGGGCTCCCCCCCGCGCACCGCGATGGCGACGGCATGGGTGATCGCGGCGAGGGCCACCCCGTGCAGAATCGCGGTCCCCAGCAGCAGCAGCGCCAGGGTCGCGGCGGGAGCGACGGCCGCGGCCTGAAGCGCCACCTCGAACAGCAGCGCCACGGCGTTGGGCAGCAAGGCGATGGTGACCAGAGCCGCCAGGTGGGCCTTGTAGAGCTGAAACGACTGGCCGATGATCTCCCCCGCCGTCATCGGTCGGAACACATCGAAGGTCATGGTCCGTTCACGCTGGTTCGTCACGCTGCGGCGTCACGATCAGGAGGGGTCTTCGCGCGCCGCCGCGCGGGGTGCGGTGCCCGGGGCCGTAGCCTTGGCGGCGTGCTCCGCGATCGCCTCGTCGATGAACGGCCGCAGCAGCCGGATCAGGTCCTCGCCCAGCTCCGTCAGCACGAAGCCGCGTCCGCGGCAGCGCAGGCAGCGCCCGCCCGGGTTGATCTGGCTGACGCCGAGGGTGGTGATGCCGGCCTGCCTGCCGGAACCCCCGCACTGGGGGCAGGTCGCCCGCAAGTCGTTGATGACCATCGCCCCTCCTGCGTACCGCGACCCGCCGGTGTCGCGCTCAGCGCCCCGTGCTGCCGAAGCCGCTTCCGGCGCGCGCGGTGGCGTCCAGCTCCAGCGCGGGCTCGATGCGCACGGCCTCCCGGCGCCGCACGATGAGCTGGGCCACGCGCCCGCCCAGCAGCGCCTGGGCCTGGGCCATGCCGTCACCCTCGCCCAGGTAGCGCAGCACGACGCGGATGCGGCCCCGGTAATCCGGGTCGATCACCCCCACGCCGTTGGCCAGCATGAAGTCCGTGTGCACCACGCTCGAGCGCGCCACCACCTCGCAGTAGAACCCGGGGCTGATCTGCACCGACACGCCCGTATCGAACGAGAACACGCGCGGACGCAGGGGCTCGCAGGCCATCGCCGTCAGGTCGAACCCCGCATCGCCCGCATGGGCCCGCGCGGGCAGGGGCATGTCGTCGTAGTGGCGCCGAACCTTGAGGAGCGCTTCCATGCGGGCCGGATGTCGGGTGGCTGCGCCTGCGGCCGCGGGGGCCCCGCGCCGGAAGGCCAGTGTAGCCTCAGCCCCGCGGCGAAACAAGGCGGCCTAGACCGACAGTGTGACGACCGTCACGCCGTCACTGCCCTCGCCGCGCCGCCCCGGGCGCAGCTCGGCGACGTAGGGGCTCTCCTTGAGCCGCGCCCGCAGGCCCGCGCGCAGGCGACCCGTGCCGTGGCCGTGGATGAGCAGCACCGGGCTGACGTGCTTGACGATGCAGTGGTCGAAGAAGCGGTCGCACTGTTCCAGCGCCTCCTCCAGGCGCATGCCCCTCAGATCGAGGCTGTTTTCGCTGCTGGGTACGAACGGCGGCTCGCGGCGCGCGCCGGTCGCGGGCGGGCCTTCCCCGGCCGTCTCGGCCGCCCCGGGCAGGAGCCGCGCGGGCGGTGGCGGCGCCCCGCTCCGCCCGCCCGCCGTACCCGTCGCCGCTGGAGCCCGCCGCTGCGCTGCCGCGCCCGCGGCCAGGCTGCCTTCGCACTCGAGGCGCGCCAGGCGCGAGACCTCCACGTCGAGCGTCAGCACGCCCAGCCGCACGCGGGCGGCCCGGCCCTCCTTCAGCACCGCCTCCAGCGTCGCGGCGCGTTCGGCTTCGGGCAGATACACGGGGGTGCCGGGCGCAAGCGCGGCCAGATCCTCCGGCGTGAGCGCCGGGAGGCGCGGCGGCTCCGCGCGCACGATCTCGCGCTCCAGGGCATCCAGGCGCTCGCGGGTGCGCTGGGCCAGCGGCAGGCTGTTGGCGCGCTGGAGGTCGCGGATCACCGCCGCGATCTTGGCGCGGGCGGCCCGCAGCTCCCGGCCGATGGCGCCGCGCTCCTCGCGCCGGGTGTGGCGCTCCCGCTCCCCGAGGGCCTGCTCGCGGCGCAGCAGCCGCTCGCGCTCGCGCTCGAAGGCGGCCTCGCGGTCGTGCAGCGCCGCCTCGCGCTCCTGGAGGCTGGCTTCCCGCTGGTGAAGCTGGAGCAGCAGGGCGTCGGCCGCGGCGGGATGGCTGGCCAGCCGCTGCTCGGCACCCGCCACCAGCGGCTCGGGCAGCCCGTGGCGGCGGGCGATCGGGAAGGCGTAGCTGGCGCCGGGCATGCCCTGGCGCAGCCGGAACGTGGGGCGCAGCCGCTCCAGGTCGAAGCTGACCGAGGCGTTGACCATCCCCGGCCGCGCCGCGGCGAGCGCCTTCAGGTCGCCGTAGTGGGTGGTGACCATGCTCAGCGCGCCGCTGGCGACGAGCCCCTCCAGCACGGCGGCCCCGAGGCTGGCGCCCTGCTGCGGCTCGGTGCCGGTGAGGATTTCGTCGACCAGGATCAGGCAGCCGGGCCGGGCCAGGGCGAGCGCCCCGGCCAGGAAACGCACTTGGGCCGAGAAGGTGGAGAGCGAGCTGCTCATGTTCTGGCGGTCGCCCACGTCGGCCAGCAGCACGGGGAACAGGTCGAAGCGCGAGCCGGGATAGGCGGGAATGGGCATGCCGGCGCGCACCAGCAGGGCGCAGAGGCCCACCGCCTTGAGCAGCACCGTCTTGCCGCCCGTGTTGGCCCCCGAGATCACCAGGCAGCGTGCGTCGCCGCCGAGGGACAGCGCGTTGCGCACCGTGTCCTCCCCTGCCAGCAACATCGCGGGGTGGGCCAGCCCTTCCAGCCGGATGCGCCCCTCCGCGCCGACCTGGGGGACGGTGCCCCGGTAGGCGTCGGCCAGCGCGGCCTGGGCGTGGGCCAGGTCCACGGCGCCCAGCCAGGCGAGATTCGCCCGCAGCGGCGCGGCATGGGCGCCCACCAGCGCGGACAGCTCCCGCAGGATGCGCTCGCTCGCCTGCTGGAGCTGCTTCTCCACCAGCAGCAGCGCATTGCTCTCCTCCGCGACCGCGCGCGGCTCGATGAAGACCGTGGCGCCGCTCGCGGAGACGTCGTGCACCAGGCCGGGCACGGCGCCCCGGAAATCGGCCTTGACCGGCACCACGTAGCGGGTGCCCCGCAGCGTGTAAATCGGCTCCTGGAGCGCCTGCGCCAGCTCCTTCCGCCGCAGCAGGGCATCGAGGCGGCGGTGGATGCTCTCGCGGCGGGCGGCGATCTCCGTGCGCAGGCGCGCCAGCTCCGGGTACACGCGTCCGTCCAGCTCGCCCTCCGCCGTGAAGGCGGCCTCGAGCGTTTCGCACATGTGCGGCAGCGGGCGCAGCGCACCCGCCAGCGCGGCCACGGCAGGGCTGCGCTGCGCCATCCGCAGGCGCTCGGCGAGGCGCTCGGCGGCGCGTTGGGTCTGGAGCACCTCGCGCAGGGCGAGCGCGTCGAGCGTGCCGGCCTTTTCCGCGTGTTCCAGCTCGGGTTCGATGGCGTGGGGGGTGCCGAGCCCGAGCGGGCCCAACGAGGCGCGCAGCGCCTGCAGCTCCGCCACCAGCGCCAGTCGTTCGCAAACGCGGCCGGGATCGTCGAGGAACGTCAGGCGCGCGGCGGCGGCGCGGCCGTAGGGCGACTGGAGGCGCTCGTGCAGCGCCGCCAGCAGTTGGCGCCATTCGAGGCTTTCCAGCGTCGAGGCCTCGAGCGCCGGGAAGTCCATGGGTCGCTCCACGGCTCAGTCCGCGTACAGGTGGCGCAGGTGGTCGGCGCACTCCGGCGCCGCCAGGGCCCCCAGCCGCCGCAGCAGCACCACGCGCGTGCGTTCCCAGGGCAGCGCCTCCGTGGGCGCCGGTGCCCAGTAGTCGGGAAACACCAGCACCGCCGGGAGATCGCGGAACTGCGGCACGGCGGCGCGGAGATGCTCGAGGATGCGCGGGCCATACTCCCGGCGCTGCTCGATCAGCAGCAGATCCGCGTGCACGGCGCTGAGGGCGTTATCGAGCACCTGGAGGTAATCGGCGAACAGGGCCTCCGTCCGGCGGCGCCTGGGCTGCGGCGCGGCGGGCGCGCGGTCGGCGGGCGGCTCGTCGGGCTCGAAATCGTAGGGCACCACGGTGGATTGGCTGGCGTTGAGCGCCGGGTAGACCTGTTCGCAGGCCTCCGCCAGCGCCTGGCGGTTCTCCGCATTCGAGGCGATGACGACGGTGCGGTGCACGCGGGCCGGATGGAACCAGCTCCGCTCGTGGCGCCGCCGCACCTCGGCGAGGGCCGCCAGGACTTCCGCCAGATGGCCGCTGAGCCAGGCCGCCAGGGCATGCCATACCCAGCGCCGTGCCAGCTCCGCCGCCAGCCCGCTGGCCTTGCCGTGCTCCTCCTGATACGCCGCCAGCGCGGCATCGGCGTCGGCGAGGGCGGCCTGGCCTTCGGCTTGGGCCTTGGCGATGCGCTCGCGCAGGGCCAGCAGCTTCTCGCGCGATGCGGCCGTGACCACCATCACGCCGCCATCGAGGTAGTGGCGCACCGGCTCCAACGTGAGGTTCTGCACGGTTTCCGCGCTCGTGAACGGCGAGAGATCGAACCAGCGCTTCTTGCCGATACCGGGTGCCGCCTGCAGCACGGCGCCGGCCTCCTCCTGGTCGTGGCTGAACACCAGCACCTGGGTGGCGGAGCGCGGCAGGGCTCCGCTCCAGACTTGCAGCGCGTCGCGCGCCTCCAGCAGCTCCTCGAGCTTGGCCAGCGCGCGGCTCTGCACGTCGCGCTCCTGGCGCAGCAGCAGCCCTCGATTGCGGGCGAGGCCGAGCCCCCTGCGCACCTTGGCCAGGCGGGTGACAAGCCGGCCCCGCTGCTCCTCGAACGCCTGCGGGGTCAGGGCTGCGGCGTCCGCCGCAGGGGGTGCGTAGGGCACCGCTTCCCACCCGAGCAGGCCCTCCAGCCGGGCGAGCTGCGGCGCGACCTCGCCGTGCACGTCGAGCACGCGCGGCGGCTCCACCTGCACCGGCGCCTCCGCCCCATCGCCCGGGGCCAGCCGCAGCAGCAGCGTCGGCTCGCGCACGGCGCCCTCGCCGAGCGCCTCGAGCGCGACGCAGCGCCGGAAGCCCTGCCGTTCGAGCAGGGCTGCCATGGTCGCGTTGAGCAGGGGGACGGGCCCCGCGCAGATCACGGGGAAGTCGCGCTTGGCCTCCGCCTGGCGGAGCCGCTCCGTGAGGCCGTTCCAGATGCGGCGCTGGCGCTGGGCGGCCTTGCGCACGGCCTGGCCGATCAGGTGGAAGTGGGGCGAGGCCTCGCTCATCAGCCCCAGGTCGATCAGGTGCGAGAAGGTGACGGCGCCGAGCGTCACGGCCCGCACGCGGTCGACGGGCACGCCCGGGAACAGGTAGACGCCCCGGGCTTCCCGGATCAGCCCCGCCACCATCGCGGCCGGCAGCTTGACGCGCTCCGCCTTGAGCACGCGCTTGAGCCACTCGGCCGGCGGCAGGGCCGCGCCGTCTTGCAGCACCGCTTCGACCTGCGCGAAGCCGACCAGGCTGCCGTTGTCCAGATCGAGGGGCCGCAGCTCCACCGCGGCGCCCTTGCGCCGATGGAGCCGCAGCGCCGAGACGTGGTCGGTGACCCGCACCCGCGGGAAATCGGCGGGGAAGCCGCGCACGATCAGCGAGGCATCGGAGAGCGAGAGGTTGACCCTCTGGCTCAAGTGCAGCCGGGTGGGCACCCCACCCTGCACGAGCTGCTTCAGGCCGTGCTCGATGGTGGTCAGGGCCAGCGCCAGCACCGCCGGCACTTCCGTATCCAGCCGCTGCACCCGCTCCAGGAACGCGAGCCGTTGCGGCCACTGGGCGGGGGGGCTGGCATCGCTCAGCAGGAAATCCGGCGCCTCGCGGCGCCAGTGCAGGGTGAAATACTCCCCCGCGAGATACTCCATCTCTTCGGCGCTGGCGAAGATTCCGGCGGAAAACGGCACGTTCGGCACGAGCATCCGCAGGTGATGGAACACGTTCTTCCAGATCGTCTGCGAATGCCCCATGGCGACGATTTTCACCAGCATCGACGCATCACCCGCTTCGGGATAACTCACTGGACGTGGGTGCGAACCCGCGATACGCTGAGCCCCGCAATCAAGCTACCTTTTGCGACAGGATCGACATGTCTCCAGAGCAACAGCCGCCCGCCGCCGATAAGGTGGACGCAGCGGAGCCCGAGCCCGCCGGCGCCGAGCCGGCAGACGATCGTCCTGCTCCGGCTCCCGAAAAAGTCACCGAGCTGCCGCCCTCGGTCGAGGTCAAGCAAGGCGCCGCCCCTGCGGAGGCGCTGGACCAGCTCCGCCCCGTGTGTTCCCTGGCCGACCAGAAGTACCAGTTGGTGCTGTCTCTGATTAAGGATATAAAGGCAGCCCAGGATGTCCTTCGGCAATTCCAGTCGCGGCAGGGGAACATCTCCCCGGCAGACGTGGACGAGGCCAAGAAGAAATTCCAGCAGGCCAAGCAATCCTATCTTCAAGCCGGCAATCAGATCAACGCCGGGATCAAGCAGGTCTATACGACGGCGCGCACCTACGTCGAGGACATCCTGGTGCAGGCGAACTACCGCACCTATCTGGCCAAGCTGCTGGCCTCGCTGGAAACGCGCAACCCCACCGAGCTCTACGTGGCGCGCTTCGCGGCGGACGCCTTCGCGTTCGAGCGCACGCAGCTGACCCTGCTCGACGAAGAGCAGCAGCGCGGCATGACGCTGGAGAAGAAGCAGCAGGAGGCGCTGGAGGCTGTGCAGAAGACGGTGGTCAGCCTCGAAACCCGTTACCGCAAGCGCCAGTTGGGGAACCGCCTGCGGCAGGGAGAAAAGCCCGAAGCGATCCTTTCCCATTTGCGCCGTCTCCTGAAGGCCGATCCGATGGACCTGCACACCTACATCTGGATCGGCCACCTGATGACCCAGGAGCTGGAGAAGCTGAAGAACCAGAACAAACGGGTGGAGTTGCGCGATGGCATTCTGGAAATCTGCAAGCGGGCCTTCGCGTTGATCGACGACTTCCTGGACCTGCAAGGCATCACGACACTGGCCGACCGGGACCGGCGCCGCGCCGAGTATGTCAAGACCATCACGGCGATCCGCAAGCCCTTGATGGGGCGTCGCTGAGCCCCTGTGCTCCCTGCCGGCCTCCGCCGCCCGCCGCGCGCCGCGCTCAGAAGCCGCTGCCGACCTGCACGACGGCGTGGCGATCGCGCCCGCTGTAGAAGAGCTGGAAGTAGAAGTTCTGCTCGCCCTCGATCTCGATGCCGGCCTTGCCGGCGAGCCGCTCGTCGGCGCTGGTGCTGTGCAGATAATCCAGCTCGCCCACGGCGCGGATCGAGGGATAGACCTGGAACTTCACGCCGAGATCGGCGAAGCGGTTGTCCAGGTAGAAATTGACCAGGATGCCGCTCCAGTTCTTGAACGGCAGCAGCTCCGTGGTGACCACGGCCAGCAGCGAGGCCAGCCGGTCATCCACGCGCCCGCGCTCCCCCGAGCCGTCCACGTAGCGGCCTAGCGCCCCCACGGCCACGAACGTCCGTTGCGGTTCGAAGTTGAGCAGGCGCAGCTTCGCCTTCAGCTCGCCGTAGTCGAACTCACGCTTGGGCGCGGTGGCGAAGTTGAGCTCGCCGAGCAGTTGCAGGTTGCCGAGCTGGACGCCGTAGCGGAGGTTGCTGGCGCGGATATCGGGCTCCCCCAGATCGAACAGGACGATCGAGCCATGCACCATGTTCGGGAGGCGCTGGTCCAGGGCGGTCGGGAAATCGATGATCGAGCCCGCATTGATGCCGGGCTGCAGGTCGGCGGCCTGAGCCAGGCTCGCCGCGAGAAGCAGGGCGCCGCTCAGCGCGGCCCATGCGCGTGCACCGGGGGTCATCGGGCTGTGGTCTCCTTCCCTGGAAGCGCCACGGCGGGCGGAGCCCGAAGGAATCCGCGGGCGGAACTGCGGCAGTCGAATGCGGAGACGCGTCAGGAGGCGGGGAAGAACAGGGTCAGCCACTCGACCATGTTCAGCGTGAACCAGTCCTCCATCCCGGCGGAGAGACTGGAGGCGAGCGACACTTCGCCGCGCGCTTCGGCTTCCCTGCCCTCCGCGAGCGCCAAGGCGGCCCGCCTCAGATGCACCCGCGCGAGTCCGCTGCGGTCTTCCAAGGTTGTATAACTTTTCTCCGCGCGGCGCAAAAGCTCCGGGGCGATCTCTCGCCGGCCGGCGAGGCGCATCAGTTCGGCGTAGTGCTCGAGCGCCAGCGCCTGGATGCGCACAGGCGCCTGCGCATCGGCCAGCAGCCCTTCGAGCAGCTTGGCGGCGCGCTCCGGCCGGTGGTTCAGCATGGCGGCCTGCGCCGCGAGCAGCACCGCCTGCGGGCGGGATATGGCGCCGGGCGCCGGCCCCATGGCGACGAGCGCCTGCTCGAGCACCTCGTCGGCCCTGGCGTAGTTGCCGTCGCTCAGGTGGTACAGGCCGGTGAGCACCATGGCGCCCGAACCCCAGGGGGTGGCGTTGGCGCGTGGACTGGCCGCGATCCGGTTCAGGTAGATCATCGCGCGCGCAGCCTGCACGCGGTCGAAGAACACGCGGTCGCCGGGGGTATACCGGTACGGCTCGTTTGCGCTGCGCCGCAACCGGTAGGAGTTGAGCAGATGCAGTTGCGCCAGCCGGAACCATTGCTCCTCGCTCTGCTCGCCCGAGGGGTTCGGCTGCAGCAGCGTGCGCGAGATGCGGGCACGCAGCACGGCTTGCGGGCTCCAGGGCTGGTTCCATTCCCGCAGCAGGGGCAGGTTCGAGAGCAGCTCGTAGTGCAGCGTCTGGGGGAACTCGATCCAGCGCGGCGTGTGCCGCTCGGCGTAGCGGTACACCGCCATGGCGCCCACCGCGTGCAGCGGGAGCAAGGCCAGCATCAGCACGCCGAACAGCCAGTCCCAGCGCCGCATCTCGTCGTCGACGCCGTACACGATGCGCTGCAGGCGATTGGGGACCCGCGTCAGGCGCAGCCCCGTGAAGTAGACGCCGTCGTACTGGTACACGTCCTTGCCCAGCACCTGCGCCATCCACCAGTAGATGGGGAACAGCAGCCGCGCGACCATCAGCGCCAGCAGGAACGAGGCGGCCGTCAACGCGATGGCGGCGCCGACGATCAGCAGCACGTCCTGCCAGGGCGCCGGCTGCTGGCGGACGCCGCCCATGACGGAAAGGCTCACGCCGGAGACCAGCGTGGCCACATACAACGCGGCGATGACGACCTTGCCCCGCATGCGCTCACCCTACGCTCATGGATGCACGGCTGCCGCCCGCAGGCGGAAGGGCGGCTCGGCGGTCTCCTCCAGGGAGAGCATGCGCCAACCCGCCAACAGGCGCTCCAGCTCCGCGGGAGCGCTGGTCCACGCGGGGTCCAGCCCCGGTTTCACCTCGCGCTGGCGCGTGGAGAACCCCTCATAGAGCAACAGGCCGCCCGCCCGCACGATCCGAGGCAGGCTGGCCAGCAAGCCTTGATCGGTGAAGCCGAACGCGCACACGAGCCCGAAATACGCAGAGGGCCAGCGCAGGGCGGCCACATCGGCGGCGATCCAGCGGATGCCGGGCACATCCGCCCACAGGCGGCGCGCCGCGCGCAGGGCCACCTCGGAGAGATCCACCGCGTAGATCGGCGCGAAGGGCCGCTCGGGCGGCGCCAGGGCGGCGCAGGCGATGCCCCGCCCCAGTCCGCACGCGGCGTCCAGCAAGGGGCCGCCGGCAAAGTGCCCCGCCCAGCGCAACGCCAGCGGAGGGGGCTCGGGACGATCCGGCCCGGCGAAGCCCTCCCGGTAGCGCCGGTTCCACTTGAGGCGATCTTCCGCTATAGTCATCGGGCCGGCAGGGCTCAAGACGGGAAGCAGGGCCAAGGGCCGGCGCTCGCGGCTCGCGCCCCGCGCCCCGCGCCGACTCCCCGGCACGCTCACGCTACTCTCGGATTGAGGCGTCATGGAAGAGCCTCGCGGCGTCCCGGCGGCGGCGTCCCTGCCCGACGGGGCCGAACAATCGCTGCGCCCCGCCACTCTACAGGACTACGTCGGGCAGGTCGAGATCAAGCGCAACCTCGGTGTCTACATCGAGGCCGCCAAGAACCGCAACGAGTGTCTCGATCACGTCCTGCTCAGCGGCCCGCCGGGGCTGGGCAAGACCACCCTGGCGCAGATTCTCGCCCGCGAGCTCGGCACGGGGCTGCGCTCGACGTCGGGTCCGACCCTCGAACGGCCGGGCGATCTGGCGGCCATCCTGACCAATCTGGAAGCGGGGCAGATCCTCTTCATCGACGAGATCCACCGCATGAACCGTGCGGCGGAAGAGATGCTCTACGCGGCGATGGAGGATTTCAAGCTCGACCTCATCATCGGCCAGGGGCCGATGGCGCGCACGGTGAAGATCGACCTGCCCCGCTTCACGCTGGCGGCCGCGACGACGCGGGTGGGGTTGCTCTCGTCCCCGCTCCGGGACCGCTTCGGCATCGTCTGCCGGCTCAGCTACTACCACCCCGAGGAGCTGCGCACGATCGTACTGCGCTCGGCCGCCCTGCTCGGCGTGCCGATCGAGGCCGAGGCCGCGCTCGAGATCGCGCGCCGGGCGCGGGGCACGCCGCGGGTGGCCAATCACCTGCTGCGGCGCCTGCGCGACTTCGCCGATCACCGCACGGGCGGCCGCGTCACCGCTGCGCTGGTGGGCGCTGGGCTCGCCGAGATGGGCGTAGACCGCTACGGCCTGGACCCCCTGCACGTGGAGATTCTCCAGGTGATCGTCCACAAGTTCGGCGGCGGGCCGGTGGGGCTGAGCACGCTGACCGCAGCCATCTCCGAGCCGAAGGACGCCATCGAGGATGTCTACGAGCCCTACCTGATCCAGGAGGGATTCCTCAAGCGGACGCCGCGCGGGCGGGTGGCCACGCCCAAGGCCTTCGCCCACCTCGGCGCCCAGCCGCGCGAGACCCAGCTCGACCTGCCGGTCGCGTGAGGCGGAATGGGGAGAGTGGTTCCACCCCCCTTCCGGTTCCGAGCGGAATCACGCGCCGGCCAGCGCAATCAGCATCTGCACGAGCAGCCGTTCCAGCACCTGGATCGCGATCAACGCCACCAGGGGGGAGAAATCGAGGCCCCCCAGGCTCGGGAGCACGGCGCGCACCGGCGCCAGCACCGGGTCGGTGAGCCGGTACACCCAGCGCGCCAGCTCGTTGGTGGGGAGCGGGCTGACCCAGGAGAGCACCACGCGCACGATCAGCAGCAGCGAAAACGCGCTGCCCGCGAGGTGAATCAGCGAGATCAGGCTGGTCATGGCGCAGGGCTCCCTTGGGTGGGGTCAGGATTGGCGTTGTGCTTGGCGGCCGGTGCGGATGGCCCGCTGCACGCCGAAACCCGCGCGCGCCGCGGCTGCCGGGGTGCGGGGGTCATTCACGCCCGCGCTCCGAAGATGGCGGTGCCGACCCGCACCAGGGTGGCGCCTTCCTCGATCGCCCACTCGAAATCGTGGGTCATGCCCATCGAAAGCTGGTCGAAGGCGGCGTCCAACCCCTGTGCGCGTGCCAGCCGTTGCTGCAACTCGCGCACCGCGGCGAAATGGCGGCGCGTATCCGGCTCGCTCAGGGCTGGATCCGGGATGGTCATCAGCCCCCGCAGGCGGAGTCCTGGGCAGCTCCGCACCGCCGCGATCAGTGCTTCAAGCTCCTGCTCGTCCCGGACCCCCGTCTTCGAGGGCTCATGGCACCAGTTGAGCTGGATCAGCGCGTCGAGCCACACCCCCGCCTCGCGGGCGTGGCGATCGAGCTCGCGCGCGAGCCGGGGCGAATCGAGCGATTCCAGCATGCGGAAGCGCCCCGGCACCTGGCGGGCCTTGTTGGTCTGCACGTGGCCGATCAGGTGCCACTCCAGCTCGGCCGGGGCCTGGGCGATCTTGGGCAGGGCCTCCTGCACCCGGTTCTCGCCGAACAGGCGCTGCCCCGCCTGCCACGCCTCGACCACGGCGGCGAGCGGCTTGGTCTTGCTGACGGCCACCAGGGCGATGGCCTCGGCCGGTCGGCCGCTCCTGCGGGCCGCCTCGGCGATGCGCCCCCGCACCTGGGCCAGGTTCTCGGCGATCGAGGGGGCCATGGGCTCCATGCGGCGCTAGCGGGGCTGCACCCAGATGCCGGCCTTGTTGCGCTTGGCGGTGTCCTCGGCCTGGATGAACAGCGCCTCGTTCGGATTGACCGGGCCGGTCAGCAGGTAGTAGCTGAGGCCGTTGAGCACCATCCACAGGTTGACGTTCTCGTCGCCCAGCAGCACCATGGCGCCGAGACGGCCCGCGGAGCGCAGCAGCACGAACTGGGCCGTCACCTTCTTGCCGATCAGCTTTTGCTTGAGCTCGTAGATCACCTTCTGCCGGAACCAGGCGTCGAACTCCTTGCCGCGGCTGGCGGAAAGCTCGGGCGCCACGTGCTGGAGCCACACCTGCACGCGCCGGCGCTCGTCGTCGTGGTGGCCTGGCCCGAGATAGGAGGCGAGCTCCTGGTAGGCGGGCCGGTAATCCATCTCGATCCAGACGGCATCGGGCCGTTGGACATCGACCACCTCGCCCCGCACCTCGCCCCGCAGCCCGGCCTCGATCCAGCTCAGCGACTCTTTCTTGCGCCGGGACATCTCCGGCTGCGGGCGGTGGTAGTGGTAGATGCCCGTCTTGGCTTCGAAATGACCGCCGTACTCGTCCAGCGTACCCGGGTGGGCCAGCGCACGCCCCGCCGGCAGCAGCGCGAGGGAGAGCACGGCCAGCCCGGCCAGGCGCAGCCCGCGCCCCCTCGCGCTGCGGGCCGGCGCAGGGTCCGCGCTGCGGGCCGATGGGTGCGCCGCGCCGCGCTGCGGAAACCGCTGCCGGGTCGCCTGGTGCATGCCCGCTCCTGATGGGGCGCCGTCGCGCAGCCGGCCCTCCGCCGAGGAGGGGGGTGCGGGCCAGTGCCGGCCTACTGCCCGGCCGCGCCGCTTTCCTTGAGGCTGAGCTTGAGGGTCGACGGCGTCACGTTGACCACCTCGACCGTGAAGCCGGTGAACTTCGCGCCGTACAGCGATTCCGCCAACTGCTCGGCGCTGCGGCGGCTGCTGACTTCGAGCAGCGCCACGCCGTTGCTGTAGGAGCGCTGCCGCACCTGCTTGACGCCGCTGATCTCGTTGGCGAGCGCCTTGCGCAGGTTCATCAGGTGGCCGAACTTGGCGTTCTCCACCACGATCTCGATGCGGCTCCCCTCCGAGCGTTCCTTGACCCAGAGGTAGCTGACCTGCTCCATCATCTTGGGCGTGATCTTGTTGGCCGCGTCTTGCAGGGCGGCGACGGCCGCCTTCTGGGCGTCGATATTCACGCCGCGGCCCCCGGCGGTCTCCGAGGCCAGCACCTGGCCGTTATCCACCCGCAGCACGTCGAGGCTCAGATCGGCCTGCGCCGATTGGAAGCTGCTGACCGCCTTCGCGGTCGTCGCGGCGTTGCCCACGATCACCACTTCGGCCTTGGCCGTGCGGCCCAGGTCCACGGCCGTGTCGCGCGCCACCTGCTCGCCCTTCAGCGCCATCTCCAGCACCGAGCGCTGCAACAGCGCCCGCGCATCCACGAACGTGAAACCCTGCTTGATCAGGATCTTGCGGATTTCCTTCTCGGTCACCTGCAGCGCGGCGGCCTGCTCATCGGGCGAGCCATCGGGCCGGGCGATCTTCTCACGGATCACGGCGACCACGCGGGGCCGTCCCACGCGCTGATAGAGGTTCTCCAGCGCGTGATCCATGTCCTTGATGAACGCCGCGCGCTCGATAGCCGCCGAGATGGTCATCTTGTACATCTCGCCCTCGCGCCCCTGGCTGAGCACCTTGTAGGACTTGATGAACCCCTTGCTGCGGGTCAGCACCTCGTCCTGCACCAGCTCGAAGTTGCGCATCTGCGTCTCGGAGCTGATGAAGACGCCGCTGGCCTTCTCGACGGCATCGCGCTGGGCCGCCTCGAGCGCCTCATCCCGGGAGCGGGCCGCATCGTCGGGGCGGTAGCTGGCCAGGCCCTGGCCCTCTACGGTCGCGAGCGGCTGCGCCGCCTGCGGCGCAGGCTGCTGGGAGAAAGCGGCGGGCGCTCCCGTCGCGCAGGCGAGCGCCAGCAGCAGCGCCCAGCGGAGCCCTTCACTTGGCCGGAACCGATACACGGGAATATCCTCTCGGGAGATTGAACGGCAAAGGCGCCGCATCCGGCGGGCCACCGTGCTGCCGCAATGCGACCCCGCGCCCTCTGGTGTGTAGGGTACACCACCCGCACCGCGCGTGCCACCCGCGGCACGGCCCGCACCCCGGGACGGCGGGCGCTCGCGGCATTACACTTGAATGACGGGTATGGCGCGGGTTGCTGGGCGAGTCGCACGCGCCGGCTGCCGCGCTAAGGCCCGCGCCGTCGCGGCCGGGGGGTGGTTCCGAGCGAGTAGCGCCAGGGACGGATGGGGACCCGATGAAGGGCGTGGACGCACAGCGGGCCGTGCAGGACTTCCTGGCCACCTGGCCGCCCTTCGCCGAGCTGCCGCCCGGCAACCCTTCGCGGCGCGGCCTGCTGCGGTTCCTGGCGGAGGAGGATCGGCGCGAACGTGAGGCCATCCTGGTCAAGGTCAATCCCGCCTATCGCCTGGCCGGCGTCTACCGCGCGCTGGGTATCCTGCGCAACCCGCGCAGGGCCGAGGAGCTGGCCGAGGTGCTCCAGCTCACCGCGACCGACCTCGCCGCCGCCATCGCCCAGGGCAACCACGTCGCGCGGCTGCGCCTGCTGATGCGCGGGTTCGAGTTCGGCCCCGGGGCGGCGAGCCCCCGCGTCCGCGCGCAGCAGACCTTCCTGGTCGAGTTCTGGGGCCTGCCCATCAAGGGCCATGGCATGAAGTACAGCATCTACCCCAACGGGGTGCTTTACGCCGGCGGCGGCAAGACCCACGAGGAAATGGCGCGGGAGTTCGTCAAGGCCGGGCTGGGCTCGGGCACCCCCGAAAGCGGCGGACAGATTTTCCGCGCAGGCGAGCTGGTCTTCCTCTACGACACGCGCACCCAGTCCTTCAAGGGCAGCGTGCGGCCCGCCGCCGTGGGGGAGGCGATCCGCCGCGCCATCCACGCCTCGGGGGCCGACGACCAGCGGGTCACCCTCACCTACAACGAGCTGTCGGCGGGTGGCTGAAAGCGCCGCTACGCGGGAGCGCCCGGCAGCACGCCCCGGGAGCGGGGCAGCGCCTCCTCTTCGGTGACGGGGGCGGGGATCGCGCGGAACTTCGTCTTCTCGTTCTCGTGGTAGGCGTCGCGCAGCATGTCGCGGGTGTAGTCGAAGCGGTCGCGGTCGGTGAAGGCGAGGGCGATGATGCCGGTGTCCATGCGAATGGCGTCCTTGGGGCAGGCCTCCACGCAGAGCCCGCAGTAGACGCAGCGCAGCTCGTCGATATCGAACACGACCGGGTACTTCTCGACCGATTTGTCCTCCACCTCCCCCGCTTCGATGTGGATGCAGTGGGCGGGGCAGATCTGCTCGCACATGTAGCAGGCCACGCACTTGATGAAGCCGTCCTCGCGCACGGTGAGCCGGTGGCGTCCCCGGTAGCGCGGGGAAACCCGGCGGTGCTCCTCGGGGTACTGGATCGTCACCACGTCGCGCTTGCCGAAGATGTTGCGCCAGAAGTGGTATGCGGTCAGCTTGAGGCCGTCCCAGATCGCCGGGAGAAAAAGCTCCACCGCCAGCCCGCTCTCCCGCCGCACCGTCTTCACCTTGACCATCGCTCGTCTCTCCACGCTGGGGTGCGGTGGGCGCTCACTGCCAGCCATCGACCGCGAGCAGCACCAGGGCCGTGACGGCCACGTTGGCCAGGCAGACCGGCAGCAGCCTCTTCCAGCCCAGCGCCATGATCTGGTCGAAGCGGAAGCGGGGCACCGTCCAGCGCAGGATGATCACCAGCCAGCAGAAGAACAGCACCTTGCCGATGAACGCCCCGAGCTGGAGCAGCACCACCAGCCAGGCGGGCAGCGGCAGGACTGCGCCCAACAGGTGGAACCCGTCCGCGTGCAGCCACGGCACGTGGTAGCCGCCGAAGAACAGGGTCACGGTGAGGGCGCCGATGCCCACGATGGCCACGTACTCGGCCAGCATGAAGGCGGCGTAGCGCATGCCCGAGTATTCGAGGAAGTAGCCGGCGATGATCTCCGATTCGCCCTCGGGCGCATCGAAGGGCAGGCGCTTGGCCTCGGCCAGCATCGCGACGAAGAACAGCACGCACGAGACGGGCTGGGTGAGGACGCCCCACTTGGGGAGCACGTCGCCGAACCAGTAGGTGTTCTGGTAGGCCACCAGGTCGCTCACCCGCACCGACCCGACGATCATGAACAGCCCCACCAGCGAGAGGCCGAGGAAGATCTCGTAGGAGAGCATCTGCGAGGTGCCGCGGGCCGCGCCCAGCACGGCGAACTTGTTGTTCGAGCTCCAGCCGGCCAGCACGGTGCCGTAGACGCCCAGCGAGGTCACGGCGAACACGAGCAGCATGCCGATGTTCACGTCGGTGATCTGGAACGTGAACCCGCCCAGCGGCCCCGCGAACGGGATCACCGCCCAGATCACGATCGCGGAGAAGAACCCGAAGAAGGGCGCGATGGTGAACACGAACCGGTTCGCGCCCTCGGGCACCGTGTCTTCCTTGAAGATCGACTTCAGCCCGTCGGCCGCGATGTGCAGCGTGCCCCGCCCGCGGAAGCTGCCGATGTTGGCGCGGTTCGGGCCGATGCGGTCCTGCACCGCGCTCATCCACTTCCGCTCCATCAGCGTGAGCACGGTGCCCACGACCATCACGAACAGCAGGATGATCACCAGCACCTTGACGAGGGAGATCACCACGGGGTTCAGCAGCAGTTCCATCGCGGCATCCGGAGGCAGGGAGGGGATCGGCCGGGGCTGCGCTCAGGCGTTGCGCTCAAGCATTGCGCTCAGGCGGTGCGCCTAGCGGTCCAGCTCGCCGCCGATCATGTTGATGGAGCCGAAGATGGGCACGATATCGGCGACCGTATGGCCGATCGTCATCTCCGGTGTGGCGTGCACGTAGTTCAGGCAGGGCGGCCGCGCCCGGCACTTGACCGGGTGGCCGCCGCCGTCCGAGACCACGTAGAAGCCCACCTCGCCGTTGCCCCCTTCGACGGCGGCGTAGGCCTCGCCGGCGGGCGGCTTCGAGCCTTCCATCACGATCTTGAAGTGGTCGATCAGCCCCTCGATGCTGCCGAACACCTCCTGCTTGTGGGGCAGCCAGGCCCGGCGGTCGAAGGCGGAGTAGGTGCCGGGCGGCAGCTTGTCGGTGGCCTGGCGGATGATGGCGATGCTCTGCCGCATCTCCTCCATGCGCACCAGGAAGCGGTCGTAGCAATCGCCCACCGTGCCGACGGGGATCTCGAAATCGAACTCGTCGTAGACCGAGTACCCGCCGGCGCGCCGGAGGTCGTGGGCCACCCCGCAGGCCCTCAGCATGGGCCCCGTGAAGGCGTAGGCGATGGCCCGCTCCCTGGGCAGCACGCCGATGTCCTTCACCCGGTCGATGAAGATCTTGTTGGTCAGGATCAGCCGCTCGGATTCGCGGATCACCTCTTCCACCTTCACGAGGCGCTCGGCGAGCATGGCGAGGAAGCCATCGGGCAGGTCGTTGGCGTTGCCGCCGATGCGGGTCCA
>JACQKK010000162.1 GCA_016204605.1 Candidatus Lambdaproteobacteria bacterium
AGGGCCGCAAGGTTGTCCTTGTGGCTGAGCGCCAGCTTGAGCGCCGCCACCTCCGCGGCGCTCGCGCGCGACAGGTTGGCCAGCGTGCGGTGCCGCACCCGCCCGCCTTCGCGGTACGATTCGCGCAGCAAGTGCCGCTGTTAGGTCTTGCCGCCCCGCTCGCTGCGTGAGGTGTCCACGTACATAGTGGATACGATTGTGCCATGGACACCGCCGGCGTCAATAATATTCCACAACAATTAGTGGCTACATCCGCCGCCTCCGATCGCCCACGGCACGCTCTCTTCAAGCCCTGGCACGAAAAAGCGGCTGGAAGATCCGTCTGGAATCGGAAGAGGCTGCCCAATGGTGCGGCAGCGCGCGGCATGGGGATGCGCAGCGGGGGATCAGCCGCCGCCGCGGCGGCCGGGGCTGCGACCCGGCGTTCGTCTTTCGCAACAGAGGCTTACGGCTCTGCTGGGGCTCTGGCATCGTTCGTGAAGCTCGGGGCCTACGCTTCCGACATCACCGTCCGGGGAGCCCCACGGCCCCTCCCTTCCCGAAGGGCGCCCCGTACCAGCGTTGGGGAAGCGACCTTGCCCCGACCCGAAGGCGGCACCTGAAACCGCTTTCGGGCCGGGGTTTCGTCACGACCGTCGCAGCAGGCGCCAGGCGCGCCACGCCAGCGTCGCCAGCCAGAGCAGGGCGCCCGCCTGCACCAGCAGGGCGGCCTGGGCCAGCAGCGCCCCCACGATCAGCCCCGCGGCCACGAGCTGGACGACGTACTCGATCGCCGTCTCGGGGCCGAGCGGCAGGGCCGGCGCACCCGCCGCGGGCGGCGGCCCCAGCCGGGAGAGCAGGTCGGGCAGCGCCGCCGCGAACAGGAACAGCACCAGCCCGAAGCGGGCCAGCGAGGCCAGTTCCGCGCCGAGGGGCTCCGCCGAATGGCTGCCGCGCCAGAGCCGGATCGCCCCGTACAGCACCACGGCGCCGAAGGCGGCCCAGGGCATCCGCCGCACCGGCGCGAAGGCCGGATGCGGCCTGCCGGCTCCCCCCGGCTCCTGGCGTGACGTCCCGGCGCCGCCCCAGCCGGGCAGGCCGATCCAGATCGCAACCCCGCCCAGCAGCGCCAGCCCCAGCGGCGCCGCCAGGGCATAGCCGGGGCGGGTCTGCGCCAGCGCCAGCGCCAGCAGCCCCAGGGCGGCGAGGGCCGTCGTCAGCAGCAGCGGCGCCGGCGCGCCGGCCGCCTCGGCCGGAGCAGGGTCGTCGAGCACATCGGCCAGCAGCAGCAGCGGCAGCACGAACAGGAAGGCGCCCGCCAGGCCGTGCAGCAGGATGGTGGGCGGCGTGTACAGCCCGTAGCCGCCCTGGTAGGCATCGAGCACCAGCATCGCCCCGAGCGACATGGTGGCGAGCAGCCCCACCTGGGGCAGCAGCACGGCCGCCCGGCGCGGCACCCCCGGGGGGCGCCGCCACAGCGTGGCCGCGGCCTGGCCGAACGCCAGCACGATGCCCGCCGGCACCAGGTAGTGGCCGCCCAGGTTCGCGAGCCCCGGCTGCCGCGCGGCGAACCCCGCGGCGACCAGCGCCACGCCCCCCGCCTGGAACAGCCAGATCGCCGCGCCCAGCGCGGGCCAGGCCGGCGGCCGGCCGCACAGCGCCGGCAGCAGGCGCTGGTACAACGCATAGGCGCCGCCGAGCAAGCCGCCCAGGGTCAGCAGGTGCACCAGCGCGGGGAACTCCGGGTGTCCCAGACCCTCCAGCAGCGTGGCGGGGCGCAGGAGCAGGAGCGCCATCGCCGCCGCGAGGAAGGCCAGCACGCTGCCCAGGTGGGCGCGCAGCATCCGGCTCGGCCCGTTCATCGCCCGCCTCCGCGCGCAGGGCGTGGGCGCGTACGCCGGCAGTAATGGGCCAGTCCGGAAGGTAAAGCCGATTTCCCGCTCCGCCCGGAATGACATTCTGTTGTCACCCCGAGCCCTTCGGCTCCACTCAGGGCAGGCTCCGCGAGGGGTCTGCTGTTGCTGATCAATTGGGAGAATCGAAACTGAGCCGCTACCCGCCGCAGCGCCCGCTGGCGCCGCCCTGGGACTCGGGTTAATACCAGCCTGCATTCCAAGGAGTTTGAAAGCTTCCGCGTCCCTGAGGAGCGCGGAGCAAAGCGGAGCGCGTCTCGAAGCATGTCCTGAGCGAAGCCGAAGGAGGCGCGGGGGTGGGCCGTGGCCTTCGAGACGCCCTGCTCCGCAGGGCTCCTCAGGCACACGGCAATCTGTTCATCTTTGAACGCACATTGGTATAAGATGCCGTCACGATCGTCGTTCACGGCTCTCCTGGTGGTCGGCGGTTCCGGCGCGCGTCGCGCCGAGGCTCTCCCGTTCCCGGCCATCGTTACCGGCCATCGTCACGGAGGCGCAATGCCCAAATCGCTGCCCGAACTGCTGCCCGATGCCGCGGGGTTTCCCAAGACCGCCATTCTGACGCCCAAGGTGCACCGCGTGCTGGGGCTCAACCCCTCCGCCTCCACCGGCCCGGGCACCAACACCTACCTGATCGGCGTGGACGGCGGCGAGCCCCTGCTGCTCGATACGGGGACGGGGCTGGCCGCCTACTTCGACCTGCTGCGGAGCCACGTGGCCGAAGGGGGCGGGCGGGCGCCCCGGCGCTGCCTGTTCACCCACGTCCATGGCGACCACATCGGCGGGGCCGCAGGGGTGGCGGCGCTGTTCCCCGGCATCACCTTCCACAAATTCCCCTGGCCCGGCAAGGACGAGGCGTATCCGGTGCGGCTGGCGCGGGTGCAGGACGGCGATGTCTTCCGCGGCCCGGGCTATACCCTGCGGGCCATCCACACCCCCGGCCACGCGCAGGACCACCTGTGCTGGTACCTGGAAGAAGAGCGGGCGCTGTTCACGGGCGACGTGGTGCTGGGCAAGGGCACCACCGTGATCCCACTCGATGGGGGCGACCTGGCGGATTACATGGCCACGCTGCACCGCCTCCAGGGGCTGAGCGCGGCGCGCATCTACCCCGGCCACGGCCCCGTCATCGACGATCCGCGGGAGAAGCTCGCCTTCTACATCGAGCACCGCCTCGAGCGCGAGCGGCAGGTGCTGGCCGA
>JACQKK010000155.1 GCA_016204605.1 Candidatus Lambdaproteobacteria bacterium
GCGCTCAAGCGCCGCGACGCCGCCAGCCTGCCCGACTGGAATCAATTGTTGATCGAAAAAAGTTATGCTATTCTGGTTAAACGTCGGGCGTTGGCGGAGCAGATCAACGGGGTGCTCGCAGCCTTGTGCAGCGAGCTGACCGGGGGCGCCGCGCCGCTGCGGCTGGAGCTCGTGGCTTCCCTGCGGGGAGCGCGCGAAGGCTGGCCGGCGCAGGTCGAGCAGGCCCGGGCGGCGGAGCTGGAGGCGGGCCACGCGCTGGTCGGCCCGCACCGCGACGACTACCGCCTGAGTCTGGGTGGGCCGCAGGGCGGGGTGCGGGCCGAGACGCAGTTCTCGCAAGGCGAGTACCGCGCGGCCCTGCTGGCCCTCGAGCTGGCGCTGAACCGGCTGCTGAGCGAGCGGCCGGGGTTCGCGCCGGTGCTGATCCTGGACGACCTGTTTTCGGAGCTCGACGAGGGGGTGCGCGCGCGGGTGCTGGATCACCTGGAGCGCCTCCCCAATCAGATCTTCATCACGGCCACGGAGGCCCCCCGCCACCGGGGAAGCGCGCCCGCGCACCGGCTCACGATCGAGGCGGGCCGCATCGTTTGATCGGAAGGAGAGGGAGAGGCATGACGGAAAAGGGCATGGAGACCTACTCGGCGGAAAGCATCACCGCGCTCGAGGGCATGGAGGCCGTCAGGACGCGTCCCGGCATGTACATCGGCGGAGTCGATGCGACGGCGCTGCACCATCTGGCGTTCGAGATCGTCGACAACAGCATCGATGAGGCGCTGGCCGGCTACTGCACCGAAATCCAGGTGACGATCCACCGCGACAACAGCGTGACGGTGTCCGACAACGGCCGGGGCATCCCGGTCGAGATCCACAAGGCCTCGCGCATCCCCGCCTCGCAGCTCGTGATGACGCAACTGCACGCGGGCGGCAAGTTCAACAAGTCGAGCTACAAGGTGTCGAGCGGGCTCAACGGGGTGGGCGCCTCGGTCGTCAACGCGCTCTCCGAGAAGCTCACGCTCGATATCAAGCGCGATGGCTTCCTCTGGCGGCAGGGCTTCGCCAAGGGCAAGGCCGTCACCGCCTTGCAGAAGATGGAGCCCACCGAGCGCACCGGCACCCGCACGACGTTCCTCGCCGACCATTCCATCTTCGACAAGGTCGACTTCAACTTCGACCTGCTCTCGCAGCGGCTGCGCGAGCTGGCGTTCCTGAACCGCGGCATCCGCATCTCGATCCGCGACGAGCGCACCGAGAAGGCGCACGACTTCAGGTACGAGGGGGGCATCGCCTCCTTCGTCGAGCATCTCAACCTGAACAAGACCACCCTGCACGACAAGCCGATCTACGTGGTGGGCAAGGATCGCGGGGTCGAGGTCGAGGTGGCGATGCAGTACAACGACACCTACAACGAGATGATCTACACCTTCGTCAACAACATCAACACGGCCGAAGGGGGCACCCACCTTTCGGGCCTCAAGGCCGGCTTGACCAAGGTGGTGAACCAGTACGGCGCCGGCCGAAACCTGTTCAAGGACCTGAAGGAGAACCTCTCGGGCGAGGACACCCGCGAGGGGCTGATGGCCGTCATCAGCGTCAAGCACCCCGATCCCCAGTTCGAGTCGCAGAAGAAGATCAAGCTCACCAACGTCGAGGTGAAGGGCATCGTCGAGGGCATCGTGCTCGACTCGCTGGCGAGCTTCCTCGAAGAGAACCCGGGCGTGGCGCGCAAGATCGTCGAGAAGGCCGTCGAGGCCCAGCGCGCGCGCCTCGCCGCCCGCAAGGCCCGCGAGCTGACCCGGCGCAAGTCGGTGCTCGAATTCAGCAGCCTGCCGGGCAAGCTGGCCGATTGCCAGGAGCGCGACCCCGGCCTCTCCGAGCTGTACCTGGTCGAGGGCGATTCCGCCGGCGGCTCGGCCAAGCAGGGCCGGGAGCGGCGCAACCAGGCCATCCTCCCGCTCAAGGGCAAGATCCTCAACGTCGAGAAGGCGCGCTTCGACAAGATGCTGGGGAGCGACGAGATCAAGACCCTCATCACGGCCCTGGGCACGGGCATCGGCCGGGAGGAGTTCGATCTGGAGAAGCTGCGCTACCACAAGATCATCATGATGACCGATGCCGACGTGGACGGCAGCCACATCCGCACGCTGCTCTTGACGTTCTTCTACCGGCAGATGCCCTCCCTGATCGACCGCGGCTACCTCTACATCGCGCAGCCGCCGCTGTTCAAGGTGAAGCGCGGCAAGAGCGAGTTCTACGTCAAGGACGAGCGCGCCATGAACCAGAAGCTGCTCGAATGGGCCGCGGGCAAACTCCAGGTCAAGGCCGACGGCCGCACGCTCAAGGGCGAGAAGATGGCCGCCGCCGCCCAGCAGTTGCGCGCGTTCTACGAGGCGTACGAGAAGGTCACCTCCAGCGTCTCGCTGCGGGGGCTGATCGACGTGCTGCTGCGCCATGGCGTGTCGCTGCCCGGCGACGGCACGGAGATCATCCTGGGCCACCTGGCCACCTTGAAAGAGCGCTTCGCCGAGTTCTCCATCGTGCTGCGCCCGCAGCTCCCGGCCGAGGACCTGGAGCTGCGGCTCGGCAGCTTCCACGCCAAGCTTTCCACGCGCACCCTCGATAACCTGGACGTGGACGAGTACAACGCGCTCCAGCAGCAGCACGCCGCCCTCGACAAGCGCTTCGGCACCGGCGCCCTCGAGGTCGGCGATGGGGCGGGCGCCATCCCGCTCGGCCACTGGGAGGCGCTCTACCCGCACCTGCTCGCCTTCG
The DNA here is from genome assembly GCA_016204605.1 of Candidatus Lambdaproteobacteria bacterium. Lineage (GTDB taxonomy): Bacteria > SAR324 > SAR324 > SAR324 > JACQKK01 > JACQKK01. The sequence continues at coordinate 2,770 of JACQKK010000155.1, forward strand.
GCCGCAAGGGCGCCGAGATCCAGCGCTACAAGGGGCTCGGCGAGATGAACCCCGACCAGCTCTGGGACACCACCATGAACCCCGAGACCCGTAGCCTGCTCAAGGTCGTGGTCGAGGACGCGGTCGAGGCCGACCAGATCTTCACCGTGCTGATGGGCGACCAGGTCGATCCGCGCCGCCACTTCATCGAGACCAACGCCCTCAAGGTGAAGAATTTGGATATTTGACCCGTGCGCGGGCGGCATTACCGCCCGGCGTTCGCGCCATGCACGGCATCGGAAAAAAGATGGCAACGACCACGCGACGCCCACAAAAAGCCACGCTTCGGAGCGGTAACCCCGCCCGCATCCTATCACTCCGCGTCACGAATTATCGCGCGCTTAAGTCCGTCGCATTGGAGGACATCACGCCTCTCACCGTTCTTCTAGGTCCGAACGGGAGCGGGAAGTCGACGATTTTTGATGTTTTCAATTTTCTTTCGGAGTGCTTCCAGCACGGCCTGCGTCATGCCTGGGAGCAACGCAGCCGTGCAAAGGAACTTCGTACGCGCGGCGAGCAAGGACCGGTGGAAATCGAGATTCAATATCAGGAAGGAGCGAAACAACCGATCACGTATCATTTGGCTATTGACGAAGGCCCCAAAGGCCCGGTGGTGGCGGACGAGTGGCTCCGTTGGAAACGTAGCGACGGAAAAGGAAGACCTTTCGATTTCTTGAAATACAAGTTCGGAGAAGGGTCCGCGGTAAGCGGAGACACACCTGAAGAAGAAAAGCGTCGGGTGAAGATACCGCTCCGGTCTTCAGACATTATCGCGGTCAATACCCTAGGAGCCCTAAAGGATCACCCTCGCGTTGCGGCATTAAGGGAATTCATCACGGACTGGCATGTCTCATACTTATCTGTGGCCGATACTCGTAGCCAGCCGGTAACAGGACCGCAATCTCGTTTGAGCAAGACTGGAGATAATTTGCCAAACGTGATTCAATATTTGAATGAACAGCATCCCGAAGTCATGAATCATATTTCTGACGTCCTGCGCCGCAGGGTTCCAAGATTGGAAAGCGTGACTGCGGAGTCGATGCGAGACGGCAGACTGCTGCTCCTGTTTAAAGATGCGCCTTTCAAAGAACCCGTGCTTTCCCGGTTCGCATCCGATGGCACTCTCAAACTGCTCGCGTACCTTACCTTGCTGTACGACCCTGATCCTTCGCAATTCATTGGGATAGAGGAGCCCGAAAATTTCTTGCATCCGCGACTATTGCCGGGGTTAGCAGAGGAATGTCGTGGGGCGACGGAACGGTCTCAAATGCTCGTGACAACCCATTCGCCCTTTTTCTTGACAGGCATCAAACCCGCCGAACTGCGGATTCTCCACCGTGATTTGAAGGGTCACACGCAGGTCACTCGCGCGTCAGATATTCGAGGGATTTCTGAATTCATGGCCGAAGGAGCTTCCTTAGGCGATCTTTGGCTTGAAGGTCACTTCGGTGTCGGCGATCCCCTGGTCAACGCGGGTGCGCCCAAGGTTAAGGGCCAGGCGCGATGACCATGGAGCATCTTGAGGTGCTTGTTGAGGAGCCCTCGATGGAAGTGGCGCTCCGCGTCTTGCTCCCGAAGCTGCTTGATGGAGTGACATTCGAGGTATATCAATATCAGGATAAGCCACGATTGTTGCGCGTTTTGCCAAAACGACTGCGAGCCTATGAGAAGTGGCTACCGCCAACCTGGCGGATCATGGTTGTTGTGGATCAAGATGACGATGACTGCCAGAAACTTAAAGCCAAACTGGAACGGATGACAACAATGGCAGGGCTGACCACGCGCACGCAATCGGCCCGCAACTATGTCGTTGTGAATCGTATCGCCATTGAGGAATTGGAGGCGTGGTATTTCGGCGACTGGGATGCTGTGCTCGCGGCTTACCCGAGGGCCGAAACCAGAGTTCCTGCACAGGCGGGCTATCGCGATCCCGACTCAATCAAAGGCGGTACGTGGGAAAGGCTAGAGAGTATCTTGCAACAGGCCGGGTATTTCAAGAGCGGTCTCCTGAAAATGGAAGCGGCGCAGATGATTGCCCCGTGCATGGTACCCGCACGCAACCGCTCCCGCAGCTTCCAGGTCTTCCGGGACGCATTGCTGGAAATGGCGCGTCGCTGACCCTATCCCCAGCTTGAGCAATCCCCATGGCCTGGCGCGACGTGCTGGAGAAGCTGGAGGCGCAGCTCGAACGGCTCCAGGCCGAGGGGGTGACCCACCTCAACGTGGCGCAGGACCGGGCGCTGATCGAGGCGCTGCGAGCCATGCCCTCCCTGCGCGCGCAGGCGGCCGACCCGCGGCTCGCGTCCGCACCGGGCCAGTCCACGCCGGAGCCGGCACCGTCCCCAGCGCAGCGCGCCCCGATGTCGGCCGATCCCCTCCCGTACGACCCCGAGTCTCCGGCAGTCCCTACGCCGTCGGGGCCCTCAGCGCAGCAGGGACGGCCGCGGGCCCGGGCCATCGCGGAGCGGCTCGCGGGGCGAAGTGCGGTGCCACGGGCTGGTGCGCAAGCGTCGAGTGCGCCGGCAGCCGGGGCTCCGCCAGCCGGCGCGGCGACACCGTCCCCGCGCGGCGATCCCAGGGCTGCCGGCCCCATCGCGCCCCCGACGCAGCCGCCCTCGGCGTTCGAGAGCCTGGAGGCGCTGCATGCGCACTACCGGGGCTGCCTCAACTGCAAGCTGGGGGCGGGGCGCCGCAAGCTGGTCTTCGGCTTGGGGCAGGACCGGCCGCGGCTGATGTTCATCGGCGAAGGGCCGGGGGCCGACGAGGACCAGCAGGGGCTGCCGTTCGTGGGGCGGGCCGGGCGGCTGCTCACGGCGCTGATCGCCGCCCTCGGGCTGGCGCGGGAGGACGTGTACATCACCAACGTCGTCAAGTGCCGCCCGCCCGGCAACCGCGCCCCCGAGCCCGACGAGGTGGCCGCCTGCCGCCCGATCCTGCGGCGGCAGATCGAGCTCTTGAACCCGGGGCTGATCGTGACCCTCGGCAACGTGCCGCTCAAGGCGCTCAACCCGCGCGCCGGGGGCATCACCCGCGAGCGGGGCACGCCCTTCCTGTACGACCGCTGGAAGGTGCTCCCCACCTTCCACCCCTCCTACCTGCTGCGGCAGCTCGACGCCATCGCCACCTGCTGGGGCGACTTCAAGCGCGCCTTCGCCCTGACCTACGGCGAGTCCGCCGCCGACCCGCCCCCGGGGCCGGGCGCGTCCTGAGGGGCGACCGGGTGCGAGCGCTGGCGCGCGAGCCGTTGCGACCGGGTCGCGATGCCAAGCCCCCTTCTCCCTCCCCACTTGGTGGGGACGGCTGGGGTGGGGACGCGCCGCCGGTTGCGACCGGGTCGCGATGCCGCTACGGTGCATCGATCCGTGATCCAGGGACGAGCCCACGCGGAGACGAGCCACCTCGGGACCCGCATGCCGCCGCTGGCCGCCGTACCCGTGTTCGTGCTGCACCGCCACCCGCCCTTCGCGCTGGCGTGGGGGGCGCGGGCCTGCGCGACCGCGGCGTTCCAGATGCAGGGGGTGGCGGTGGGCTGGCAGGTATACGACCTGACCGGCAGCGCGCTCGCGCTCGGGCTGGTGGGACTGACGCAGTTCCTGCCGCTGCCGCTGCTGGCGCTGGCGATCGGCCACGTGGCGGACCGGTACGACCGGCGGGTGGTGGTGCGCCTCTGCATGGCGGTCGAGGCGCTGGCCGCGCTGGCGCTGGCCCTGGGCGGCGCGACGGGCCGGCTGACTTTCGCCGGCATCCTCGCCATCGTGTTCGTCTCCGGCGCGGCCCGGGCGTTCGAGTCGCCGACGTTGCAGGCGCTGGTGCCGACCCTGGTGCCGGCGCCGGTCATCCCGCGCGCGGTGGCCGCTGCCACGTCCGCCAACCAGGTGGCGGTGATCCTCGGGCCGGCGCTGGGCGGATTCATCTATGCCGCCGGGCCGGGGGTCGCGTACGCCGCCTGCGCGGCGGCGTTCCTGCTGGCGAGCGCGCTGGTCGCGGCGATCCGGATCGCGCTGCCGGCCGGCGAGCGGCGCCCGGCGAGCCTTTCCACCGTGCTGGCCGGCGTCGTGTTCGTCCGGCGGCAGCGGGTGCTGCTGGGGCTGATCTCGCTGGATCTGTTCGCGGTGCTGCTGGGGGAATCGACGGCGCTGCTGCCGATCTTCGCGCGCGACATCCTGGCCACCGGCCCCTGGGGACTGGGGCTGTTGCGGGGCGCCCCGGCCCTCGGCGCGGTGGCGACCGCCCTGTTCCTGGCGCGCTATCCGATCCGGCGCCGCACGGGGCGGGCGATGCTGGCCGCGGTGGCGCTGTTCGGCGGCGCGACGATCGGGTTCGCGCTGTCCACCTCGTTCCTGCTCTCGCTGGCGATCCTCGGCCTGATGGGAGCCGCGAACGCGGTCAACGTCGTCATCCGCCACTCGATCGTGCAGACGCGTACCCCCAACGAGATGCGCGGCCGGGTGAGCACCATCAGCGCCATGTCCACCGGCACCTCGAACCGGCTGGGCGAGTTCGAATCGGGGGTCGTCGCCGCCTGGGTCGGCGCGGTTCCCTCGGTGCTGATCGGCGGGATCGGCACGCTCGTGATCGTGCTGGCCTGGATGCGGCTCTTCCCCGAGATCGCCCGCATCGACGCGCTTGGCAGCGAGGAGCCATCGGCGTGAATGTGGCAAATACGAGGGCCAGATCGGTGCCGCATCGGGAGAAGACGCGGCGACGGTTTCGATGTCAAAAGACGAAACAAATCAATCATCTTGTAAGTGACAAAGGAAAGGATCAAGGTTTCAAAGGCTTAGGCTTGACAATGTCGGAGGGAGAGCGCACAAATATATGTGCGCTTGCGCGAGCCTGCGCGTGCGCATGTGTCCTCCATGACACGATGGGTGCTCCCGCCCGGATTTGGACCGAGATCTCCACCCTTACGAGAGGGGCGCTCTTTCCAGATTAAGCTACGGGAGCATTGGCACAACAAAGGCCAGGGTCTCCGCCAAGAGATAGCCCTGGCCTTTGCTATTTCGTCATTTGGGCTCCTTTCTTGGATTCACCTTCGCCGCATCGACTGCCAGGTTGAGTCCTGGAGGAATCGGCTCTGGTGCTCTTTGAATGCCAATTTTCTGGATCAGCACCGCAGCGCCAGGTACCACGTCGGGGGGCGATGGGCCGAAATTCCCGGCTGCCAAACCGAATTGAATCTGTGGCATCCACGTTCCCTCATGGATATTCGCAGCCTTGATAAGCATCTCTACCAGTTCCTGATACGTCCAGGTTATTGAAGTGATTTCGGCCACCCGATCTTCTCCTTTTCGCTCGATACACCGATTAGGCTCGGTCCAGATACGTGAAGGATTTGCCCGGTTACGCCGAATGTGTAGGTCCCACCAGTCCTACCCATATTAACGGCCACATGGGGATATGCAGGGCCGACAGTGATTGCCAGCGGCTGCATTTCCGCCGGGCCAACAGCAAGGCGGGTCCACTTGAAGCCTTCGATCGCACTCAGTTCACCAACCTCTTTTGCAAGGGCTGTAATGACGAATTGATTTAGGCTCGTCCCGTCCCGCTCTGCAAACATGGTAATCCGACGATGGAGTCCTTTGGGTATCCGCAGTGCCAGTTTTCCGCTAAATCCCCGGCTGGAAGTCGGCTCAGGGATGTCTTGACCTTGTCCAAGTGCGGCGGAAATCCATCCTGCCGCGGCTTCCTCTAGGCTTGTCATTGCCTCTTCCGCCGTCTGGCCTTCTGCAATGCAACCAGGAAATTCCAGAATTTCCGCGACATATGTGCCGTCTTGCTCCGGGATTACCATTCGCGCGTAGGGTCGCCGGAGGTATTCTCCCATTACTTCATTTTCGATTGCCTGTGCCGCCGCCATGTTTTGTACCTTGCTGGGTTGTGGCCATCTCCAATGCCAGGAGATCGGCTCCTTCCAGGAAATCGAGGATTCCTTCGCTGGTTCCTCGGCTGAGATCACCTGGGTGAGTGGGAATGCTAAGTGGCCGTAGGTGAGGAAACGGCCCGCTTACCCACGTTTGATGCTTCCCCCGGTCAACCGGGTAACGCCCGAGTGCACGAGCCAGCGCTTGCAGGGCGCGAGATTTACAGGGTCTAGCCCGTAGTTGGGCAATGCGTCTCCTCAGGCGAGTCAGCCGCCTCTTTGGTGCGCTATCGTCCGTAAGGACATCAGACATCCAATTGTCCTCGCCGATGCGGAATTTGTCAATCCAATTTCTTGGGTGCGCCGGATTTCCCGGCTGTTGCCGCTCTTGGGTCGCCCATGGCCCGTGCTGCAGGGTTCTTGGCGGGGTCTTTCGGAACGCGATGCCCGACTTCGCCCAGGGAAATTTTGCGGATTAGCTTGGCAGGCTGGATAGGGTCGCGTGGACGCTTTCGACGTCTTTCGGCCCTGCCGGCACCCTAGCACAGGCACCTTCGACCGTCACCGCAGTCGATACTCAATTTGTTCTATTGCCGCCTCGCCCTCGCCGTTGTCAGGCCGGCGCAAACCTGCTACAGGCCCCTGTAGCCTTCGCCATCACCCCCAAGGGAGTGTCCGTCCATGGCCCATTTCGCAAACTCGGAGCAGCACCCGGACGATCTGCACAAGCTGGTGCAGGCGTGCGTCGTGCCCCGCCCGATCGCGTTCGTCTCCTCGATCACGCGCGAGGGCAACGCCAACCTCGCGCCGTTCTCGTACTTCAACGCCGTGGGGGGTCGGCCGCCCACGCTGATGTTCTCCGTGGGCGACCGCGAGGGCGAGATGAAGGACACGGCCCACAACGTGGTGCACGAGGTGCCCGAGTTCGTCGTGCACATCGTGAGCGAGGAGCTGGCCGAGGCCATGAACGTGACCTCCGGCGAGTTCGGCGCCCATGTGGACGAGTTCCGGGAGGCCGGCCTCACGGCGGCACCCGGCGCGGTGGTGCGGGTGCCCTGGGTGCGGGAGGCGCCGGTGGCGATGGAGTGCCGCTTCCTCCAGCACGTCCGCATCGGCCGCAACACCATCATCTTCGGCGAGGTGGTGTACTGGCACATCGCCGACGGCGTGCTCGACGCCCGGGGCCGGGTCGATGCGGGCAAGCTCAAGGCCGTGGGGCGGCTGGGGGGAATGGACTACACCCGCACCCGCGACCGCTTCACCATCGTGCGCCCCGTCATCGCCCCCGAAGACCCGCGCTCCGTGCCCTCCTACCGCGCCACGCAGGCGCAACCGCCGGCCCTGGCGCGGGGCCGCTGAGCCCTGCGCAAGACCTGGTTCGGGTGCGCCCGGAGCGCCCGCGACCTCACCCCTGGAGCCCGTTACTTGAGCCACCCCTTGTCATGTAGGACATTCCAGGCCATGCGGATGTGGCGCTCAGTGAAGGCGCGCTTGCGATCGTTCCAAGCGTAGGTGCGCGCAATCGCCTCTTCTGGCGTCGAGGCGCCTTCTCGTGTAGCAACCCAGTGGACGGTCGCCAGGAGTTCCAGACCGAACGGGGTTTCAAATCCGTCGATCAGTTCAGCGACTCGGCCGAAGTGGAGGCTCGTTGCAGGGTGATTCCTGAGGAACTCCTCGGCCAGATTCCACACTGGAGGGCATACTTCGATTTCCTTGTCGGGCCGGTCCTCTGCATCTCCGTAGCCCGTAATGAAGTGGCCTTCGATGGCGCTGAGCACGTGGCGAAGGTTCTCGGCATAGGGTCCGTAGAGTGCCTTCTTGTATTCAAGCCGAAGCCCCTCTCCGGCTTCCTGCAGGAAGTACATCAATTTGTGAATCTCAAGCAGCGAGACGGCTGGGTCCATGACCGCAGCAAGATAGCGGCGGATCAGGCCGATCAGGGCCGCGCGCCCAATCGTCATCCGCGGCGCTTTCTTGACCTTCGACATCTCTTCGGCCTTGGGTGCCCCCGTGGGCTCGAAAATCAATGCTCGTATATCCGGTAATTCACGCAGGGCTGCTTCGATCCGCGGCCGAACGTCGTTCCAGTCCAGCCCCCCTAGTCCGCAGCCCAATGGCGGTATCGCAATCGAACGGATGTTGAGCGCGCGTATCTCTTCGACAAGCGCCTTCAAACCGGCCTCGATGTCTTCCAGGCGGCTCTGCCCCTTCCAGTGGCGCTTGGTCGGGAAGTTGACGATGTAGCGCGGGTTCGTCAATTGGCCGAGATCGTGGACGAACATCTTACCCGGCCGCACCTCTTTCCGTTTGCACGCCGCCTCGTAGGCCTTGGCATTGGCCGGGAACGCCTTGCGGAATTGCAGCGCAATGCCCCGCCCCATCACGCCGACACAATTCACCGTGTTGACGAGGGCCTCGACATCCGCGTGAAGAATGTCGCCTTGTGTCAGCTCGACCATGGCTCCGCCTTCAGTCTGGGAAATACCAACTCCGCTCGACCCATACTGGCGGCTGATGACCGCTCCGCTCCAACGCCGCGCGCACCCGTTCCCCCACCGCCGCGTTGTGAACGCCGATGCGCCGCACCAGTGTCCACGGATACGACCCGTGCACCAGGAACTCCGCCTGCTTGCCTTCTTTTACCTCAGTCGCGCGAAAATCCGTAGCATTCACCGCGGGCCAATTGATCTCCCCGAGCTGGTCCACCCGGGCACGGAACTCAACGTACCTGGCTCCCGCGTTTGACAGGCTGAACGCCCAACGCCGCTGCTCTGCATCCGCCCAAGCTACCACTTCTTGCAGGTCCGCTTCCAAGTGCACTATCGGCTGTTGGCCGCCCCGGTACGCCAGGTCCGGGTGGTTCGCATAGTAGATCACGGCGAGCATGACCGAACGAGGGCAGAAGTAGAAAGGCACGTACTCGCCGACCGTCGTTCCCGGGTGGCAGTCCACCTCAAGGTCCTCAAGCCGCCGTTTCTTGATCTTGGACATTCCGACGATCTCGCTGTTGACACCCCTGGCGATTCGCTCGGCATCCGACCACAGTGCACCTGCACAGAGAATCCCCGGCAGGTTCTCCGCATGGGTGATGTGGTAGATTTTCAAGTTGTCCGGGACGCGTACCATAAGCGCTCATCCGGTTTCGTAGTCGGTCAAACTGCTAGCCGAGCAGCAGGCTCCGTCATTGGAGACGGAGGGCTGGGGCGGGAGAGGTCTCATCCCGCAACCTCACCCCCCCGCGAGCCCGGGCCCAGGCTCCGGCAGGCCGGGAGCGGCCGCGCCGCCTGCCGCCTGCCGCGCCTCCAGCTCGCCGACCAGCTTCGCGTAGAGGCCGGCCTGGGCCATCAGCCCGGCGTGGGAGCCGCGCTCGACGATCAGCCCCTTGTCCAGCACCAGGATGGTGTGAGCGCTGCGGATGGTGCTCAGGCGGTGGGCGATGGCGATCACGCTCTTGTCGCGGTAGAGCTTCGCCACCGCCTGCTGGATCAGGTGCTCGGTCATGGAATCGACGGAGCTGGTGGCCTCGTCGAGCACGATCAGGTCGGTGCGGGCCGAGATCGCCCGCGCGAAGGCCAGCAGTTGGGCCTGCCCCGCGGAGAGGTTGGCCCCCCCTTGCAGCACGGGGGCGTCGTAGGCGCCCGGCTTCGCTTCGATGAACGTATCGGCGCTGACGTAGCGGGCGGCCTGCTCGACGCGCGCGCGGTCGACGCCGGGGCGCTCCAGCCCGATGTTGAAGGCGTAGCTGCCCTGGTAGAGGAACACCCCCTGGTGCACCACGGCGATCAGCCGGCTCAGGCGCTCGGCCGGGAGGGTGCGCAACTCCTCGCCGTTGAGCCGGATCGACCCCTCGTAGCCGCTGTAGGCGCGGATCAGCAGCCGGATCACCGTGCTCTTGCCGGAGCCGGTGGGGCCGACGATGGCCAGGGTCTCGCCGCGCTCCATGCGGAAGGAGATGCCGCGCAGGATCTCCGGACCGTCCTGCCGGTAGCGGAAGCGCACGTCCTCGAACGCCAGCTCCCGAAAGGGCTCGGGCTGCTCCGGCCCCTGCTGCTCCGACTCGGTCTGCACTGCCGCCGAGACGGCGGGCCCCGAGACGGCGGACGCCGCGGCGGGAACCTCGGCGGGGTCCAGCGGCGCCTTGAACAGGGCGTCGATGTGATCCAGCGCCGCCATCGCGCGTTGCAGCACGGCCACCTGCTGCGTGAACTCGCGCAGGGGCACGATCAGGCGCTGGATATACTCCATGAACGCCACCAGCACGCCGATGGTGAGCGCGCCCCGCTGGAGCTCGCCGGCGGAGTACCACAGCACCAGCGCCATGGCGAGCATGGTCATGCTCTCCACCAGCGAGTACAGCACGGCATCGTAGAAGTTCGAGGTGTTCTGGGCGCGCAGGAAGCGCTCGTTCTTCTGCCGGAAGCGCTCCAGGGCGAGCGTCTCGGCGCCGAAGAGCTGGATGGTGCGCATGCCGTTGAGGCACTCCTGCAGGTAGCCGGTGGCCTCGGCCAGCGCCTGGCGCGTGGCGAAGAAGGTGCGCCGGATGCGCACCTGGAAGAACCGCACCAGCAGCGCCAGCACCGGCACCAGCACCAGCACCACCAGCGTCAGGCGCCACTCCAGGTAGAACATCACCCCGAGGTAGGCCAGCGACTTGAGCAGGTCCAGCACCAGCGAGAACATGTTGGTGGCGAGCCCCTCGCCGAGGGCCTCGATGTCGCTGGTGACGCGGGTGAGGATGGTGCCGATGGGGTGCGAATCGAAGTAGCTGCGCGGCAGGCGCAGCGTGCGCCGGAACACCGCCTCGCGCAGGTCGGCGATCAAGTGCTGGCCCGTGCGCTGGAGCACCAGCACGTAGATGGCGTCGGCCGCGTAGCCCGCCAACACCACCGCCAGGGCCAGCGCCACCAGGTGCAGCAGCGGCTGGCCATAGCCGGCCAGCGTCCGCGCGGCGGCCGCCGGCACGATGTAGTCGTCGATGGCCACCTTGGTCAGGTACGGCACCAGCATCGCCATCCCGGTGGCCAGGGGCATCATCGCGACCACCGCCACGAACGACCAGCGGTACCGCGCCAGCAGCGGGCGGATCACCGCATACAGCGAGGTCTGGGGGGGCGCGGGCGGGATCACGGCTGGCGCTCCTGGACGTCGCCGGCGGCGGCCGGCGCCATGGTTGCCGCGGGCGCCCTGGGGCTCGCGCCCGCGGCGCCGGGGAGGGCGGCCGCGGCGAGGTGGCCCTGCTCCGTCTGGAGCAGCCAGGCCGAGCGGTAGCTGCCCGCTTGCGCCACCAGCTCCGCGTGGGTGCCGATCGCCGTCACCCGCCCGCCCTCCAGCACCAGCACCCGGTCGGCGCGTTCGAGCGCGGAGATGCGGTGGGAGACGATCAAGAGCGCCCGCGCCTGCTCGAAGCGGTAGATGCGCTCGATCAGGAAGCGCTCCGTCTCGTGGTCCACCGCAGAGAGCACGTCGTCGAGGATCAGCAGGTCGCAGGGCTTGAGGATCGCCCGCGCGAGGGCGATGCGCTGCTTCTGCCCGCCGGAGAGCGTGATGCCCTTCTCCCCCACCACCGTCTCGAGCCCCTGGGGGAAGCGGGCCAGGTCGGGCGCGAGCGCGGCGGTCTCGGCGGCGCGGCGGATCGCCCCCTCGGCATCCCCGGGGGCGGCGAAGCGGATGTTCTCCCGCACCGTGTCGGAGAACAGGAACGGCTCCTGGGTCACCGTGACGACGGCGCGGCGCAGGCGGTGCAGCCCGAGGCGGGTCACGTCCTCGCCATCGAGGAACACCATGCCGGCGGGCGGCGTCAGGTGGCGGTTGAGCAGGTTGACGAGCGTGGTCTTGCCCGAGCCGATCGGCCCGAACACCCCCAGCACCTCGCCCGGCCGCACCTCGAACGAGACGCCCTCGAGCACCGGCCGCTCCGGGGCGTCGGGGTAGGCGAAGCGGAGCCCCTGCACGCGCAGCCCCTCCCGCAGCGTGGCGGGCAGACGCGCCTCCGCCGCCGGGTCCACGGGCGGCAGCCCGGGCTCGGCGCCGAAGATCTGCTCCAGGCTGATCAGCGCCGTGGAGCCGCGCTGGAGCACGAACACCATGAAGGTCATGCCCATCAGCGGCGGCAGCAGCATGGCCAGATAGAGGCCGTAGGCGGTGAACTCGCCCATGGTCATGCCGCCCTCGATCACCAGCCAGCCCCCCACCAGCACCAGCAGCACCTTGAGCGCGTTGACGATGTGGTTGAGGATGGGCATGAAGAACGCGCGCACGCCGGACATGCGGTTCACGTGCTCCGTCACCGCGTCGTTCAGGCGCCGGAACTTGCGCTCGGTCCAGGGGAAGACGCGGTAGCTCTTGAGGATGTCGATGCCGTTGTACGTCTCGACCGTGTAGTCGGAGAGATCCTGCAGCGCCTTCATCTGGTCGAGCTGGTTCCGCCGCATGCGGCGCAGCCCGAGCTGGAGCAGCAGGAACGCCAGCGCCACCGGCAGCGCGCACATCAGCGTCAGCCGCGGCGAGATGCGGTACATGTAGACGGGCGCCAGCGAGAGCGTGGCCACGGCGTTGATGGCCTGCATCAGCCCGAACCCCATCATCATCCGCACGCCGCTGATGTCGTTGTTGATGCGGGAGATGATGGAGCCGGTCGGGTTCTTGAGGAAGAACTCGCGCTGGAGTCCCGAGACGTGCGCCAGCAGTCGGTTCTTCAGGTCGTACTCGACCTGCCGGCCAGGCTGGAAGAAGCAGAGCCGCGACACCGTGCGCGTGACGAAGATGCCGATGGCCAGCACCAGCACCCAGCCCAGCCGGTCCAGCAGCGTGGCGCCGCTCTGCGTTGGCTCAAGTGCGGGGGCCGCGCTCAACAGGTCGATCGCCTGCTGCAGCAGCCGCGGGATCGTGACCGTCATCCACAGGGTCGCCGCCAGCAGGATCACCCCCAGCAGGTACGACCAGGCGTGCTCCCGAAACAGGCCCAGCAGCAGTCGCAGCCGGCTCATCACGATCCTGGAGGGAGGTGCGGCGTTGCGGGTCCGGCGCGCGACCGGCCGGGGCCCCGCAGGCGAGGCGGGCGGCGGCGGCACCCTCCGCGGCTCGATTGGCGGGGCACGCCCGGGGACCGCTAATTTTGGCCCATCTCGGCGGAGCCCACAAGCGGGAGGTACGGGGGGAGTCGGTCAGTTTGAAAATTACAGGATATGACTATCTTCGACTTGATCTCTTCGGTTTGGTGCGCGGCGGCTTGAATGGGTGGGTTTGGTGTTGATACAAATCCGTCGGCTTAGAACCGTAGGCCACTTCGGCTGGAACTTCTTGGCTGAGTTGGAAAAACGTTAATTGGCAAGGCCGATCAAGGAGTGGAGTTAACGCAATGTTAAATGAACCATGATTCATGATTTCCAAAATAATAGCCGTCCTATCCCATCCTGGTTGTATCCACGGGGCAGTTTGATGCATGCTCAAACCAACCCGGGCATAACTACTTCGACCCTCAACGCGAGCAATTAGCCACCTTGGAACGGTAATCTTTTCATATGTCTGAGCTAATACAAACTCCTTCGGTCCCAAAACCCATTGATTTCGTTGCCCAGACACCGGTTTTTCGTCGAGAGTCTTGGTTTCCCATAGACCTAGATCGCCGAGGTCTGGCGGCCCGTCGGCAAGCGAAATTGTGATGCCCTTTGGCTGCTTGAGTTTAGTAAAAGAAAATCCCAAACGAAGATCAACCGACGCCTCGCCCCACTGATTTTCGGCAAGTGGGGGGTCGAATCTAATTTCACCCTTTTCGACAGCTTTCCTCAGATCTGGTTGGGACAGGATCATTTTGCACTCAATTCCTAAATTGGGTTAAATGCAGAGATATTTGAGCCAAGAGGGACTTCAGCAAGCCCTGCAGTGACAAAAAAGGACCCCCTAATTCTAACTATGACCGACTTATCTTTGACTTCCTGCACAATCCCCGCAATATATCCGCTGTTCCGTTTTTCATCAAAGATTTCTTCGCTATTAACGAACCCCGAGATTGGGCCGGTCACAGATTCAAGAGTGATGAATCTTTCACTAAGGAATGCTCCGGGCGTTATCGAAACCGGAATTCGGATGCGGTCCCCCGCTTTGAATTTCATGACGGCCTCCATGGGCAGACTCCAGAATTTCGAATTGGGTTTGACAATGCGTGACGATTCAGGTACGGCGCTCCACGCCTTGTGAAAAGCGTGGCATAAACAGCAGCAAGAGCCTAGTGATTTTCAATAGCCGCGCAAACCCAACAAGCACCGAATTTCAAACTGACCTTCTACCTACTACCTAGCGAACCGTTCAGGACAAACGCCCTCTCGGCGCAGCCAGTCGCCGCCGCGGAGCGGCCAACGCAACCCGAAGGTCGCGCGCGAAGCCCGTGGCGATCCCGCGCTCGACACACTGAGGAACAGCCGGAATGGAACTGACCATCCACCCCAGCGCCACGATGGAGCGCCTGCGGGAACGGCTGTGGCAGGCGCTCGAGGCGCGGCGCGTACCCGGCTTCTGGCTGTATGGCTCCCCCGCGCAGATCGGGCGCTGGCTGGCCTACCACGACGCCTACTCCCCCTCGCGGGACGCGGACACCCTGCGGCGCCTCTACCGCACCGCCTTCGATGTCGCCCTCGCCCGGCTGGGCACCGCGCAGCTGGATCAGGGGCGGCTGGATCGGGCGCGACCGGCCGGGGCGGTGCCAGGCCGGGCGGGGCTGCACCTGGTGAGCCTGGGGTGCGGCGGCGGCGGCAAGGATCTCGAAGCGCTGGCCGCGTTCCATGGCCCCCGCGCGGGCGCCGCCGGCCCGCGCCCGCCGGACGCGCACTACACGCCCGTCGATGCGAGCGCGGCCATGTTGAGCGAGGCGTGCGGGCGGGTCGGGGCGGCGTTCCCCGGGGTCGCGATCCACCCGCTGGTGGCCGATCTGGAGGCCGCTCCCGACCTGGCCGGCTGGTGGGCGGGCGAGCCCTCCGCACGGCTGCCCCGGCTCGTCACCTGCTTCGCCATGCTCTCGAACTTCGAGCCCGCGCCGTTCTGCGCCTGGCTGCGGGGCCTGCTGCGCGGCGGCGACGTGCTGCTGCTCTCGGCCCACCTGACGCCGGGCGGATTCCCCGCCGGCGCCGGCCCCATCCTCGCCCAGTACGACAACCCCGCGGCGCGGGGCTGGCTCGCGGGCGCCCTGACGGAGCTGGGGCTCGACGCGGCGGCCTATGAGCTGACCTGCCGCGCCGTTGCTGCTGCCGGCGCCGTGGCCGGCGCCGGCGCGGAGGAGACCTGGCAGGTGGCGGTCGAGGCGGCGCTGCGGCGATCCGCCACGCTGGCGCCTTTCGGCCGAAGCATCGCGCTGCGGGCCGGCGAACGGCTGCGCGTGTTCCACTCGAACCGCTTCACGCTGGCGAGCGCCGCGGCGGTGCTCGCTGCGGCCGGGCTCCAGCCGGTGCAGCGCTGGAGCGATGCGGCGGGCGAGGAAGGGCTGTTCCTGTGCCGTCGCGCGACGTGAGACGCCATCGCCGGCGGCGCGGCGCATGGATTGATGTTCCGCGCCGTCTCTTTCATAGTGGCCGCGACGTTGCGGCGGCACCCGATCGCCCGCGGTTCGTCCAGGGCCCATTTCCCCTACGGTTGGCTTACCCCATGTCGGAGATTCATGACGCTCTCGATCGTGATTCCCGTGTACAACGAGATTCAGACCATCGGCCGCATCCTGCCCCTCGTCGCGGAAACGCTCCCGGAGGTGACGAAGGAGATCATCATCGTGGACGATGGCTCGACCGACGGCACGCGGGAGTGGCTCACGGCGAACCTCGGGCAGGCCGGCGGGCGCTACGCCGCCGTCGCCCAGGGACCGGGCGGCACCCTCCGGCTCGACGAGGCCGTGGGCGGGCCCGCGACGACCTTTCGCGTGCACTTCCACGCGCGCAACCGGGGCAAGGGCGGCGCGCTGCGCACGGGCCTGGCGCTCGCGACCGGCGACGTGATCGTGATCCAGGACGCCGATCTCGAATACGACCCGCAGGACTGGGCGCGCATGTATCCGCTGATCGCCGCGCGCCGCGTGGCCGACGTGGTCTACGGCTCGCGTTTCCACGGCGCCCCCCACCGTTCGCTCTACTTCCACCACTACCTGGCCAACCGGCTGATCTCGTTGCTGTTCAACGTGATCTACAACCAGACGCTGACGGACATCGAGGTCTGCTACAAGATGTTCACCCGCACCGTGCGCGACAGCCTCGCCCTGACTTGCAACGACTTCGGCATCGAGATCGAGCTCAGCGCCCAGGTCGCGCGGAACCGGCGCTGGCGCATCTACGAGGTGGGCATCCGCTACTACGGGCGCACCTACGAGGAAGGGAAGAAGATCGGCTGGAAGGACGGCGTGAAGGCGTTCTGGTACCTGCTGCGCTTCCGCTTCGGGAATGCGTCCGTCTGAAGCTGGGCGATCGGCCCCGGGGTGCGGGGGCGCGGTGGCCGGCGCGGATCTCACCCACCCCGGCCCTCCCGCCCCCAGGGAGCGGGAGGGAGCGCCGCATCGGCTCCCAGCGCGGAGGAGTGCCCTTCCCCCTCCCCACCTGGTGGGGAGGGGCAGGGGTGGGGACCCGGGGCGAGAACTCACTCACCCCGGCCCTCCCGCCCCAGGTAGAGGGAGGGAGCGCCGCATCGATCGGCAGAGTGCAGGAAAGCCGCCGCCGGCGCGGAGTTTCCCCTCCCCGCCTGCGGAGGGAAGGTGTGGGCGCACGCCCTGCCTGGTGGATCGTCCCGACACACGCAGTGACCTGATGCGCTCGCGGCGTTCGCGCCAAACCCCCGCCGTGCCGATTGATCGGTTGCCCGCTTATCGGGCAGCGTGGCCCCCGCTCGTGCCCGCCGGGCGGGCAACGCGCCGGGAGCGGATGCGGGCCCTGATCCGATTAAAGCGTCATTTCAATCCATTGGCCCCCGCTGCGCCGGCGGTACGGTTCGTGCCTATGGCTGCACAGGTGGGGTCGCATCGGTAGACGATGGCCTGCCCCGAAAGGCGGGTCGCGACGGAAGTGGCGCGTCTGACCGCGGCGGCCCAACGCCCGTTTCGATCGCAAGACGCGCGCCGGCGCTGCACGGGTGCCGGCGCCCGCGTACACACATAAAAACCGTCTTGATGGGAAGGAGAACCCGCGTGATGAACCTGTTCGCGAAACCGATGCACCTGCTGGCGCTTACGGCCGCCGTGGCGGCGCTCCTCGTCGGCACCTCGGCCTGGGCCAAGCCCGGCGACCCCTTGCTGAACTACGGCGTCGACGTGGTCAGCAACTATTCCTTCCGCGGCATCGACGTGCACCAGGAGCTTTTCCACAAGCCTGACGAGAAGGTGGAGCCCTTCAAGTTCCTTCCCGCCGTGCAGCCCTCCTTCACGCTGGTCGGCCCCGGCGGCCTTGCGGTCGGCGTGTGGAGCAGCGCGGCACTCACCGACCGCGGAGAAGACGAGAAAACCGGCTACAAAGGCCTGTCGCAGGCCGACGAGATCGACTACACGCTCACCTGGGCCTGGGAGAACAAGCTGGGCAGCTTCAGCTCGGGACTGGTGAACTACTCGAACGTACCGGCGAAGGCGGCGCTGAGCGAGGTGTTCCTGACCTGGGGGATGCCCTTCGCCAAGGCGCTCGCGCCCAAGCTCAGCCACTACTCCGACATCAACTCGGCCTCCCACTATACCGCGCTCGCCATCGGCGGCGGGGAGAAGGTGATCTGGGGCGCCAACCTGGGCTTCGGCCACATTCAGAGTGCCACCGCCGCCGGACCGCAGGACTTGACGGCGAAGGTGGGCTACGTGATGGGTGCTCTGACGGTATCCTTCAATGCCTCCTACCGGCCCACCCCGAAGCTGGTGGCGCCGACGCTGTATGACAAGGACGGCAAGTACACCGTGAAAGGCAAGTCGGAAGATTACCCGCCGCTCATCATGTGGCTGACGCTGAGCTATGCGGGCGGCGTGACGGAGTAGCCACCCGGCGCAGCACGCGCGGCGCGGCCTCCGGCCTGCCCCGCGCCCCCTCACCCGGCGCCGCCGCCCCGGTCGATTCCGGGGGCGCGGTGCCGCGGGCGTTTCGTGGCCAGTACCCGCGGGCGCGACCTCCCCCACCCCGTCCCACCCTCTCCTGGAGGAGAGGGTGGGCGCCCCGTCTCCGCTCCCAGGGCGGCACAGCGACCTTCCCCCTCCCCACTTGGTGGGGAGGGGCAGGGGGTGGGCACGCGGCGGGAAACCTCACCCACCCGGGACCCTCCTTCTGCCCAGGGAGAGGGAGGTAGCCCCGAAACCGTCCCCTCCTTGCCCGGCGCGCGCGGGTTCGTCGTTGGGAACCCGGGCGTGACCCATTCGTTATACCGGGTAGATTTCCAGCGTGGCGGGCTCGACGGCGCAGGCCGGGGTCGCACGCCCCGGAGGCGATGCGCCGTCGTCCGCGGGGCCAGACCGTGAAGCGAGGGGCCTGCGGCGCCCCCGGACGCTTTCGACAACGGCGATATGATCCGCGTGCTGATTGTTGACGATTCGATGCTGGCCCGAAAGTCGATCGAGGCGGCGCTCGCCGAGGCGCCGGGCGTCCAGGTGGTGGGCATGGCCGGCAACGGCGAGGAAGGGCTGCAGAAGATGGCCGCGCTCAAGCCCTCGCTGGTCACCTGCGACATCGAGATGCCGGTGATGGACGGCATCCAGATGCTGATGCAGCTCCGCAAGCACTTTCCGCAGGTCAAGGTGATCATGCTCAGCTCGCTGACGCAGCCCAATTCCAAGAAGGAGCAGCTCTGCCGGAACCTGGGCGCCCATGCCGTGCTGGCCAAGCCGATGGAGCACTCGAACGTGCGGGCGGCCTCCAACCGCGCCGAGCTGCTGGCCACCGTGCAACGGCTCGGCGCGGCGGGCTGACCCGCCCTGGGCAGCGCGCACCGGCCAGGATGGCGCGCGGGGGCGCGCCGCTCCGTTGCGCCTGCGCCCCGTGACCCCTGCCCCGGCCCCGGCGCTACCCGGCACGGGGAGGGAGCGCGGCTCCGGGGCGCGATCGCGGGGCCGCGAGCACCGGCCCGGGAACGTCACGTTCCCGGCAGGCGTTCCCACCGGCCGTCGCCGCACGGCACCGCGCCGGACTGAACCGCGCCGGACTGAACCGAACCTCCTCCTCCCGGCATCGGGCCATGAGCGCATTCAGCCAACGGGGCTCCGGGTTCTGGCTGCCCCGCGTCCACACCATCTTCCGCAACTACATGCGCACCCTCTACGAGGTGAAGGTGCGGCCCCATCCGGAGTTCCTGGAGCTGGTGTCGATGGCGACGCGCCGCCTGCTGGAGCTGGCCTACGCCGAAGGTGCGCTCGATGCGAGCCTGCTGCTCAGCCGGATCGACGTGCTGATCCAGGAGATCGGCGGCCGGCTCGAGCTCTGGGACGAGCGCAAGCAGGAGCTCCACGACACCCTCGTCGAGTTCCAGGCCGCGTGGGAGCGGGAGCTGGCCGCGCTGCCGTCCCCGGGGGCGCCCGCGGCCGGGGCCGATCCGGCTGCGCCCGGGCCGCCGGGCGCCGCGACGGAGCAGCGCGGGACGGCTCCGGCCAACGCGGCTCCGGGCGGAGTGGCTCCGGCCCACGCAGCTCCGGGCGGTGCGGCGTCCGCGGCCGCGCCCGGTGGGCCGGAGGCCTCCGGCGACGCGCGCTACGACGGCACCTTCGCCTATCTCCTCTCCCCGACCCACTTCGATGCGGAGCTGCTGCTGATCTTCCTCTCGGAGACCGCCGAGCAGCTTCCCGCGGTGGAACGGGCGCTGGTGGCCCACGAGCAGCGACCCCAGGAGATCGGGCTGGTGAACGAGATGTTCCGGGCGCTGCACACCCTCAAGGGCAACGCGGGCTTCCTCGGCCTGCAGGAATTCACCGGGCTCACCCACGCGATGGAGCAGTACCTCGATCTCGTCCGCAGCCACCGGCTCGCGCTCGATTCCCAAGGTCCGGACCTGCTCTTTCAGGGGCTGGACGTGCTGTCCGGCATGCTGGCCAACCTGCGCGCGCGCTTCCACCAGGTCACCACGGGCGCCGAGCCCCCCGCGCTGAGTCCCGTCGCCTGGCAGGGGCTCGCCGACGCCTTCTATCGCCTCGCGGCCGGCTGATCGGCCGCCGCGTCCGGCACGAGACTGCTGCACGACTCCTGCACGACTGCTGCACGACTGCTGCACGATCCGAGCGATTCCCTCCTCGGCGGGCCTCACGCCCGCCGGCCCCCGGCAGCCGCCGCTTGAGGCCAGACGTGCCCTCCGCCAAGCCCGGCTTGGGCAGCCGCCGGCCCCATTGCGCGCACGCCGCGCCCTGGTATGAATACGTACTCGATTCGGGCGCCACCCGCTGGCGGCGGAACCCGTCTCGCCAGGGCTACCCTCGACAGGAGCGACGCATGCAAGAGCTGACCACGATGGCCCAGCGCGTGGGGGCGCTGCTCAAGGCGCGGCGGCAGACCATCGCCGTGGCGGAATCCTCGACCGGCGGGCTGATCTCCGCGGCGCTGCTGGCCATTCCCGGCGCCTCCGCCTACTTCCTCGGGGGCGGGGTGATCTACACCCGCCACGCCCGGCGCGGGCTGCTGGCCGTCGGCGAAGCGGAAATGGCGGGGATCGTCTCCGCCTCCGAACCCTATGCGCGGGTGCTGGCGCAGGCGGCCGCCGCGCGCCTCGGCGCCGATTGGGGGCTGGGCGAGACCGGGGCGGCCGGCCCCACCGGCAACAGCCACGGCGACGCGCCCGGCCACACCTGCATCGCCGTGGCCGGGCCGCTGGAGCAGGCGATCACGGTCGAGACCGGCCGCTCCGATCGCGAGGCCAACATGTGGGAGTTCACGCGCGAAGCCCTGGCGCTGCTCGAGCGCACCATCCTCGCCAGCCGGTGAGGTCTCCCCCCGCGTTCCCCCCTGCTCCTCCCCACCAACCGGGAGGGGGAAGGTCGCTGTTCCGCCCTGGGAGCCGATACGCAGCTCCCTCCCTCTCCCTCGGGAGAGGGAGGGCCGGGGTGGGTGAGGTCTCGCGTCGCGTCCCCACCCCTGCCCCTCCCCACCAAGTGGGGAGGGGGAATGCGGCGCTCGTCCGCGCTGACGGCCCATGCGCAGCCCTCTCCCTCTCCAATTCTTGGAGCGGGAGGGTTGGGGTGGGTCAGGTCACGGCGACAGTCCGCTCGACTTTGCCAGCCCGACCCGCGACCCAAACCCTCCGCCGGTTGCGTGGCCGTGGACGGACATGATAAAGATTCGCGACAAACGGCAATGCGCCTCGTGGCCGGTGGTGGGAGGAGGTTCCGCGTCCCCCGG
Organism: Candidatus Lambdaproteobacteria bacterium; assembly: GCA_016204605.1. Classification (GTDB taxonomy): domain Bacteria; phylum SAR324; class SAR324; order SAR324; family JACQKK01; genus JACQKK01. The sequence continues at coordinate 23,980 of JACQKK010000155.1, forward strand.
CGCTGGCCAACCCCGATCCCTGGAGCAGCCATGACGTCAGCACACGCCCAGCAGGCCGCAGCGGTGGCGGGAACGGTGGGCCAGGAACGCAAGGCCGCCATCGCCGGGACGATGACCCGCGTGAAGGCCATCGCGGCGCGGCAGGGCATCTCGCGCGAGTCGCTCAAGGACATCCGCGCCGAGCTGCTCAAGCTGGCCGCCCAGCGCCGGCTGTTCCCCGCCGCGGACTTCCGCGCCAGGGACGAGGGCGGGCGCGCCCGCACGTACCGGCTGGCCCAGGACGACGACGGCGCGTTCTCGCTGGTCATGTCCACCTCCGAGGGTGCGAAGAAGTCGCTCCCGCACAACCACACCACCTGGGCGGTGATCGTGGGCGTCGAGGGCGAGGAGCACAACCGCTTCTACGAGCGGCTCGACGACGGCAGCGTCGCGGGCAAGGCGCAGCTTCGCGAGACCGGCGGCAAGACCGTGCGCCCCGGCACCGGCGTGTGCATGCTGGGGGAGGACATCCACAGCATCGAGACCGACGGCCGCGTGCCCACGCTGCACCTGCACCTGTACGGCATCGCCCAGCCGCTCCAGACGGGCCGCGTGGGCTACGACGTGGCGCGCGGCACCGTCAGGCCCTACACCTCGAACCCGAACACGGTGGACCTGCGCTAGCGCGGCGGAAATCCGCGGAGCCGCGCGTCCGCGCCGGCGACAGGCAACGCGCCGCGCGCCTTGCCCCCTCCACCCGACGTCGAAACCACCCCACCCCAGGTTCGACCATGACCACCTCCCGCCACACCGGACCCGCCGCTGCCGCAGCCCTCGCGCCGCAGCAGCAGGGCTCCCTGGCCCCGTCGATCAGCCAGGCGCGCCGGGCCGCCATCGCCGGGACCCTCGACCGCGTGCGCACGCTGGAGCACGAGGAGGGCGTGAGCCGGCCCACCCTGCTCAAGATCAGGGCCGAGCTGCTCAAGCTGGCCGCGCGCAAGGATCTCTGGCCGCCGGCCGATTTCCGGTCGGGCGTGGACACGCTCGGCAACAGCCGCATCTACGCCCTGGCGGAGGATGCCGACCACCGCTTCGCGCTGTACATGTCCACGTCGAGCTCCGCGAAGAAGGTGGCGCCGCACGACCACACCACCTGGGCGGTGATCGTGGGGGTCGAGGGCGAAGAGCACAACCGCTTCTTCGAGCGCACCGACGACGGCTCGGTGGCCGGGCGGGGCACCCTGCGGCTGGTGGGCGAGGAGACGGTGCGCCCCGGCACCGGCGTGTGCCTGATGCCCGACGACATCCACGCCATCTCGACCGACGGCAGCGCCACCACGCTGCACCTGCACCTGTACGGCGTCGGCATGCCGCAGCAGACGGGCCGCATCATGTTCAACCTCACCCAGGGCACATACCGGCCGTACCCGGCCAGCCCCCATATCGTCCCGCTGGCCCCATGACCCGCACCGTCACCGCCCAGGCCGTCAAGGCCATGCTGCACGACGGGCAGGAGCTGGCCCTGCTCGACGTGCGCGAGCAGGCCGTGTTCGGGCGCGGCCACCTGCTTTTCGCCTGCAACCTGCCCCTCAGCCAGCTCGAGCTGCAGATCGCCGACCTCGTGCCGCGCGCCGCCACCCGCATCGTGCTGTGCGATGGCGGGTGTGATGGCGGCGAGGGGCTGGCCGGGCGCGCGGCGGTCCGGCTGGCCGGGTTCGGCTATACGGACGTGGCCGCGCTGGCCGGCGGCGTGCAGGCGTGGGCCGCGGCGGGCTACGTCTTGTTCGGCGGGTTGAACGTCCCCAGCAAGGCCTTCGGCGAGTTCGTCGAGCACGAGTACCACACCCCCAACCTCTCGGCCGAGGAGCTGAAGGGGCGGATCGGCCGGGGCGAGCCGGTGGTGGTGCTCGACAGTCGCCCGCTGGACGAGTACCGGGTGATGAACATCCCGGGCGCCATCGACGTGCCGGGCGCGGAGCTGGCCTACCGGGTCGCAGCGCTCGCCCCCTCGCCCGAGACGCTGGTGGTGGTCAATTGCGCCGGCCGCACCCGCAGCATCATCGGCGCGCAATCTCTCATCAACGCCGGCATCCCCAACCCCGTGCGCGCCCTGCGCAACGGCACCATGGGCTGGCACCTGGCCGGCTATCCGCTGGAGCACGGCAGCGCCCGCCGCGCCCCCGAGCTCTCGCCCGAGGCGCTGGCCATCGCCATGGCGCGCGCGGCGCAGGTGGCCCGGCGCTTCGGGGTGCGCTTCGCCGACGGCGCGCAGGTCGGGCGCTGGCGCCAGGAGAGCGCCGCGCGCAGCCTGTACCTGCTCGACGTGCGCTCGCCCGAGGAGTACGAGGCGGGCCATCTGCCAGGTACGGTGCACGCCGCCGGCGGCCAGCTCGTGCAGGCCACCGACCGCACCGTCGCCACCCGCAACGCCCGGCTGGTGCTGCTCGACGACACGGGCGTGCGCGCCATCATGACCGCGTCCTGGCTCATCCAGATGGGCTGGCAGGAGGTATACGTCTGGCGGGGGGCCTTCGAGGGCGCCGGGGCCGCCGACACCGTGCTGGAGCGGGGCCCGCACCGGCCGCGCATCCCCGGCCTCGAGGGGGCGGGGGCGGTGGAGATCGAGCCCGCCGCGCTCGCCAAGGCCATCGAGAACGGCCAGGCGGCCGTGGTGGACCTGGCCGGCAGCCCCGCCTACCACAAGGGCCACATCGGCGGCGCGTGGTTCGCCATCCGCGCGCGCCTGGAGGCCGACCTGGCGAAGCTGCCCCGCCCGAACCTGCTGGTGCTGACCTCGCCCGATGGCGTGCTGGCGAAGCTGGCGGCGCCCGAGGCCCGGGCGGCCCTCGGCGTGCCGGTGAGGGTGCTGCGCGGCGGGACGGCGGCGTGGCAGGCCGCCGGCCGGCTGCTCACCGCCGGCGCCGAGCGCATGGCCTCCGCCCCCGAAGACGCCTTCCTGCGCGCCTACGACCGCGACACGGGGGTCGAGCAGGCGATGGAGGAGTACCTCTCCTGGGAGACGGGGCTCGTCGAGCAGCTCAAGGCCGATGGCGACGCCCGCTTCAAGCGCTTCCCGCCGCAGTAGTTCCAATCTCGTTTCGAGAGTGCCCGAGTGTTTCGGAAGAGGAGGGCGCAGCCCTCCTCTTCCGAAGCTCCGCCGCCCGGCAGGGCATCGCGGCCTCACCCACCCCGGCCCTCCCTCTCCGGGCGGAGAGGGAGGGAGCCCCGTCTCCGCTCCCAGGGCGGAACAGCGACCTTCCCCTCTCCTGGGGGAGAGGGGGTGGCTGCGATCCGCGCGGATGGCCGATCCGAGGCTCCCTCCCTCTCCGCCCGGAGAGGGAGGGTTGGGGCGGGTGAGGCCGGCCATCAGGCGGGGGTGCGGGCGCCGAGGTGCTCCAGCACGTCCTCGGAGCGCCGCACCGAGCGCCGCAGCCAATCGGCATAGAGCGCTTCCCGCCGCTCCGCCCCGAGCAGGAACCGGCCGGGGTCGGCGGATTCCGCCGCCAGGCGGTCGATCGCCCGCCGGGCCGCGTAGGCGCAGATGGCGGCCGCCACCGAGAGGTTGAGGCTCTCGGCGAAGCCCGGCGTCCCGATGCGGAAGATGCCGTCGCTCAGGGCCAGCGTCTCGTCCGAGACGCCGTCGTGCTCGTTGCCGAACAGCAGGGCCGTGCGCGCCCCGAAATCCAGCGCCTCCAGCGCCGCGGGCGCCTCGGCCCGGCCGGCGGCGAGTCGGCTGGCGTAGACCCGGTAGCCCGCGGCGTGGAGCGCGGCGACGCAGCCGGCCATGCTCTCGTGGCGGTGGAGGCTGAGCCAGCGCTCCGCCCCGCGGGCGATCAGGCGGGCCACCTGGGCCTCGGCTTCCGGGCGCACCAGGTGCACGTCCTGGAACGAGAAGGCATCCACCGACCGCAGCGCGGCGCTCAGGTTGTGCAGATCCACCATCCGCTCGAACACGAACGTGACGTGGTCGCTGCGGGTGGCGAGCACCGCCCGCAGTCGCTCCAGGCGGCGCGGCTCGACCAGCGGCTCCAGGCGTGCGATGGTCTCGGCGAACTGTGGGGCCATAGCGGAATCGGATGGTCAACTGCGCGGAGTCCACGCGCTTCCGTCGGGCTCTGCTTCATCGAGCGCACGACGGAGGAAAGACCCTCTTTCAAAGCCGATATCGTCGCCTACTCGCACGAGCGGTTCTGTCGCCGCCGCAGCGAACAATGCGTCATGGATGGGGACTGCACCATCTCTGGATACGGTTTGTGTCCAGCCAGGAAGGTCGCCACTCTCCACAAGGCGCGCGAGCGCCTGCATTCTGAAATAGACTGCCATCCCCTGATCGGGAGCGCCCCGATACTTGCTGGCGACGAAATATATGGCTCCCCCAGCATCCGCGCGTTGTAGTCTGAGTTCCCGATGCCGGGCCGCCGATGCGCCGGCGAGATCCCAGAGTTCCTCGCGGGTGACAGGTATGGCGTTCAAGCCATTGAGAAACTTCCAATCACGGGAAGTCCATTTCCGCTTGGCCGGCACCTTCACCTCCGGCTCTGAAGCTTTTTGACGGAAGAAGCCGTTGTCCCAAATGAATTGCCTGCGCGGGCGCAGTTAACCGGCCAGCGCCAGACCCTGGGCGGCGGTAGCGACCGCGGGCGGCGGCTCGGGCAGCCAGCCGCCGGCGGCGAGCGCTTCGAGCCGGCGCACCAGCGTGGCGCGGTCGGGCGCTTCGAGCAGGGTGCGCCGGGCGTGGCTGGCGAAGTCGAAGCCCTTCAGGTAGCCGACCAGATGCTTGCGGAACTCGATCACGGCCAGCCGCTCGGGCTTCACCCGCAGCATCCGCTCGAAGTGCTCCAGCATCACCGCGACGCGCTCCGGCAGCGTGGGTGCAGGCTCGCCCGGCGCGCGGAAAGCCCAGGGGTTGCCGATGGCGGCGCGCCCGATCATGAAGCCGTCGAGGTCACCCATCCGGCTGAGACCGTCGGCCGCGTCGGCCACGTCGCCGTTGCCGAGCACGGGGATGGCGACCTGGCGCTTGAGCGCGTGGATCGGCGCCCAATCGGCCTGGCCCTTGAAGCCCTGGTCGTAGGTGCGGCCGTGGATGGTCAGCAGCGAAGCCCCCGCATCCGCCAGCGACCGGGCGAAGGGGATCAGCCCGGCGGCGTCGCGCCAGCCCAGCCGGGTCTTCACCGAGACGTCCACCCGGCAGGCGCGCGCAACCGCCTCGACGATGCGGCAGGCGAGGTACGGCTCCCGCATCAGGCCGCTGCCGTGCATCGAGGCCACGATCTTCCTGGCGGGGCAGCCCATGTTGATGTCGATGCCCGTCACCCCCTGCGCTTCGAGCGCGAGCGCGGCCTCGACGAACGTTTGCGGAGTGCTGCCGAACAGTTGTACGAAGTACGGACGCTCCTCGGCGGCGAACTCCAGCCGCCGGCGCACCCGCGCGCTGCGGGTGAAGCCATCGGCGCTGGTGAATTCGCTGAACAGCACGACGCCTGGAGCGAGCGATCTTACCACTTGACGGTAAGCCGTGTCCGTGATGCCGTCCATGGGCGCCAGACACACGACAGGGGGCGTCATGTCAACCCATCTCATCGGAGGGCCTCTGTCGGTGGCGCAAGACGATTCGAGGTGGCGCCCATGCGCATCCTGATACTGGATCAGAACGAGGTGGCCCGCCGGCAGGTGTTCTGGGCCCTGCGGCGCGGCAACGATCTGGCCGAGGCATCAACCCGCCCCGAGGCCCTGGCCCTGCTCGCGCAGACCCCGCACGACCTGATGCTGATGGAACTGCTCGAAGAGCAGGAAAGCGACGAGAGCGCCGGAATGGCCCTGGTCGAGGCGCTGCTGGCCGCCCCCAACCCGCCCCTCATTCTTATCATCACGCGCTCCGAACGGAAAGAGGCCGCGGCGCGCCTGCTGCGGCTGGGCGTGCTCGACGTGCTGAACAAGCCGGTGGACCCCGAGGAGCTGGCGGCCAGCGTCCGGCGGGCGCGGCGCCTGCTGGCGCTGCGCAAGTCGCTCGGCGGCGCCGACGGAGTGCCGGGCGAAGGGCCGCTGCCGCGCCCGGGGGCCCAGGCCCGCGCCGAGGACGGGCCGGCCGATCTGGGGCTGATCAGCGTGGACGAGCGCATCAAGCGCATGCTGGAGCAGATCCGCCGCATCGGGCCCACCAACGTGTCGGTGCTGATCACGGGCGAGCCCGGCACCGGCAAGGAGTCGTTCGCGCACGCGATCCACCTTTCGAGCGACCGCCGCAACCACCACTTCGTGCCGCTCAACTGCGCCGTGCTCTCCGGGACGGCGCTCGAGGACGAGCTGTACGGCCACGAGCGGGGCGCCTTCACCGGAGCCATCGGGCGCCGCAAGGGCAAGCTCGACTATGCCCACCGCGGCACGCTGTTCCTGGAGGAGGTGGGCGAGTTCGCCCTGGAGGCGCAACCCCGCTTCCTGCGGGTGCTCGACGAGAAGCGCTTCCACCGGCTGGGCGGCAACCAATCCATCGAGAGCGACTTCCGCCTGGTCTGCGCCGCCCATCGCGACCTGGAAGGGCTCGCCGCGGAGGGGCGCTTCCGGGAGGACTTCCTGCTGCGCATCCGCTCGACCCGGTTCGACATCCCGCCGCTGCGGGAGCGGCGCGACGACATCAAGCTGCTCTCCCAGCACTTCCTCAACCGCTACGCGCGGGAGTATGGCCGGCCCCAGACGCCCACCTTTTCCCGCGAGGCGCAGAAGTTCATGAAGAACTACCCCTGGCCGTTCAACGTGCGGGAGCTCTCCTATTTCGTGGAGCGCGCCGTGGCGGTGAACGAAGGCAAGGTGATCGGCCTCGACGCGCTGCCGGAAAACGTCAGGGCGCCCGCGCCCGGCACGCTGCTGGGGCCGAACGGCGGCAACTTCGAGGCGCTGGTGCGCCGGTACAAGCGCAAGCTCGTCGCCGAGGCGTTGCAGGCCGCCGGCAACAACAAGGTCAAGACCGCGCAACTGCTCGGCATCAGCAAGTCCTACCTGTTCAAGCTCATCAAGCAGTTGCCGATCTCGAACTGAGCGCGCCTGCAGCGCCCGTGCAGCCGGATCGGGTAGGCGCGACCCAACGGGGCGCCCGCCGCTCCTTCCGGCGCCAGCCGAGGATTGAGCCATGGGCATCTTGTCGGGCCAGGTGGCGATCGTCACCGGCGCCAGCCGCGGAGCCGGGCTGGGGATCGCCCAGGAGCTGGGCGCCGCGGGCGCGACCGTGTACGTGACGGGGCGCAGCACGCGGGATGGAGTACGCGGGCCGGCCACCACCGAGGGGCTGCCCGGCACCATCGAGGCCGCGGCCGAGGCGGTCACCGCGCGGGGCGGGCGCGGCGTCGCTGTGCGCTGCGACCACACCGACGACGCGCAGGTGGCCGCCCTGTTCGCGCGGGTCGGCCGCGAGCAGGGGCGGCTCGACGTGCTGGTGAACAACGTCTGGGGCGGCTACGAGCACTACGACCACGCCGCGTTCGCGCGGCCGTTCTGGGAGCAGCCGCTGGCCGAGCGCTGGCAGGGGATGTTCGTGGCCGGGCTGCGCGCCCACTTGGTCGCGAGCCAGGAGGGCGCCCGCCTCATGCTGCCGGCCCGGCGCGGGCTGATCGTGAGCACCATCGCCTGGGAGCGCGAGAAGTACCTGGGGGCGCTGCCCTACGACGTGGCCAAGCACGCCATCGCCCGCGCCATCTGGGGCATGGCCCGCGAGCTGCGGGGCCACGGCATCGCCGCCCTCGCGCTGGCCCCCGGCTTCATGCGCACGGAGCGGGTGCTGGCCGCCATGGGCAAGCCGGCCGACGATCCCGCCGTCATCGCGCAGACCGAGACGCCCGCCTACGCCGGCCGGGCGGTGGTGGCGCTCGCCGGCGATCCCGGCCTGCTCGCGCGGTCGGGGCGCGCCTATCGGGTGGGCGACCTGGCGGCGGAGTTCGGCTTCACCGATGCCGACGGGCGCCAGGTACCTCCCTTCACGCTGCCCGACGACCTCGGCGAAGCCTGAGCGGCGCGCGCGTGTGCGCGGCGTCCCCACCCCTGTCCCTCCCCACCCGGTGGGGAGGGCTGCCCCGCAGGGCGGGGTGGGGGCGCGCTCAAGTTCCGGCCGCTCCTGCCGATCTCTCCCTGTGAACAGGTGCAACCTGCCCGTCGACGCAGGCGGCGGTTCGTTTACGGGCAAGGGACGGCCCGGGCGCGCACCGCGCGCAGCGTCGTCAACCACGCGGGAGCGACCCCCATGACCGAGAAGATCGTCACCAGCCCCTACCGGGTGGATGCCATCGGCCCCAAGTCTGCCACGACGGCGACCGGGCGCAGCATGCCCTTCCGCGACTTCGCGGACATCCTGGCGGAGGCCGAAGCGGTGCAGGATCGGGTGCAGGTGAGCCGCGCCGCGCAACTGCGGATGCAGCCGATCGGCGCAGCGACGCCCCATGTCCTGCACGATGCGGTGGCGCTGCTGCTGCGACCCCTGCCCTGGTTCATGTTCGGGCCGGTGCCGCGGGCGAAGGAAATGCGCCGCGCCCTTCCCACCCTGCCGGGCGAAAGCGATTCCGAGGGGTGATGCAAGCCGCGGCGACCATCGCCGGAACAGCCACGAAATGAGAAATCCCCCGGCGAGCCCGGGGGAGCGTGTACCCGGCGGCGAGACGGGCCTGCCAGGTGCGCGGGTCCCGCTCGCCGCGCTGGTGCGACCGCGTGCCGGCGGCAAGCTGCACCGCCGGGGAGCGAGGCCCGGCGGGCGCCCCCGGTGCTACTGCAGCGCCTCGCCATGCTGCGAAAGGTCCAGCCCCTCGGTTTCGTCCTCGCTGCTGATGCGCAGCCCGATGACCAGGTCGACCACCTTGAGGATGATGAAGCTGACGACGGCGCAGTAGACCATCGTCGCCAGGATGCCGTAGACCTGCGTCAACACCTGCATCGGGTTGCCTTCCGTGAGCCCCGCGGTTCCGCCGATGGCTTTGCTGGCGAACACGCCGGTCAGCACCGCACCGACCGTGCCGCCCACGCCATGCACGCCGAAGGCATCGAGGGAGTCGTCGTAGCCGGCCTTGCGCTTGAGCCAGGTCGAGCCTGAAAAGCAGGCGGCGCCGGCAGCCAAGCCGATGACCAGCGCCGCGCCCGGCCCGACGAACCCGGAGGCGGGGGTGATCGCGACCAATCCCGCCACGGCGCCGGAGATCATGCCGAGCACGCTGGGCTTTGCGCGCAGCGCCCACTCGCAGGCCATCCACGAGAGCGCCGCCGTCGCGGAAGCGATCTGGGTCACGGTCATGGCCATGCCCGCCCGACCGTCGGCGGCCACGGCCGAGCCCGCGTTGAACCCGAACCAGCCCACCCAGAGCAGCGACGCGCCGACGAACGAGAGCATCAGGTTGTGAGGCGGCATGTTCTCCTGCCCGTAACCGCGCCGGTGCCCCATCACCAGCGCCGCGACCAGCCCTGCGATGCCGGCGTTGATGTGTACCACCGTGCCCCCGGCGTAGTCGAGCACGCCCAGCGCCCCCAGGAACCCACCAGCGCCCCACACCCAGTGCGCGATCGGCACATAGACCAGCAGCAGCCACAGCCCCATGAACCAGAGCAGCGCGGAGAACTTCATCCGGTCCGCGAAAGCCCCGGCAATCAGCGCGGGCGTGATGATGGCGAAGGTGAGCTGAAACATCGCGAAGACCGACTCGGGAACATTCCCGGCGGAGAGCGTAGACACCTCGATCCCGCCCAGCATGAAACGGCTGAATCCGCCCAGGAAGGGTGTCCCCTGGGTGAATGCCAGCGAATATCCGGCGATCGCCCAGAGCACCGTCACCAGGCAGGTGACCGCGAAGGCCTGTGCCGCCGTACCGAGGATGTTCTTCTTGCGCACCATCCCCGCATAGAACAGCGCCAGCCCCGGGATCGTCATCAGCAGCACCAGCGCGGTGGACGTCAGCATCCAGGCCGTGTTGCCCGTGTCGAGCGTGGGCGCGGGCGGCGTGGGCGCGGGCGGCGTGGCCGGGGCGGGCATGGCCGCAGCCGGGGCGGGCGGTGCCGCTTGCCCATAGATCGTGGCGGCCGAAAGCGACAGGAACAATGCGAGCACCAGTCCGCCCGCCGCGCGCCGCAGCGACCCGGATCGGTGGGTTGGGTATGTATCGTGATTCATACGGCAAGTCTCCCGGTTGGGGTAGCGTTGCGGGTCAGATGGCCTTTTCGTCCAATTCCCCGGTGCGGATGCGCAGGGCCTTGGCGACGTCGTAGATGAAGATCTTGCCGTCGCCGATCTTGCCGGTGTTGGCGGCCTGGGTGATCACTTCGACCAGCTTGTCCACCATGTCGTCGGTGCAGATGGTCTCGATCTTGACCTTGGGCAGGTAATCCACCGTGTACTCGGCGCCCCGGTACAGCTCCGTGTGCCCTTTCTGGCGGCCGTAGCCGCGCACCTCGTAGATCGTCATCCCGGAGACCCCTGCCCGGTTCAGTGCGTCGCGCACCTTCTCCAGCGCATGGGGCTTGATGATGGCTTCGATTTTTTTCATCGCATGTCCTCAGACAGTCGCAGAGTGATGGGTCGGCGCCCCATCGGTTCGGACCCGCCGACTCGCGGTCCCGACCCCTTATTGGGCACGATTGGTGCCAAACCGTGGCGGCGACGTATGTATCTGTTATAACATACTAATCTTCTGGAAGAGCGGCGGGCGCGGCGGCGGGACTGCTCAACGTTTGAGCAGTACCTGCGGGCCACAAGCCCGATCAGCGGGCAGGTCGGGCCGTGCGGAGGGCGATGCGGTCAGGATGGTGCAGGCGGGCATCCGGGCGACGAGCGTGCGCCAGGCGACGCGGGCCGCCCTGCCAGGGGGGGCGGAGCGCTCCGCCCCACGCCCCGGCCGTTCAGGCGAAGGTGGCCGAAACCTTGCCGATCCCGGCGAAGGTGGCTTCCCAGCTATCGCCCTGGTGCACGGTGTGCTTGGTGAACGAGCCGGTGATGACGCGCTGACCGGCCTCCAGCGGTACGCCGAAGCTGCCGAGCATGTTCGCCAGCACGGAGAGCGAGAGGTAGTGGTCGTCGATCACCTTCTCGCCGATGGCGGTGGCTTCCACGATCCCCCCCAGCCGCATCTCGACGCGCAGCTTGCCGAAGTCGAAGTCGGGCGGAACCGGCTTCAGCATCGGTCCGACGACGATGCCCCACTGGCTCAGGTTGTCGGCCACGGAGAGCGCCAGGTCGGGCGCCTGGCCCTTGGGGGCGCGGCCCTCGTTGATCTCGAAGCCGGGCGAGACGCCGAGCACCGCGGCCTTGGCCAGCGCGGGGGTGATGCCCGGCCCCTTCAGCGTCTTGCCGATGGTAAAGCACAGCTCCGGCTCCACCCCCTGCTCGCCGTGGATCTCGGCGAAGGGGATCGTCACGCCCGAGTCGAACACGCGCTGGGCCACGATGTGGCCGAAGGCGCGTTCCTCGGTGTTGTTCCGGCGCCGCACGGCGATCGAGGTCCAGCCCACCTTCCAGCCCGCGCGCTGCTCGCCGCGGGCCTCCCGGCGTTCCAGCACGCCCAGTTGCACCTTCAGCGCCTCCTGCAGGCTCATCTGCCCCCGCAGCGCATCGGGAAAGTGGCGGCCCTGCTGGGCGGCGTCCCACAACGTGTTCAGCGCGGCTTCGGTGTTCATGGCAACTCTCCCCTGGTGGCGGTTGGACTCACGGGTGCAGCATCAGGGCTGCAAGAGCCGCTCGATGGCGGCGATGCAGCGGCGCAGGCTGTCGGAGTGGCGGGCGGCTATGCGTGGGCGCCAGCCGGCGCGGCGGTCGGCGCGGCTCCTGTCACGCGTGGAGTGTACCCGATTCCCGCCACCCGGTCACAGCATCGGCCCCCCTCACTCCAGCTCGAACCCGTGCTGGCGGATGAAGGCGCCGAAGTCGCGGCGCTCACGGTTGGCCAGCCGGCGCGAGACGTTGTCGGACCAGGTGTAGCGCCCGGCGACCCCGTACGTCTTCGTGTACATCTGCTTCGCGATGGGGGTATGGGCGTGGCGGCGGGCGTCGTAGCCCGCCAATTCCGCCTCGAAGCGGCTGTCGTCGTAGCGGTCGGTATGCACGACCAGGGCGGGCGGCAGGCGCAGGGAGAGCCGGCCCGCGTCGGCGGGGTAGCCCACACAGAGCGCCGCCACCGGGAACACGCCCGGCGGCAGCTCCAGCGTGCGGGTGACGAGCGGCATGTCCTTGCGGAGCTGGCTGATGGGGCAGGTGCCCAGCCCGACCGCCTCGGCGGCGAGGATGAAGGTCTGCATGGCCAGGGCGCTGTCCACGGCGGCGTTCATGAAGGTATCGAGCGTGTTGCTGTCGTGGGGCCGGTCGTACCGGGCGCAGATGCGCTGGCCGCGGCGCATGTCCCCGAGGAACACGAGGAACACGGGCGCCTTGGCCACGTGGGCCATATCGGGCAGCAGCTCCGCGAACACCTTGCGTTTGGCCGGGTCCTTGACCACGACCACCGACCACTGCTGCAAGTCGGACTTGGCGCTGGCCGATTGGGCGCAGGCCAGCAGCACCGCCAGCAGCTCCTCCGGCACGGGCCGCTCGGCGTAGCGGCGGTGCGAGCGCCGGGCCAGGATGCGCGCCAGCTCGCCTTCGGCGGGCAGGGTAGCGCCCACGCCGGTCGGGATGCCGAAGCGCTGGGCGATCAGGTCGGAGAGCATCTGCGGCATGGCGTCCTCGTGGATGAGCGATGGGCGGGCTGGACTCCAGGGCGGGCGTGCCCGCGGGCCGACGGCTGTCGTGTTGAGCGTCTTGCGGCCGCCCATTGGCATCCCCCCGGCCGCTGTGGCATAAGGTGCGGGATCGGCCGGGCCGCTCCGCATATCGACTCGTGCGCCGGCCGGTCTCGACCGGGACGCAGCTTACGCCTATCGCCCCGGCAAACGGAAGCCGCGCGCGTGACCACCGCCGCCAGCTTGCCGCACCGTTGTGGCCCCATTCTGCGAGGTGACGATGACCCAGCGACCCCCCGCCGAGGTGGGCATGCCGCTCGCTGAGGTGGATACGCCCGCGCTGCTGATCGAGCTGGACGCCTTCGAGCGCAACCTGAGCCGGATGGCCCAGGCCATCGCGCCCCATCCCGTCCGGCTGCGCGCCCACGCCAAGACCCACAAGTGCCCCACCATCGCCCGCCGGCAGATCGCGCTCGGGGCGGTGGGCGTCTGCTGCCAGAAGGTGGGCGAGGCCGAGGCCCTGGTGGCCGGCGGCGTCGAGGACGTGCTGGTCACCAACGAGATCGTGGGCGAGCCCAAGCTGCGCCGGCTGGCGGCGCTGGCGCGCCAGGCGCGCATCGGCGTGTGCGTGGACGACGCGGAGAACGTCGCGGCGCTCGGTCGCGCCGCCCAGGCGTTCGGGGCGGAGCTGCGCGTGCTGGTCGAGGTCAACGTGGGCGCCGATCGTTGCGGCGTCGAACCGGGCGCCCCCGCGCTGGCCCTGGCGCGCCGGGTGACCCAGGCGCCCGGCCTGCGTTTCGACGGCCTGCAGGTCTACCACGGCAGCGCGCAGCACCTGCGCAGCCACGAGGAGCGCCGGCGCGCCATCGAGGCAGCCTCTGCCAAGGCGCGCGACACCCAGGCGCTGCTCGAGCGGGAGGGCATCGCCTGCCCCACCATCACCGGCGCGGGCACCGGCACCTTCCGCTTCGAGGCCGCCGGTGGGCTCTACACAGAGCTGCAGGCGGGCTCGTACATCTTCATGGATGCCGACTACGGCAAGAACCGGGGCGAGGACGGCGGCCCGGTGCGCGACTTCGAGCACAGCCTGTTCGTGTATGCGACCGTGATGAGCCACACCGCCCCGGAGCGCGCCGTGGTCGACGCCGGGCTCAAGGCGCTCAGCGTGGATTCGGGCATGCCGCTGGTGTTCGGGCTGGAGGGGGTCGAGTACGCCCGCGCCTCCGACGAGCACGGCAAGCTCGTGCTGGCGCCGGCGCACAGCCCCCTGCGGGTGGGGCAGAAGCTGCGCCTGATCCCCGGCCACTGCGACCCCACGGTGAACCTGTACGACTGGTTCGTCTGCACCCGCAACGACCGCGTGGAGGCGCTCTGGCCGATCACCGCCCGCGGCGCCCTGCTATAGGCTTTGCCCGGAAGCCGCCCGGCACCACGATCGAAGGCACCACCGCAGCCACGCGGGTCGCTGGGGGGCGTCGCCCGACCGCAGCACACACCGTCGCATGAGGGAAGCCGCATGAGCGAGGGATTGACCCATCTGAACGTGATCGAAGTCGGCGCCGGCATCTCGGCGGCGTTCGCCGGCAAGGTGCTCGCCGACCTGGGCGCCACCGTGCTCAAGGTCGAGCCACCGGAGGGCGACCCCGTGCGGCGGCTGGGGCCGTTCCGCGGCGGGCCCGAGCAGCCTGACGCAGTGCATCCCGACGCCGTGCAGCCCGAAGCCGGCGGCGCCCACCTCTACCTCAACGCCAACAAGCGCAGCGCCGTGGCCGATCTGCGGCAGGCGGCGGGGCGGCGCCGGCTCGAGGGGTGGCTGGCGTCGGCCGATCTGCTGATCCACGACCACCGGCCCGGCGAGATGGCCGCCCACGGGCTCGACTTCGCCCGCTTCGCCCGGCTCAACCCGCGTCTCGTGATGCTCTCCATCTCGCCCTTCGGGCAGACCGGCCCCCATCGCGACTACCTGGCGACAGACCTAACGCTGGTGCACGGCGGCGGCTGGGGCTGGATCTGCCCCGGCAAGAACACGCCGCTGGAGCTGCCGCCGCTCAAGGCGTTCGGGCCGCACGCGGCGGTGCAGGCGGGGCTGCACGGGGCGCTCGCGGCGCTGGCCGCCTGCCGGGGCGCCGCCGCCAGCGGCCGGGGCGACCATATCGACCTCTCCGCGCAGGAGACGATGGCGTTCTTCGTCGGGCGCTCCTTCCCGCAGTACACCTACGCGGGGATCGTCGACACGCGGAACTCCCCGGCGCTCTATGAGCCCTTCAGCTTCTACCCATGCCAGGACGGCCTGATCTACCTGATGTGCTCCGAGCAGCACCAGTTCGACCGGCTGCTGGCGCTGATGGGCAATCCGGCGTGGGCCGCCTCCGGGCGCTTCTCCGACCGCGCCAAGCGCGCCGAGCACCAGGTCGAACTGAAGGCGCTCATCAGCGAGTGGACCAAGACCCAGTCGGCCGACGCGCTGTTCCACGCCAGCCAGCAGGCCAAGGCGCCCGCGGCGACCGTGATGACCTACCCGCGGCTGGAACAGGAGCCCCACCTGCGGGCGCGCAAGTACTTCGTCACCGCGCCCCACCCCGTGGCCACCGTCGAGGTGCCCGGGGCGCCCTACGCGCTGAGCCGGCCCTGGTGGCGGCTGCGCTCGGCCGCGCCGCTGCTCGGGGAGGCAGGCGCGGCGGCGGATACGCTGTTCGCGGCGCCGCAGGGTCCGGCGCCCCGCCCCGTCCCGGAGGGCGAGACCCCGCCGCTCCCGCTCGCGGGAGTGCGGGTGCTCGACTTCACCTGGGTCTGGGCCGGCCCCTACTGCACCATGATGCTGGCGATGCTGGGCGCCGAGATCGTCAAGGTCGAGTCCTCCTCCCGGCCCGATACCACCCGCCGCCAGGGGCCGTTCCCGAAAGGCATGGAGCAAGGGATCAACCGCAGCGGCTACAACCACCAGCTCAACCAGGGCAAGCAGGCGATCGGCGTCAACCTCTCGCACCCCGAGGGCATTGCGCTCGTCAAGCGCCTGGCCGCCCACTGCGACGTGATGGTCAGCAACTTCGGCACGGGCGTGCTGGAGCGGCTGGGGCTGGGCAGCGCGGCGATGCTGCGCGCCAACCCGAACCTGATCATGGCCATGATCTCCGCCTTCGGGCAGACCGGCCCCTACGGCCAGTATCTCGGCTACGGCCCGCTGCTGGCGCCGCTGGCCGGCCTCTCGGCGGAGACCGGCTACCAGGACGGCGCACCCCGGGAGCTGGGCTTCCCCTATGCCGATCCCAACGCGGGCGTGTACACGGCGTTGGCCATCGCGGCGGCGCTCTGGTCGCGCGACCGCCACGGCACGGGCGGGCAGGTGATCGACATCTCCCTGTGGGAGGCGATGCTGGCCACGTCGTTCTCCGGCTGGATGAACCACGTGGTCGGGAACCCGCCCTACCGCCCGATGGGCAACCGCGACCCCGTGCACGCGCCCAGCAACCTCTACCGCACCCGCGGCGACGACACCTGGGTGGCCATCGACGTGCGCAGCGAGGCGCGGTGGCGCGCGCTCTGCACCGCCATCGGCCGGCCGGAGCTGGCGGACGACGCCCGCTTCCGCACCCGCGCGGCACGCAAGGCCAACGAGGACGCGCTGGACGGCATCGTCGGCGACTGGTGCGCGGCCCGGGAGCGCTGGGAGATCACCCGCGCCCTCCAGGCCCAGGCCGTCCCCGCCTTCCCCTGCCTGAGCTCGAAGGACCTGGCCGAAGACCCGCACCTGAACGCCCGCAACGTCTTCAACCGCTGGGCCCACCCCGAGGTGGGCGAGCAGACGCTGCTGGGCGTGCCCTGGCGCTTCGCCCTCAGGCCCAGACGTACCGGCCCCCCCGCCCCCCTGCTGGGGCAGCACACCGACGCGGTGCTGGAAGGGCTGCTCGGCCTCGATGCGGCCCAGCGCGCCGACCTGCGCGCGCGCAAGGTCATCGAGTAGCTCCACCTCCGTTCCGACAGAGGGCCACGTTGGGGAGGAGTCAGGGGCCGGCGCCCTGGTCGGCCCGGCACTGTCCGGCGTGTGCTGCGGCAAGCGGATCAGGGCGAGGGGAGCGCGGCGCGCATGGCCTCCAGCGGCGGCTCGCGGTCGGTCCAGAAGCGGAAGGCGGCCC
>JACQKK010000157.1 GCA_016204605.1 Candidatus Lambdaproteobacteria bacterium
GGCTGGCACCTCACCCCGCCCTTCGGGCACCCCTCTCCACGATGTGGAGAGGGGCCGGGGGAGAGGTTTTCCAGGCCAATCGCACCATCGATCCGGCTCGTGACGGCTCGTCGAAGCGACTGACTTTGGACTTGCCCTGGAAGCCCGATCCGGGCGAGCGCAAAGCCGCACACGAGCCCGACGGCTTGCGACGGATCAGGGGCGCGCATGGCCCGCGCAACCCCGGCCCCGGCCCGCCTTGGCGGGCCGGGGTGGCCGAGGGCCGGCGTGGGGTTGCGCGAATGGACGGTGCTGGCGCGTGGGGCGGTCTGCGGCCCGGGAGTCCCGCACATGCGCTCACCTTGCGCAGGGGGCCTCCCTTCCTTCGCACACGCCCGGGGCCGGGGCGTGACGTTCCTTCGGCCCGGGGAGCGGTGCCGCCCTCAGGCGAGCCCAACGCGGTGGCTCAGGCGCTCGCGCTGCTCGGAGGTGATGGTGCTCTCCATCTTCTGTACGGTGGCCGGTGCGAGCTTGATCTCAGGCACCGCGGCTTCCATGTGCAGGGTCGCCAGCTTCTCGCGCAGCAGGGTGTAGCTCTTCTGCTGGCGCAGGTATTCCTCGTAGAGCTGGAAGCGCTGGCCGATCATGGCCTGGATGTTCTCCCAACGCTTGTCGGTGCGCTGGAAGGCGAACTCGATGATCTGCGCCTGGGTTTCCACCAGCCGCACGGCGCTGGAGTTGTTGCGGTTGAAGAAGAGCGCCTCGCCGTTGAGCTCGATGGCCTGGTCGAGGTTGGCGTGATCCACGGCCAGCTCGGTGTCCTTGCGCCCCTGCACCAGCGCCAGCGAGGTGAAGGCGTGGGCGATGTAGAACAGCATCGCCCCGTGGAGGCTGGCATCCTCGAGATCGGCCACGAACTCGGGGTCCTTGATCCGGAACAGCGTGCGGTATTCCTCGAGGTAGGGCACCACGTAGTCGTGTGCGTTGAGCAGGTACAGCGTCTTCAGCTCCTGCAGCAGCCGCTTGGCCTTGGTCAACTCGCCGCCTGCGCAGAACAGCGAGAGCACCAGCCACTTGACGGCATCGGGCGTCAGCGCGTTGGCGTTGCTCTGGGTTTCCCGCAGCGCCTTGTTGCGGAACCCCAGCCCGCTCAGGTTGGCCAGACTGCCCTCGAAGCTCTGCAGGTAGAGGCTGATGATGTCGTCCTCGCCCGGGTCCGCCAGCAGCGCGAGCACGAGCAGCAGGTTCACGTAGGCCTGGTGGTAGTGGGGCTGAAGCTGGACGGCCCGAATCAAAGCCGTGCGCGCCTGCTCCAGGAAACGCTTCTCCTCCTCCTGGAGGCCCCGCTCGCCCGCCAGCGCCGTCTTGAGGTAGCTGGTGCCCACGATGAACGGGATATCGGGAAACTGCTCGTGGCGGTACTGGCGCTGCTTCTTGTCGTCGGCGGGAATCTGGGCGCTGGCGCGCAGCGTGTTCACCATGGCCTTGACGGCCTCCCCGGCTTCATCGTTGAGGAAGTAGAGGATGCCCTGGTGCAGCAGCACCGAGGCCAGCTTGCGCATGTCCTTCTCGGCGCGGGACTGGTCGATCCGCTCCTGGATGGTGCGGATCGCGAACTCGATCTGGCTGCGGGAGATGCCCTTGGGCAGGCTCACGTCCACCGTCACCTGCATCAGCGGCGGCACCCGCTCCTTGATGCGCGTGGTCAGGTCCTTGATGTTCGCCGTGAGCAGGGAGCGCACCCGATCCAGCGTCTGGAGCCTGGGGCTGCGTTCGGCGATGAAGCGCTTGGCCATCACGATCCCCGCCAGGGTGATCAGCTCGGCCTTGATCTGGCGCATGATTCCGGCCAGCACCTCGATGCGGTCGTCCTTCGCGCGGGTCGAGTAGAACTGGATCACCTGCTCCCGGTACGGAGGAAACAGCGGAATCAGGGCCGTGTACCAGGTGTTCGGCAGCGTATCGAGGGTGGGCGGGAGGTTCTTCAGCAGCGTCTCGCAGATCAAGAGCGCCTGCTGATCCTCCTCGTTGAACAGGCGGGTCAGCTTCTCCTGGGGCGCCGCCTCCTCGTATGTCAGCCGCGAGAGGTGCATCAGCAGATCCACCTCGAGCCGCAGCGCCATCGTGTAGAAGGCGCGGTCCTCCCGGAAGCGCTTCACCTCCCGCAGGATGAGCTGGGCCTGCCGGATGGCGCCGCGCATGTCGAACGCCTGCGCGTCGACGGCGTTGTAATAGTGGAACGCGGCCTGGGTCAGCCGGATCAGGTAGCGATCCCGCGACCCCGGCATGGCCCCTTCGGCCATTTCCTGAAGCTGCTGCTGGGAGCGGCGATCGAACAGGAACAACGTGGTGGCGTCGTTGATCGCCCTCTCGAACTGCATCATCCGCTTCTCCCCTCTTGGGCGTCATCCCGAAGCCGGGGCCGTTTCGATCCGCGAGAGCCTGCCGAACCCTGTGTACAGAAGGCTAAATCTAGGCAAACATTAGACTCTTTTCGAGCGCGAGGAAAGTGCTCCGGGGGAACCCGACCGTCGGAATTACGCTGCCATGGCCCCGCGTACCCGGGCCGTGGCCCACTGCCCCGACCGACCGACACCCATGCGCCCCTTCCTGATCGCCGCCGCTCTCGTCGCCGCCATCGGGCTGCTCGTCGCCGGAAGCGCCCCGGCCCAGGAGCCCGCCCGCGCGGAGCGGCTGCGGCAGTTGCGCGAAGGCGACAGCGCCGAGCGCGATGCCGCCCTGCGGTGGCTCGCCGAGCACGGCGACCCGGATGCCGCCCCGGCCGTCGTCGAACGCCTGCGCGATGGCGATCCCGCCATCCGCGCCTTGGCCGAGCGGACGCTGTGGGCGCTCTGGTCGCGCTCGGGCGATCCTCAGGCCGATCGCCTGCTCGAGAGCGGCGGGCGCCTGCTCGGCGCCGGCATGCTCGACCAGGCGCTGCGCCTGTTCGATCGCGCGATCGCGCTGCGCCCGCAGTTCGCCGAGGCGTACAACCGGCGCGCCACCACGTATTATCAGCTCGGGGACTACGGGCGCTCCCTGGCGGACATCCGGCTCACGCTCGGCCTCAACCCGCTGCACTTCGGCGCGCTCAGCGGAGCCGGGCTGTGCCTGCTCCAGCTCGGCCGCAACACCGAGGCGCTCGTGGT
The DNA here is from genome assembly GCA_016204605.1 of Candidatus Lambdaproteobacteria bacterium. Classification (GTDB taxonomy): domain Bacteria; phylum SAR324; class SAR324; order SAR324; family JACQKK01; genus JACQKK01. The sequence continues at coordinate 3,129 of JACQKK010000157.1, forward strand.
GCTCGAGCGCGCCCTCGAGATCAACCCCAACCTGACGAAGGTGCGCGCCCTGGTGCAGCAGCTCCGCCAGGCGGCCCGCGGAGAAGGCATCTAGCAGAGCGCAGGGCGGAGGCCCGCGCCGTCCATCGCCCGGCGCGGGCAGGAATCGGCGCCGGGCCCGGCAGAGGAGGGGCCGGCGCTGCGCGCGCTCACGATTCGGAATCGAGCGGGCGCACGAGCCCGCCGGCCGTGTTCTGCCGCAGGGTGGCCAGCTCGCGCTTCGCCTTAAGCGCGGCCGAGGATTCGGGGAAGCGTTCGGAGACATTGGCGAAGTAGAACTCGGCCCGGCGCTCGTCGTTGCGCTTGAGGAAGGTCACCCCCAGCCGGTAGATCGCGTCGGGCGTCTTGTAGCCTTCGACGGTGCTGCGGTGGTCGTAATCGCGCAGCACCCGCCGGTAGGCGGCTTCCGCTTCCGCGTGACGACCCAGCGCCAGGTTGGCCTCGCCGATCCAGAACTGCGCGTTGTCGCTGTACACGTCGCTCGGGAACTTCGCCAGGAACTCCTGGTAGGTCTCGATGGCGCGGGCGTAGTCCTGTCGCGCGAAGAAGGCGAAACCGCGCTCATAGAGCGGCTTGGCGGCCGGATTGCCCGCGAGCGCCCGCGGCTTGGCCGGCGGCTTGAGGTCGGGATCGCTCAGGGCAGGCTCGGCCGGGCGGCTCGACGCCGCCGAGGCGGCGGCGGCCGCCGCCTTGCGCCCCTTGGGCGCCAGGGTCACCTTGCGTGTCGGTTCGGGCGCGGTGGCGGCAGCGACCGGCGCCAGGGCACCGCTTGCGGGAGCGACCGCAGCCTTGGGGACGCTCACGGCCACCGGAGCCGCGGCGGGCGCGGCGACCGCACCGACCGGGGCCGCCGGCGCGGCCCCCGCATGGGTGCCGGCCTTCTCCGCCGCCTTCTCCATCGCGCTCGCCAGCGAGGCCGCCACCGACTTCTCCAGCAGGTCGAAGTTGGTGGACATCATCTCCTGAAAGCGCTTCTGCTCGGCCCGCTCCTGCTGCGCGCGCTTCTCGCTCCGCTCCAGCCCGGCGCGCAGGGCATCGCTCTCCTGCTTCAGCGTGGCCTGGCCCTTCTTGATCGCATCGAGCTCCGCCATCAGCAGCGGGTCCTGCATCTGCTTGCGGGGCGATTCGGTGGCGGCGGGGCGAGTGGCGGCAC